>JAZRLL010000121.1:0-53723 GCA_045646745.1 Christensenellaceae bacterium
AATAGTTGAGGTTTTGAGAAAAAATAGAAATTATTCGTATGAAAGGAATTGAATGTTATGAGTAATGCAGAACAAAAGAAAGGTGGATGGCGCACAAATAAGTGGATTAGAGCAGCTATTCCAGCATTGTTACTTCATTGTAGTATTGGTACAGTTTATTGTTGGAGTACGTTTAAATCACAAATTGCTTCTTATATAGGTGCAAGTATTCCAAGCGTTGAGTGGGCGTTTTCGCTAGCAATATTCTTTTTAGGTATGTCGGCAGCGTTTATGGGCAACGTGGTTGAAAAGAATATACACGCATCTTCACTTATTGCTGCTGTTTGCTTTGCAATAGGACTTTTAGGTACTGCTTTATTCATTTATTTAAAAAGCCTTGTGGGTATTTTAATTTGCTACGGCTGTATAATGGGTGTTGGTTTAGGTCTTGGATATCTTTCACCCGTAAAAACGTTAATGCTTTGGTTTAAAAACAACAAGGGATTAGCAACGGGTTTAGCGGTGGCAGGTTTCGGTGCTGCAAAGGCTATTGCAACTCCTATTATGGAAGCGATGATGGCAAGCGGAATTGAAATCTACACAATGTTCTTTATTTTAGCAGGCGTATATTTCGTTATGATGTTTATTGGACATTTACTTTTGAAAAAACCTGCCGATTGGGTAGAAATTCATCACGATAAAGACGAGCATCCAATAAAAAAATTCTTTTCAAAGTTTTCAGTATTTAAAAATAAAACGTTTATTGGTATTTGGCTTGTTTTCTATATCAATATAACTTGTGGATTAGCAATTATTTCAAACGAAAAATCACTTATCACGATTATCGGTTTAGCACCTGCTTTAATAGGGGCTATTTGTGCTATATTTAATGCTGGTGGTAGACTTGGCTATTCCGCTTTGGCAGACGGCTTAAAAGACAGAAACACGATGTATAAAATAATTTTAATAAGTGAAATTTTAGTTACTTGTGGCGCTTTAATTTTAGGCTTTACAAACGGATTTGATAAATCTATTATCTCAGTTATAGTCGTTTTAGCCTTGTTATTTATGGTTAACGCAGGCTATGGCGGTGGATTTAGTAATTTACCAACTCTACTTTCCGACCACTTTGGTATGAAAAAAATCTCGTCAATTCACGGTGTTGCACTTTCAGCGTGGGCGTTTGCAGGTTTAACGGGAAATCAAATGGCACAATTAATAATTAGCCTTTCTGATAAAGCAGTTGCTTACCAAAACGTTTTATTATGCACCCTTTGCTTATACGTTGTTGCTTTAATAATAAATTTAATCTTTATAAAACCTAATAAAATTGAAGAAATTTAATTTAAAAACCGCTATTGAATAGCGGTTTTTTAGTAAAAAAATTTTATAATTTATATATCGTTTTTAATAAACTTGATATTTGTTCCACTTAAAGTAAAATACCAATAAGTTTCATTTGCATATTTATCTCCATCTATAAATAATAAGTGTAATTCATATCGGTTATTTGAAATATAATATAATTCCCCAGCGTAAAGGGTAGTCCATAAAGTTAAAGGGTTATTTTCTTCCCATAGGTTTATTTTAAATTTTTCACGTTCTATAATTTGATAATTTTCAATGCAAATAGTTAAACCGCCAATATTAAAAAAATAATCTTTACTATTTGAATATTCTTGATAGGCTAATTCTCCAACTAATTTATCAAGTGTAAACTCTTCGGGCAAATAATCTTCCGCAATTTCAGTTAATATGTTTGCTCGTTCAGCATCTTTTTCAATAATATTTAATATATCTTTTGCATAAGACGTTAAAAGTTTCTTGTCTTCTTTATTTGCATATCCAAAAATAAGTGTGTTAATATCCGTAATTTTATCGGATATGGATTTAGGTAAAGATAATATCAATTCTTTATTTTTATTAATTTTTGTCTTAAATAATTTTTCAATTACTTCCGTTTTGTGGAATCTTTTAATAGACTCAAAATCTTTTTCTATATTATTATAAAAATTATTTTTGCTTTCAAGTATAACGTTTTCTTGTGTCATTTTTTGTGCGTTAAATTGCTTTAATGCGTGTATAAATCTTACTTGGTTGTGTTTTTCTGCCCATTTTTTTGTTAGTATTTTCATATAATTTCTCCTTAGTATTCTATCAATGGCTATACGCCACCTAATAATTCTTATAAAATTCCTATACTATAATTAGGTGTTTAAATACAATAATGCACCTAACGTATAAAGGTAATTAATAATTTACCAACCGTATAGGAGAATAGATATGCCTATTTTAACTTCTTTTCAAAAACGAATAAACGAACTTGCTATTGAAACTTATTTAAAAAAGGCTGATATAGCAAAAGCAGGTAATTTTGATTATCGTTCATTATCAAATGCACTTGTTTATGGGATTGTGCCAACAACTTCAACTCTTATTAAGATGGCAGATTATTTTAAAGTTTCTATAAACTATCTTTTAGGCAGAACTGATAAAAACGATTATATTGAGTCTTCAAACGAAACCTTTCAAGTTAGATTTGAAAAACTTTGTAATGAAAAGGGCGTTAGTCATTACAAGGTTAGTCAAGAGTGCTTTTTTGATAAAAGCAATATATCACGTTGGCTTTCAAAAAATTATTTGCCAACCCTTGAAATTTTAGATATGATAACAAAATATTTTAACGTTTCTATTGATTACGTTTTAGGTCGTTCTGATTTTAAAAACTAATTATATTATAACAAAATAATTAGGTGGCGTAAAGCAATAAGCCTATCTTATTTTTGTCGTAATATAAGAGCCTTTGGCGAAAAATGTCAAAAAAAGTAAAAAAATAATAAATTTAAAGCACGCTATTTTAAGTAAAAGTTAATTTTGCGTGTTTTTATTTTTAAAAAATTTTAAAATTTATTTACTTTTTAGGCGTTTTATAATATACTATTAATATGAAAATTAGAAATACTTTTGCAATAATTATAATATCAATATTATGTTTTTTTTCTTTTAGCGGTTGCGTTATAAGTATGGATAGTGAAGACGTTTCTGTTTTGAATAATATAACCGAAAGCGAAATTATAACGGCGTCTGTTAAAGTTAGGTCGCTTGGCAAACAAGTGATTGGCGAAGGTGGTAAAAAATATTACGAAGGCTCTGACGGAAGTGGGGTTATTTTCAAAAAAGAAGTCGGCTTATTAGGAACGTATTATTACGCTTTAACGAATAATCACGTTATTTACGATAACGTTAACGGATATAGAATTTACGATTGTTATGCTAACGAAATTGATAGCGTTAGCGTGGTTTGTGCTGATGCTTCTTACGATTTAGCGGTTGTTAAATTTAAAGCAAAAGACGAAAGCAAATCATACTCTATTTTACCTTTTTCAAACGGGGATATAACCTCGGGTTCAAAAGTGGTTGCGATAGGAAATCCGTTAGGTAAGTTAAATAGTATTACTATGGGAAAGGTTGAAGGGTATGAGAAAATTAATATTTCAGACGTTTCTCCTTTATTAACTGACGTAAAGTTTTCAGTTATTAAGCATACCGCACCTATAAACAACGGCTCGTCCGGTGGGGTTTTAATTAATTACGACTACGAAATTTGCGGTATTAATTACGCTTGCGATAGAAACGGGGAAACGGATAAATTCGTAAACGGCTATGCAGTTCCAACGTCTAAAATTTTAGAGTTTTTAACTATAAACGAAATATATATTTAAAAAATTAAAATTACATAATAACTCCTTTTTTGCAAAGACTACGATTGTGAAATTCAAGCAAAAAAGGAGTTTTTTATGAAAAGTGTTAACGTAATTAGAAGAATAGATTATTTAGGCAGAGTCGTTATTCCTAACGATATTCGTAAAACGCTAAATTTAAACGTAAACGACCATATAGAATTTGAAGTTTTAGATAATAAAATTATATTAAAAAAATATTCGGTAGTTAAAAATATAGAAAATGCAACGCAAATCGTTCTTAAAAGTTTAACTTCGTTAATAGATAAACCGTTACTAATTTTAGATTTAGAAAACGTTATTTTAACAAGTGATAACGCTAGCGAGTTTAAGGGCAAAAAAATAACGATAGACGCTTTTAATATTATAAAAGAAAAAAAGAATATTTCAATCAGTGTGTTAAATAGCAAAAAACTAATAAAACTTTTCGTTGGGGATAGTTTAAAATACAAATCACAAACGATTATTCCAATAATTTCTCAAAAAAACGAAAGTTTAGGAGCAATCGTATTATTAGATAAAGAAGAATCTGAAAGTAATGCCGAAGAAATAAAACTATTAAAAATGGCATCGCAAATTATTGCTATGGGGGCGGAATTATGACTTCCGCTTTTTCTTTTAAAAAAAACCTGTTGTTTAAAGGTGCTTTTATAATTTGTTTAGGCGGTTTTATAACTAAAATTATAGGTGCTTTATATAGAATTCCTTTAACTAATATTTTGGGTGCGGAAGGTATAGGAATTTATCAAATGGTATTTCCGCTTTATTCTATACTTTTAACCCTTTCTTCAACGGGAGTTCCAAACGGAATTTCTAAACTTATAGCAAACGGCTATAACGCAAATTTAGTGTTAAAAAAGTCATTAAAATTTTTCGTTTTAATAGGACTACTTGGCAGTTTGTTTTTAGGCTGTTTTTCTTATTATATTGCAAAAATTCAGGGTGATAGCAACGCAACGCTTGGATATTTGGCAATATCTCCGTCAGTAGTTGCGGTTAGTATTATTTGTTGTTATAGGGGGTATTATCAAGGCTTTGCTAATATGAAACCCACCGCTTTATCACAAATTTTTGAACAAGTTATAAAACTTGCTTTTGGTTTAAGTTTAGCCTATATTTTTAGATATAACGTAGTTCTTTCTGCAACTTTTGCGGTAGTTGCCGTTACTATTTCTGAAATCGTGGTTGCAATTTATTTTATTATTACGAGTAAAAAAAATCAAAATAGACTGAACGAAAATAAAGAAATAAGTTATAATTTACTAATTAAAACGATTTTCCCAATAATGCTTTCAACCTTAATACTTCCACTCGTTAGAACTATTGAAAGTTTTTTAATATTAAATATTCTAAATAAATACACCCCGCTTGCAACTTCTTTATACGGGCTATATTCAGGAGTAGTAGAATCTATCGTGGGTGTTCCTGTTGCACTTTTATACGGAATTGCTATAACTAGCGTTCCTATCGTTGCGCAAGAAAAAAACAATTTTAAAAATCAATTTAAAAAGGGGAAACAATCAATTTATTTAACTTTGGTTTTAGCCCTAATTTTTGGCGGGCTATTATTAGTCTTTTCAAAACTTGTAGTTGGAGTTTTGTATCCTAAATTGAGTTTATACGATAAAATAACGACTGTGCATATGCTAAAAATAGCATCTTTGTCCGTTGTGTTTTTACCACTTATGCAAACTTTAAGTTCGCTCCTTATTGCAACGGGAAAATTGTACGCTCCTTGTATTTCATCGTCAATAGCGTCGCTAATAAAAATAATTTTAACAATTATTTTATTAAATATCCCGTCAATAAACATTTTTGGCGTAGTAATTACCGATATAGTTTGTTATGTGGTTGCGTGTTTTTTAGATTTGGTGTATTATATATCTAATAGAAGTTTAAAGTAGGTATTTTATTATGAATAAAATAAACTTAATAGGACTTGGCTCTGATTACGGCGATTTAACCTTAAAAGCCTTTGATATAATTAAAAACTCTCAAAAGGTCGTAGTAAGAACGAATTTAACCAAATCCTTTTCTCAAATTAAGAAAATTAAAGAAGACGTAGTTAGTTTAGATTACGTTTATTTAAAGAGTAAAAATTTTGACACTTTGAATAAAAATTTAGCAAAAGAAGTAATTAATATGTCAAAAGACGGTGAAATAACCTATCTCGTTGACGGTTGTGCCGTTGAAGACAGGTCGGTTTGCGAAATTTTAAAAAGGCATAAAAACGTAAATTTAATTGCAGGTGTTTCCAATATGTCTAAATGCTTGGAAAAATTAAACGTTAGCCTTTCTTCTTGTTCTCTTTATACCGCTTACGACTTATTAAAAGGCGAAAGTTTATCCCTTCCCGCAGTAATTTATAATATAGACAATGTTCACGTTGCAAGCGAAATTAAACTTAAACTTATAAACGAAGTTGGTGAAGACGTAAAAATTAACGTAGTTTCTAACGAGATTAATAAAAAAATTGAAGTTTTTAAATTGGATAGATTAAAAATTTACGATTATTCAACGTCAATTTATATTCCTAAAATCTCGCTTATAGATAAACAAAGATTTGATTTTTCCGACCTTTTAGAAATTTTAAGAATTTTAAGGGGAGAAAACGGCTGTCCTTGGGATAAGGTTCAAACCCCAGATAGCATTAAAATTAATTTAATTGAAGAGTGTTACGAGTTAATTGACGCAATAGAATCAAAAGACGATGATAAAATTATTGAAGAAACGGGCGACGTATTACTTCAAACGGCGTTTTACATATTGTTTGGCGAAGAAGAAAACGCCTTTACTAAAAAAGACGTGTTATCTAATCTTTGTCAAAAACTCATAACAAGGCATACCCACGTTTTTGGGAAAGATAAGGCAAGCGACGCAGATAGCGCTTTATCAAATTGGAATAAAAACAAAGGAATAGAAAAGGGTTATCAAAACGATACCGAGTATTTAAGAAGTGTTCCAAGGTGCTTTCCAGCGGTAATATACTCGCAAAAAGTAGGCGGTAGGGCAAGTAAGTGTGGTTTTGATTTTGAAGACGTTAGAGAAGTTTTTTCTAAAATTTACGAAGAGATTGAAGAAGTTAAGTCTGCCGTACTAAAAAACGACGTTAAAGAAATTGAAAAAGAGTGTGGCGACTTATTGTTTAGTGCGGTAAACGCCGTAAGAAAATTAAACGTAGACGGTGAAATCGCTTTAAAATTGTCCGCAGATAAATTTGTTGATAGATTTGAAAGGCTTGAAAAAGCGGTTTTAAAAGACGGCAAGCAAATAAAAAACTTGTCCGCAAGGGAACTTGATAAATATTATAATTTAACGAAAAATGAAAATTAAAGAAATAAAAATTAAAGATTTAATTATTAAAAATAATTTATTTCTTGCTCCGTTGGCAGGGTTTTCCGATTCGGCGATGCGCGTTATTTGTAAAGATTTAGGCGCAGGGCTTTGTTTTACTGAAATGGTTAGTTGTAAAGGCTTAAAATACTCTTATGAAAAATCCAAAGAATTATTACATTTTTATAACGAAGAAGGGGTTAAAGCCGTACAAATTTTTGGAAGCGATAGCAAAATAGTTGGAGAAATTGCGTCCTCATCTATATTAGAGCCGTTTGACGTTATTGATATTAATATGGGTTGTCCTATGCCTAAAATATATAATAATAAAGAAGGCAGTTATTTATTAAACGACTTAAAAACTGCGTCTAAAATTATAAGTAGCGTAGCAAAAAGTGGTAAACCTACCACCGTAAAGTTTAGAATAGGAATAACTGAAAATAATTTTATAACTTCAAAATTTGCTAAAATGTGTGAAGATAGCGGTGCAAATTTAATAACTATTCACGGCAGAGTTAAAGATAAGATATATTCAGGGCCTTGTAATTACGAAGAAATAGCAAAGGCTAAAAGCAAAGTAAAAATTCCCGTTATAGCAAACGGCGGAATTTTTAGTAAAGAAGACGCCGATTTAATGATGGAAAGAACGGGGGCAGACGGGGTTATGATTGCTCGTGGAGCGATAGAAAATCCGTTAATCTTTTGCGAAATTTTAAACGAAAAACCACCGTTCACTTTAAAAGAGTGCATAATAAAGCATTTAAACTTATTAGTTAGTAGATACGGAAGCGAAAGAAGTGCCGTAATTTTTAGAAAGCAAATGTCTTTTTACTTAAAAGGCGTTTACGATAGTAAAAAGTTTAAAGAAAGGGTTTTTAGTTCAAAAAATAGTCAAGAAGTTTTAAAAATAGTTGAAGATTGTTTTTAATCAGCGTTAACATTTTAATTTTAATTTAAGTATAATAATTTAGGTGCTTTTATAGGGATTTTATGGTAGAATTATACTTAAATACAAAAAATAGTGTTTTTGAAGTCAAAAACGAAGTTTATAAAGACGACAAAATAATAATTTTTAATCAAAACGGACTCAATAAAATAAATTATAAAAATGAATTAAACGGAAGTGAAAGTCTGCTTACTAATTTTGCAAAAGTTAGCAAAATTTCATCAAAAGTTTTAATATCGGGGGCGTTTTCAGATAATTACGGAATAAAAAGAAAATCTTGTGTAGTTGCAGATAAGGGCAAACTTCTAGGTATTCAAGATATGTGCCTTAATTATGATGCTAGTGCTTTTTCAATAGGCGGTAGCCATAAAATTTTTCAAACTTCACAAGGGAAAATCGGTGTTTTAGTAGACGACGATTTGTATAATTTTGAAAGCGTTAAAGCAATGTCAATTTGCGATGCGGATTTAATCGTTGCACTTATTTTTAGTGAAGAAAAACCGCAGTTTAGTTATATTATAAAAACTTATTCTTATTTGTTTGGAGTTCCGTTTGTAGTTTTAACGAAAAATAGCACGTTAATAAGTAATTCAAACGGCGAAATTGTTGGTGGCGGAAGAAATGACGAAACTCACTCAATATTGCCGTTAAAAAAGGGTTATAGATTAATATCTTTAAAAAAACGTGGAAATTAAAGGAAGAAAAATGAAGTTTAACATCGTACTCGTACAACCAGAAATCCCGCAAAATACGGGCAACATTTCAAGGACTTGCGCTATAACTAATAGTTCGCTTTATTTAGTTAAGCCGTTAGGCTTTGAAATTTCGGACAAGCACTTAAAAAGAGCAGGGCTTGATTATTGGCAGTATTTAGACGTTCATTACGTTGATAGTTTAGAAGAACTTATTTTGAAACATTATAATGGCTCAAATTTCCATTTTTTATCAACGAAGGGTAAAAAGGTGTATACTAATCAGACTTTTAAAGACGGGGACTTTTTGGTTTTTGGAAAGGAGTCTCACGGTTTACCCGAGCCACTTTTAAAAGAACATTATGAAGAAACTTTAAGAATACCGATGTTCGGGAATTTAAGAAGTTTAAACTTATCAAATTCCGTTGCGATAGTTTTGTATGAAGCGTTAAGGCAAAACGATTTTTTCGGGCTTAACGAAGAAGGATTTTTAACGGGGAGAGAAGATTAACAAATGAAAATAATAAGTAGTGTGTTAGATTTTTTTAAATTTAAAACGGACTATAAACCAATTCCATTTGGTCTATATCATATATTGTGCTTAATTTTAACGATTTTCGCATGTGTATTTTTGTGTGTAAAATTAAAAAATGCAAGTCAAAAAAGGATTTATAGAGCGGTATTTTATATGTGGCTTATTATGTTCGTGTTTGAAATTTATAAGCAAATAACGTATAGTTTTTCCGTTGAGAACGGGCGTTTAGTCTTTAATTACGATTGGAAGATTTTTCCATTTCAATTTTGTTCTACTCCGCTATACGTATTGCCTTTAATTTTACTAACTAAAAAGAATAAAATTGGAGATTATTTAATTTCATACAACGCATTTTTCGCTTTGTTTGGCGGACTTATAGTAATGGCGTATCCAGCGCAAGTTTTTAGCACTTCGCTTTTAGGAATTTTAATTCAAACTATGCTTCACCACGCTTTAATGATAACGAGTTCAGTTTTGTGTATACTTTTAAGCAAGGACAAACTTAATTTCAAATTCTTTTTGAAAGGCGTGGTAGTATTTTGGATAGCCCTTATAATAGCACAAATATTTAACGAAACGTTAACGCCTATTGCCTCAAAAGAATTTAATATGTTCTACGTTAGCAGGCACGTTAAAACTACGTTAGTAATTTTAAAAGATATATACGATTTACTTCCTTATTTTTTAGTGTTTTTCATATACGTTTTAGGCTTTATTTTAATTGCGTTTTTAATTTACGCAATTTCAAAAATCTGTTTTAGAAAAAGATATAATATCAATAACGAACACGAAAAATAAGTTATATTAAAAAATTTTAAAGTTTAAAAAGGAGAAAGGTATGCAACAATCGGTTGAGAAAGTGTTTTTTGCGTTAATTCGCTATGAGTTTTCTAGTGAACTTTCACAAGAAATTAAAAATTTAATATCAAAAGAGTTGCTTAAACCTTTGTTCAACCTATCTAAATGTCACGATTTAGCGCATTTGGTTGGCGACGCATTAGTTCAAAAGGGCTTAATTAGTGGCGATAGTGAAGAAGAAAAACTATTTTTGCACGAAAGGAATTTAGCAATCCTTCGCCACGAACAAATGCAGTATGAATACGAGCAAATTTGTAAAACTTTTGAGCAAGCAAAAATACCTTTTATTCCCTTAAAAGGTGCGGTTATCAAAAATTATTATAAAGAACCTTGGCTTAGAACGAGTTGTGATATTGATATTTTAGTTAAAAAAGAGCATTTAGATTTAGCAATTTCTGCTTTAAAAGAAAATTTAAATTATAAGTGTAATTTAATAGGTAATCACGATGCTCAATTATATTCTCAAACTAACGTGCATTTGGAACTTCATTACTCGCTTTTAGCAAGGGAAACAAGTGCCGAATTAACAAAGATTTTATCTTCCGTTTGGGATAACGCAGTTAAAAAGACTGATTATTTATACGAAATGAAAGACGATTTCTTTTATTTGTATATAATTTCTCACGTTGCAAACCACTTAAAATGGGGCGGTTGTGGGGTTAGACCTTTTATTGATATTTATATTTTAAATACTATGATAGATTTTTGTAATGAAGATAGAGAAAATTTATTAAAAATGTCAGGGCTTTTAACCTTTGCAAACGCAGTTAAAAACCTATCAGACGTTTGGCTACTTAATAAAGAGCCCGACCAATTAAGCGTGAATTTAGAAAAATACGTTTTATCAGGCGGAGTTTACGGAAGTTTAGAAAATAACGTGGCGGTTTCAAAAGTTAAAACGCCAAGTAAATTTAAGTATTTATTAAGTAGGATATTTTTACCTTATAGCAGTTTAAAGTTAAGATATAATAGACTACAAAAATATCCAATTTTATATCCTTATTATTTAGTAAAAAGATGGTTTAGAATAATTTTTAATAAAGGCAAAAGGGAAAAAGCAATTTTGGAATATAATGAAGTAGTTAAAGTAGATAAAGAAAATCAAAGCGACGTAAAATCCTTGCTTGACAATTTACAAATATAAAGATACAAATAAAAAAGCGATTGTAAAAATTTTACAATCGCTTTTAATTTTTTTAAATTTTAAATTAACACGTCAAATACGAGCATTAAGCAAAGTCCGAAAAGTAGTGAAAAGGTTGCACCCCTTTCGTTTCCGTGCGAGTGAGTTTCGGGTATCATTTCATCGCTTATAACGTAAATCATAGTTCCGCCCGCAAACGATAATGCAAACGGCAAAATCATAGAAGATATAGAAATTGCAAAATATCCTATAAAAGTACCTACAACTTCAATTAAACCCGTTAAAGACGCAATTAATAAAGTTTTTCTTTTAGATATTCCCGAAGAAAGTAATGGAGCAATAATAACCATACCTTCTGGAATATTTTGAAGAGCGATACCCCCTGCAATAGTTAAAGCGTTTGAAATATTTCCGCTACCAAAACCCACGCCAGACGCTATGCCTTCTGGGAAATTATGAATTGCAATAGCAATTACGAAAAGCATAACTTTATTAAAGTTTGCTACGTTTTTAGGGTGAGTTTCGCTATCTAATTTTACTAAATTATGTAAGTGCGGAACAAGTTTATCAATAAAATTAATAGTAATTGCTCCTAAAAAAATTCCAACTATTGAAAAAATTATATCGGTAATACTACCAGAACTAACCGCTGGCAAAATCAAACCCACAATCGCAGCAAAAAGCATTACGCCTGACGCAAATCCTAAAATAATATCGTTAAATTTATGCGAAGTGTTTTTAAAAATAAATCCAATTAAAGCCCCAACGACCGTTGCTCCGCCAACGCCTAGGGCTGTCAATAATACTATACCCATACTCTTTACCTTACGTGATTTTATATATTTAGTGTACTATTATATTATATAAAAGTCAACACGAACCTTGTTAATAAAAAGAAAAAAACTCTTTTGAAAAAGAGTTTTTTGTTTTAGTTAAGTTTACATTACAGGGATATGTTGAAGATAAATAATGTCTTTTCTTTCTTTTGCGTCGCCTTCGGCTAAAACGAAAGCCTTTTTATGAAGTATTCCGCCCGCTTTTAAAACTAATTCTTCAAGACCTTTAAGTGAAGCGCCGGTTGAAACGACGTCGTCAACGATTCCAACTTTTTTGCCTTTAATAAGTTCAACATCGTGTTTAGAAAGGTATAATTTTTGTACTTCGCCCGTTGTTATAGACGAACCAATCGTAATATCAATACCGTCTTGCATATATAACTTTTTAGATTTTCTTGCAACTGCGTAATAGTGTTGATTAAGTTCCCTTGCAACCACGTGTGCTAATTGTAAGCCCTTTGATTCCGCCGTAATAATAACTTCGCAGTCGGTTAATAATTTAGCAAGTTCTTTTCCGCAGTGTTCGGTCATTTCGCTATTGCCGTGCAGATTAAAAAATGCAATTTTAATTCCAGAAGGTAAAGCGAGAATAGGAAGTTCAGCGTTATATCCGTTAATATCTATTTTCAAAACGTTTTCCATAATTTCACCTAGTATAATTTGATTTAATTTAATTATATCACTATAAAATAAAAATGTAAATATTTTAATACTAATTTTATTAATAATCATTTTTAAGGGATTTTCGTAATATCTTAAATTGGGTGAACTATGAAAGAATATACTAAAACTATTGAAAACGTAATTAAAGATTTAGAGTCAAACTATCAAGGATTAAGCGACGTGCAAGTTAAAAAATCAAGACAAAAGCACGGCGAAAACGTAATAAAAAAAGCCAAGGGTAAAAGTTTACTAAAAAAAATAACCGACGCTATGCTTGACCCTATGTTGATAATTTTAGAGATTGCTATGATTATCACTTTGGGCGTAAATATCGGTAAGGCTTTAAAGGGAGTTGAAAGTGATTTTTACGAGTGTATAGGCATTATATTTGCAATATCGGTAAGCACTTTTTTAACCGTATATATGGAAGGAAAGTCGCAAAAGGCTTTTGATATGCTAAATAAAATATACGATACGCAAGTAGTTAAAGTAAGAAGAAACGGGGAAATTAAACTTATTAATCAAAAAGAAATAGTAGTTGGCGATATTATTTTGCTTGAAAGTGGTGATAAAATTTTAGCGGACGGCAGACTAATTTCTTCAAGGGAGTTATCCGTTGATGAATCAATGCTAACGGGCGAAAGTAAAGCCGTTAAAAAGTTTAGCGACGTAGTTTTAGAAGACAAAACTCCGCTTGCCGAGAGAAAAAATATGGTGTATAGCGGTACTTTCGTAGTTGGCGGAAGTGCGGAAATGCTCGTTAGTGCCGTTGGAGATAGCGCTGAAATGGGGATTATAGCATCGGATATTCAAGTAAAAAACATCGTATCTGCTCCCCTTCAAGAAAAATTAGATAGATTAGGTAAATTCGTTGCAAGTTTAGGTCTTATTGCATCGGCTTTCGTTTTGATTTTAACTATGACTCAACTCTACGTTAACAATAACGTTAGTTTTGAAACGGTTGAAGAAGCCTTTTTATCTTCAATAGTTTTAATAGTCGCTTCCGTACCAGAAGGGCTTCCGACAACGGTGGCAATTTCTTTAACGTTAAACGTTGTGAAACTTTTCAAATCTAACGCTTTAATAAAAAAATTGGTAGCGTCTGAAACGGTTGGTTGTGTTTCGGTTATTTGTTCGGATAAAACGGGCACGTTAACGGAAAACAAAATGAAAGTCGTTAAAATTTCGTATTATAAGGAAGGAAGTCAAGAGTTTATCAAAAATAATATTTGCGTAAATAGTAGTGCAGACCTTTCGTATAAAGGGAAAACCGTGTTAGATATTGGCAACGCAACCGAGTGTGCTTTGCTTAGGTTTATAGACGAAAAAAACAAGGTTTACAAAAATATTAGAGATAAGTATAAAGTTTTAGATAGAACGCCGTTTTCTTCCGAGATTAAGTACATGTCTACGACTATTAAACAAGACGGCAATTTAATAACCTATTTTAAAGGTGCGCCTGAAATAATTATTAATAATATAGATTTAACTCAATCCGAAAAAATCAAATTAGAAAACGAAATTAAATTTTATCAACAAGACGGCAAGCGAGTTATAGCCTTTTCTCACAAGGAAAACGAAAAAATTACGTTTGACGGGTACGTTTTAATTATGGACGCCGTAAGAAAAGACGTTTACAACTCAATTTTAGAGTGTAAAAAGGCGGGTATAGCCGTAAAAATGCTAACGGGCGATAATTACGATACTGCTTTTTCTATTGCAAAAGAATTAAAAATTGCAAGTAATAAAAGTGAAGTCGTAAACGCTCAATATCTTGACGAATTAGATGATGAAAGTTTAAAAAATAAATTAAAACACATAAAAGTCGTTGCAAGAAGCACGCCAAAAAGTAAACTTAGAATAGTAAAACTTTTAAAAGAATTAGGCGAAGTGGTAGCGGTAACGGGTGATGGAATTAACGATGCACCCGCAATAAAACACGCAGATATTGGAATCGCTATGGGAAGTGGCTCGGAAATAACCAAAGAAGCAAGCGATATAGTTTTACTTGACAACTCTTTTTCAACTATTATAACCGCAATATCTTTTGGAAGAAACGTTTATCAAAATTTTCAAAGGTTTATAACCTTTCAGTTATCGGTAAATTTAACGGCGGTTATGTTTATAGTGGTTTCTTTACTTTTAGGCCTTGAAAATCCTTTTACTACTTTGCAATTACTATGGATAAATATAATAATGGACGGCCCGCCAGCCTTAACTTTAAGTTTAGAGTCAAGGGGCTTTGAACTTATGAATAACAAGCCCGTAAAAAGAAGTAATAATATTTTAAGTAAAAAAATGATTGCGAAAATTTTTATTCACTCAATAGTTACGTGTTCTTTATTAATATCTCAATATAAATATAATTTCCTAAACTGTAATGAAAGCGAACTAAAAACAATTATTTTTACAATCTTTACGCTTTTCCAATTATTCAACGCCTTTAATTGCAGGGAACTTGGAAGCACGAGCATTATAAAAAATTTAAAAAGCAACAAACCAATGTTATACGTTTTTGCTTTAACCTTTATAGTTCAAATAATTTTAACACAGTGTTTTGGAACTTTCTTTGGAACGGTGAAATTACCCATAATAACTTGGATTAAGTGCATATTATTATCAAGTAGTATTATACTTTTGTCAGAAATCTACAAAATATTATTTAGGGTTTTTATTAAAAATAAAAAAGATACCTTAAAAACAATAAAATCTTTTAATTAAAATTTTTATAATAGCATAAACTTATTGTATGAGCGAAATTAAGATAACGGAAAGCAGTTTAAAAAACAATAATATATTATATATAAAGAATAGTTTAGCCGAGTTAACAAGCAGTATAAACGTAAAGTCTTATTACAAAGTTGAAACGAATAGGTGTGAAATTAAATTTGACGTTTACGACGAGTATAAAGATTTATTTATAATGGAATTGGAAGATAAAATAGCAGATATAATTGCGGTAAATTATAAATATAATTTCTTTATTAAAAACGTTAAAGTTAGCGGACTAACTCCTATTGAATACGATTTACTCATAACGTCGTTAATCTCGGCTGACGTTGAAGAAGACAAAAGATACGTTATAAGAAAACTAAAAAATTACGATGAATACTCTATTGACGGGATTTTTAATTTTAGGATGAAGCCTTTAAAAGAGAAATGGAAAGAGATAGTTTCCTATATTCCCGTAAACTTTAATTCTTTGCAATTAAAAGACTTTATAACCTATTTAATAAAGGATAAGTCTAATAAAAAAGTGTACTATGAAAACGGCAACGTGTACGATAAAAGGTTTATAAAACTGAACAAAATTAGTTTATTATACCCATCTAAAAACCAATTACCCGTAATAAAGGAAATTTTACTTTCGGGGGCGGGGTTAGTAGAAATATCGTCTTCTCTTCCAGAGGAAGATGAGAGATATATTAAGGCATTTTTTGAAAACAGAATACGCTTTTCAGAAAGTTATTTGCAATAAAGCAAAAAACGGTTGACAAAAGTCTGAACAAAGTTATATAATAATTACACTTTAATAGGGAAGTTTATAGGACAAGTAGCGTTTTTAAGTATTTTATAGAGAGTCGCCGTTTTGCTGGAAGGCGATAAATAAGTAAAGACAAGGCGAAACCACCTATTTAGCCCAAGTTTTGAGTAGACTTATATACTCGCAAAGTGGCCTAACGGCAATTAAGGTGGAACCGCGGTTAACATCGTCCTTAAACTCATTTGGAGTTTAAGGATTTTTTATTTAAAAAACGCAAAACTATATATTAGCGTTAAGGAGAAATTTATGAATATACTTTTGCCTAATCAATCAATTTTAGAAGTAAAAGATAAAGCAACCGTTTTAGAAGTTGCGCTTACCATTTCCGAAGGATTAGCAAGAAACGCAGTTGCAGGTAAGGTAAACGGAGAATTAGTTGACCTTTCTTTTGAAGTGAAGCAAAACGATTTAGTTCAAATAATCACTTTAAAAGATGAAGACGGATTAAAAATTTATCGTCACACTTGTTCGCATATTTTAGCGCAAGCGGTTAAAAACATTTTCCCTACTTGTAATTTAGCAATCGGACCTGTAGTTGACAACGGATTTTATTACGATATTGATTTTAAAACGCCGATTTCTTTGGAAGATTTTTCTAAAATTGAAGAAGAAATGAAAAAAATTATTAAAAGCGATTTGCCTATTGAAAGATTTGAACTTCCTAAAAAAGACGCAATCAAACTTATGAAAAGTTTTAAAGAAGTTTATAAAGTTCAACTCATTGAAGACTTAAAAGACGGCGAAACTATATCTTTTTATAAACAAGGAGCGTTTACAGACCTTTGTCGTGGACCACACCTTCCTTCAACGGGAAAGGTAAAAGCGTTTAAACTCACTTCGTTAACGGGTGCTTATTGGCGTGGGGATAGCAAAAATAAAATGCTCACTCGTATTTACGGCACTGCTTTTGCTAAAAAAAGTGAACTTGACGAATACTTGGAAATGGTTGAACAAGCAAAACTTAGAGACCATAATAAAATTGGTAGAGAACTTGGCTATTTCACCACGGTTGACACTTTGGGACAAGGTTTACCCGTTTTACTTGAAAAGGGTTCTAGAACTATTCAAGTATTACAAAGATTCGTTGAAGATTACGAGCAAAAGAAAGGCTATATTTTAACTAAAACTCCGCTCATGGCAAAGAGTGATTTCTATCGTATTTCAGGCCACTGGGACCACTATAAAGAGGGTATGTTCGTTATTGGAAGTGAAGAAGACGGAAAAGAGTGTTTTGCACTTCGTCCAATGACTTGTCCTTTCCAATTCCAAGTTTATTTAAACAAACCAAGAAGTTATAGAGATTTACCAATGCGTTTTAACGAAACTTCAACTCTTTTTAGAAATGAAGAAAGCGGAGAAATGCACGGACTTATAAGGGTTAGACAATTTACTATTTCAGAAGGACACCTTGCTTGCACTCCTAGTCAACTTGAAAACGAGTTTAAAGGTTGCGTTGACTTAATGCTTTATATGATGAAAGCGGTGGGTTTAGATAAAGACATTACTTATCGTTTTAGTAAATGGGATAAAAATAATAAGGCTAAATATATCGGTTCCGAAGAAGAGTGGGAAAGCGTTCAAAACGTTATGAAAGACATTTTGGATAATTTAGGAATTAACTACACCGAAGCAGATGGCGAGGCGGCATTCTACGGACCAAAACTTGACGTTCAAATTAAAAACGTTTTTGGAAAAGAAGATACGCTCGTTACTATTCAAATTGACTTCCAACTTGCAAAGAGATTTGAAATGGTTTATACCGATAGCGATGGAGAAAAGAAATATCCATACGTTATCCATAGAACAAGTTTAGGTTGTTATGAAAGAACACTCGCGTTATTACTTGAAAAATACGCAGGAGCGTTGCCATTATGGGTAGCACCTTATCAAGTTGCAATTTTAAACGTTAACGATAGATGCGAAGAATACTGCCGTAAATTGTGGGACAGATTGATTGAAGAAGGCATAAGACCTACTCTTGATTTAAGGTCTGAAACCATAGGCAAGAAAATTAGAGACGCTCAACTTGATAAAGTTCCTTATATGGTTATCGTTGGAGATAAAGAAGTTGAAAACGGAAACAGCGTAGGCGTTAGAAGAAGGGGCGAAGGCGATTTAGGTTCAATGTCTATTGAAGACTTTATTTTAAGGGTTAAAAAAGAAGTTAAAGAATTAAAACTTGATTAATTAATTTATAAAATGCTAATGAATTTTCGTTAGCATTTTTTAATTTTAAAAGTTTAAATAAGTTTTTTTAAAATATTTTTCTCGCCGTAAAACTAGTTCAAAACGCAAAAAATTATAAAATTTATCTTTCGCATTAAATTATAGAACGTACAAATTTAAAAATTTTGTAAAAATAGCATAAAAAATAGTTGCAAAATTTTTTTGTTTTTGGTATAGTATATAAGCACTAAGTCGTGCAAATAGTATTTGGGAGTTTAGCTCAGTTGGGAGAGCATCTGCCTTACAAGCAGAGGGTCATAGGTTCGAGCCCTATAACTCCCACCAAATATTTTAAGTAAGTAGGGCTTGTTTTTAGTGGAATAAAGGCAGGTTTGAAAATCTTAAAATATGCGGGAGTAGCTCAGTGGTAGAGCACTGCCTTGCCAAGGCAGGTGTCGCGAGTTCAAGTCTCGTTTCCCGCTCCACTATAAACTGCAAAACTTTAAGGTTTTGCAGTTTTTTTATTGCTCAAATTTGAGTTTTTAGGCTTTTATAATGCAAATTTTTAAAAAATAGCCTAAAATGATTGAAAAATTTTGATAAAAAGTATATTATATATACAATATACTTTAAATCGTAATTAAGGGGTTATTATGGCTAAACAAAAAAAAGGGTTTATAACACGCCTTGTTGAAGGTAAAGAAAAGTCGGAAGACTACGCAAGAAGAACTCTACCTTCAAGCAGATGGTCGTTAGGTTGGGATTTAATAAAAACTAATTTAGGTAAACTTTTTAAAATTAATTTACTCACTTTATTATTCATATTCCCAATTTTTTTAATTTTTATTTTTAGAGACGGAATTATCACCGGTTTAGGTTATGAAGTTCCATTTACTCAAAATATTGGAATAGGATATCCTTCCTATCCATACTTAACGGGATTTGCTGAAAGAATTTATCTTAACGCAGATTGGCTTTTATTCCTTGGCGCATTGATAATTTCTCCGTATATATCAGTTGGTATATCAGGCGGATTTTACGTTATGAGAAATTTAGTTTGGACGGAAGGCGTTTTCGTGTTCTCTGACTTTTTTAGGGGGGTTAAGAAAAACTTTTTAAGCGTTTTCTTCTGTACTTTATTATACTTTGTAGTTATTGGTTTTTCATTTTTGTCTATTGACCTTGTTAATATTATGCTTGCAACCGAAACTACGGGTGCGGTATTTGGAACTATTAGTAAAATAATTTCTTATGTTTTAATGGTATTTTTCTCAATAATGTACTTATTTACCTTAACGTTAACGGTAACTTATAAACTTTCGGTATTTAAACTTATAAGAAACTCAATTATCTTTACTATTAGCCTTTTACCAATGAACTTATTCTTTGTTGCGCTTAGTTTAGTTCCGTTCATTTTCTTATTATTCTCGGCAGGCTCGTTTTTCTTTATGCTTGGAATAATTTTAGTTATAATACTTTCAATTTCACTATTTATGCTCATTTTCACAAACTACTCTCAATGGACTTTTGACGAGTTCTTAAATGATAAAGTAGCGGGGGCTAAAAAGAATAGGGGAATTTATAAAAAATCGCAAGAAGATATTGAAAAAGACGTTTCTTCTTACGTTCTTTCAAAAAGACCAATTAAGCCTATAACCGACTACGATATAGAAATTGAAGCGTTGCCAGAGTCTTATTCAAGAAAAGACTTAATTAGACTTGAAGAAAGTAAAAAGCGTATGATAGAAGACAGTGATAGATACGTTTTAGAGCATCAAGCGGAAATTAATAAGGCGTCAAAAGAAGTTGACGATTTCATGAAGCAAGAAAACAAAAAAAATAAAAAATAAAAATTTTTAAAAGTAAAAGTATGGCTAAACCTTACGAAATTTTATCTAAATATTACGAAGATATTATAAGTGATAATAACTATGAAGAATTTTTGAATTTCCTTTTAAAAAAAGTAAAAGAAAATTCCCCAACCAATAAGGGTATAGATTGTGCTTGTGGTAGCGGATTGTTTACTCGCAAATTAAAAAAAGAAGGTTTTTCGGTTTTTGGCGTTGACGTTAGCGAAGAAATGCTTCAAGAAGCAAAAAACAAATCTATAACCGAAAAATTAAATATTGAGTATCTAAAACAAGATATGAAAAATTTAAAATCTTTTGAAAAAGTTGGTTTTATCTCGGCCGTTAACGACGGAATTAATTATTTATCTTATCAAGACTTAAAAAAGGCGTTTAAAAGTTTTAACAAATGCTTAATTAAGGGTGGATATTTAATTTTTGACATATCTTCAAAACACAAACTTTTAAACGTTTTAAACGGCAACGTATTTTGTGATAACGATGAAAAAGTAAGTTATATATGGTTCAATACTTTTATGCAAGATAAAAACGCAATAAATTTAACCTTAACTTTTTTTGAAAAACAAGGGGACGGCTATAAAAGATTTGACGAAGAGCAAATTCAATACGTTCATAGCGTTGAAGATATTGAAAACCTATTATGCGATAGTGGTTTTAGATTGATTGAAATAACTGACGAATTCGGTTGTGAGGTAAAAAGCAATTCTCAAAAAAACGTCTTTATGGCTATAAAAGAATAATATGGATAAACTTTATAAAGGCCTAATTTACGACGGCCAAATAATGTTAACGCTTATTGAAAGCACTAAAATTGTAAATAAGGCAATAGGTTATCATAACCTAACGCCACTCACGGCAGCAACGTTGGGTAGAACGATGACTGCCTCTTTATTTATGGCTTCAAATTTAAAAAACGCTAATGATAAACTATCAATAACCATCTCCGGAGACGGCGTTGGTGGACACGTTATAGTTAGTGCAAATAGTAAACTTCAAGTTAGGGGTTGTATTGATAATCCTTCGGCAGAGTTGCCACTTAAACCTAACGGAAAATTAGACGTTAGCGGTTGTGTAGGAAAGGGTAAAATGACAATCGTTAAAAGTATGGGTTTAAAAGAACCTTACACGGGAACTTGCGAAATAGTAAGTGGTGAGATTGCTCAAGATTTTGCCTACTATTATACCCTTTCAGAGCAAACTCCAACGGCTATGGCGCTAGGCGTTAAAGTTAACGGAAAAAACGTTTGCGTAGGTGCTGGCGGAGTTATTATTCAAGTTATGCCAAACTGTGAAGAAGAAAATATTTCAAAGGCAGAAAAACTGATAAACGAATTTTACGATATTAGTTCAAAAATAGAAAAATATGGTATTGACGGGGTTATAGCCGAGTATTTTGACGGCGTAGAGTTTTCTAGTTATAGCCCGACTTATAAGTGTATTTGCTCTAAAAATTATATTGATAAAACCTTAATTTCTTTGGGGAAAGAAGAACTTTTAGATATATTAAAAGAGCAAGGCGAAATAAGGGTTAAATGCGAGTATTGCAATAAGACGTACGTATACGATAAAGAAGGCGTAGAAAAATTATTCTAACGAAAATGGAAAAGGTTAAAATTGCCAATTATAGCGAAAGACAACTTAATATTTTATACGAAAAATACAAAGAAGAAAACGACGTGGTAAATCTATTAAGCGTACTTTTTAAAATGCTAAAAAACACTAAAAACCCCAAAAGCGTTTATTACGAAATTGCCAAAACGTATTTTAGTATAGAAATGTTTGAAAAGGCAAAGGAGTATTTTTTCAGGCTTTTAGACTTTAACGACGAGTATTACAATTTAAGGGCGTATAATGGGTTAGGGGCTTCTTTTTATAAGATGAACGACGACCTTTACGCAGGTTATTATTTTGATAAACAAATTAATACCAACAATGAAGAATATTGCATCTACAACGATTTAGCAACGGAGTTTTTTAACGAAATTTATAATAGGTCAAATAATTATTATTTAGCCTATCCTTACGAAAAGGCCGATTTTACAAATTTATTAAACAACAGTTCCGTGCTTATTGGTCGTGGGGAATTTGAAAAAGCCATTGAAACACTTAAAATTATTCCAAAAAATTCAAAGTTTTACGAAAATAAATTATTGCAAATTGGAATTTCCAAGTATTTTTTAAAGGACTACTGCGGGGCTATTGACTATATAAATCAAGCAATAGAAGTTAGTGAAAATAAAGTTATTCCTTTACTAAATGCGTTAAACATATCTTTTGATATGAAAGATATCGTAAACCATAAAAAATACCTTGAAGAATTTTCTAAAATTGACTTGGGCGAAGATTATGAAAATATTTTGAAAGCCTTTTTGATTTTTTGTGAAATTTACAATTATAAAAAGGCTAAAAGTTTGGGTGAAAAATATCTAAAAAAATATCCTAATAATTATTTAGTTAGTTATTTTTTAGGAATTACGTATTTAAATTTAAAAGACTTTGAAAAGGCAAAAATAACTTTTTCAAAGTGTATGCAATTAGACGCTAATTTTATAAATAAAACCTATTACGAACTTGCGTGTGATGAAAAGTTAAGTAAGTCAATTTTAAAAGAAAGCGGGTTTAAATATTCTTTTGATATTCCACCGCAAAAAAAGGTTGCCATACTTAAAATTATAATGCTTTTATCAAGTTTAGAAAGTTTAAACAAGGAAGAAAAGGCGGTATTGAACGAGTATTTTAACTATGCGATATTAATAGAATTACAGCCTTTTTCACTTAAAGTTTTTGACGTGTATTTTAATAAAATTTCTAAATTTACAAAAGCGCAACTTGAAGATATTTTTCTTTCTACAAAGGTTAGCGACACGACTAAAAAAGAAATAATAAAAAGGCTAATTTTAAATGACGTTAAAGGTAGTTTTGGTTGTGTTTTATCTAACGTGTACTCAAAAATTAAACTTGCTTTGTACGAGTTTGACGGTGAAAACGGCGAGTTTTTCAAGCGGGCTTTTTCTATCGCTTGTTGCAAAGTTATTCTTAGTGAAAAATACGTTAAAAAACTATACGAAACTTCTAAAAAAATATTTGATACCTTATCTTTTTTCAATTTAACTTCGCTTTACGATGACGTAAACACTTTGTCTGCTATGTTTTACGAGTTGTTCGGCGAAATGCCGATTTCAAAAAGAAGAGAACTTTCTCAAAGATTTAATGCAAATTTAAGGACGTTAAAAAGATATAAAGAAACCTATTTTAATTGTTTAGAAAAATTAAATGAAAATATTTAAAGTAAAAACTATCAAGGCGTGGTAGTTTTTATTTTTTTGTATTGACACTTATTTTTAGCGAGTGTATAATTTAATTAGAGATAATTAAATTTAAAGGGGGTAGTTTTCGTGAGTTATTTATCCTTAAAAAACGTGTCAAAAAAGTATATCGTAGGCGATATTGAGATAAATGCGTTATCAAACGTTTCTTTTGATTTAAACAACGGGGAATTAGTAGTTATTTTAGGTTCAAGCGGAGCGGGGAAAACCACTCTTTTAAACTTGCTTGGCGGTATGGACACCGCAACTAGTGGCGAAATAATTTTAGACGGCCAAGATATAACTAAATTGAACAAAAAGGGCTTAACTTTATTTAGAAGAAAAGATATAGGCTTTATTTTTCAGTTTTATAATTTAATGCCAAATTTAACGGCTATTGAAAACATAGAGATTTCGGTGGAGATTTGCGAAAATTCCTTATCGCCTAAAAGCGTTCTTGAAGGGGTTGGGCTTAAAGATAGAATGAACAATTTTCCTTCACAATTATCAGGGGGAGAGCAACAAAGAGTTTCAATAGCAAGGGCGATAGCCAAAAATCCAAAATTACTTCTTTGCGACGAGCCAACGGGGGCTTTGGACTATAATACGGGAAAGAAAATTTTATCAATGTTAAGTGATATTTGCAAAAAGGAAAATAAACTCGTAATTATAGTTTCACACAATCAAGCCCTAAAAGATATGGCGGATAAAGTTATAAAGATTAAAAACGGCATGATAGAAGATATCATAGTTAATAAAAACCCAAAAAATATTGAGGAGATTGAGTGGTGATTAAAACTTATAGTAAAATTACCTTAAAAATGTTTAAAAAACATTTTTCAAGAATGGTTTCAATAATTTTCATAGTTTTAATTAGCGTTGCTTTCGTTTCGGGGGTAGGCTCGTCAAAGGATAAAATTTACAATTCTACAAACGAGTTTTATAAAGACAGAAACGTTTCAGATTTTATAGTAAAATCAACGTCTATTTCTGGATTTACGAGCCAAGATTTAGACAATTTAGAAAAGGAGTTTTCGGGTGGAAAAGTTCAAGCCTTAACCACTTTTGATATTAAAGAAAACGACCTTATTAGTAGGCTATACTTTTTAAATTATGAAGATTTACAAATAAATAAATTTGAACTTTTAGAAGGAAACTATCCAACACAAAATAGCGAGTGTATGGTTGAAAGGGGAACAAACAATCTAATTGAGTATAGTATAGGCGATGAAATTGAAGTTCAAGGAAGAACTTATAAAGTAGTTGGAATATGCGTTAACCCTTTAATATTAAACACCGTTGAAGAGATAGGTAGCGTAAACGGCGAAGAAGTAGTTTTAGACAGGGTAGTATATTTTAACGAGATTTCGTACCTTCCTAAAACTGATATTTGGTTGTCAATAGAAAACAGAGATTTATTTAACGGCTATTCTTCAAAATACGAAACGGAAATTGATAAAAACAAGGCTAAAATTGAAGGGCTTTTAGATGGAAGCGTAGTTTTAACTTTATACGAAAACAAAGGTTTATACGCACTAATTTCTTACGCTGATAAAGTTGGAACTATTAACTATATTTTAATGTTTGCGTTTATTTTCGTTGCTATGTTAATAGTTTTATCAACGATGTCAAGGCTAGTAGAAGAAGAAAGAAGTCAAATTGCGTGCTTAACTACGTTAGGGTATTCGCCTTTCAAAATTATTAAAAAATACCTAATATTTTCAATAATTTCTATGATTATAGGTAGCGTTATAGGTTATTTTTTAGGCGAGTTCGTTTGTAAACTTATATACGACGCCTTTAACGCAAGATTTCATATGCCCCCTATGACGAGCGTTTTGTCTTTTAAATTTTACGCTTTAATCACTAGTTTAATGGGGGTATCGCTAATTTTCTTAACGACATACGTAGGGCTAAAAACGGCTAACGAAGTTCCTGCTAAATTGTTAGTGCCTGCATCTCCACCAAACGGAAAGAAGGTGTTTTTAGAAAGAATTCCTTTTATTTGGAATAGGCTTTCGTTTAAGTACAAATCAAGTTTAAGAAACGTTTTAAGGTATAAAAAACACTTTTTTATGACGGTAATATCTATTGCGGGAGCAACGGCACTCGTTTATATGGGAATTGGCGTTTTTGATTATAGTTTGCAAGATAAAACCATCGGTGAAATTTTAACTTTACTCGCCTGGGTAGTAGTAATTTTTGCGGGATTATTAAGTGCTTTGGTTATCTACACGCTAACGAACATCAATATAAGCGAAAGAAATAGAGAAATAGCAACGCTTATGGTTTTAGGATATAAAGACGGCGAAGTGTGTATGTATATTTATCGTGAAATATATATAATGTCGCTAATAGGAATAGTTTTAGGTATTCCGCTTGGAGTATTTTTAATGAGTTTAGTTTTTTCCTTTTTAAACTTTGGCGACGTTTCGTTAATTAGGCTATACGTATATCTGTTAACACCGATTATAACTATAATTTTCTCATTACTTGTTTCTTTATTATTAAGAAGAAAGATAATAAAAATTGATATGAACGAATCCTTAAAAGCAAGAGAATAAAAAACGTCGGAGCATCTGCTCCGACGTAATTTTTTTATCGTTGTAATTCAAAATCTGATTTTGGGTGTTTACACAATGGACAAGTCCAATCGTTTGGAAGTTCTTCAAACGGGATTTTTTCAACGTTATCGTCGTAAACGTAGCCACAAATTGAGCATACCCAAACCTTTTTAAGTGAAGGCGCAGTAGGTTTAACTTCGCCTTTTGATTTTTCAAATTCGCTTGCGCCACAAAGCGGACAAGTGAAGTTTTTTGGTAAATCTATAAAATGAGTTTTTTCCTTACTATCGTCGTAAACGTAGCCACAAAGTAAACAGGTGTGAACTTCGCCGTTTTCAATCTTTTTTGCTTGTGGTTTAGGTTTTACGTTAGCAAAATAATAACTATACGTTGCAGATGGAACGTTGGATAAAACTTCGGCTTCAACTACTTTTCCAATTATTAAAACGTGAGTTCCAAGGTCAATATGATTTACAACTTCTGCACTAATAAATGCGTTTGCTACGTTAGAATTTAAATATTTAAGTCCGTTTGAAGAAATTTTACACTCAAAATTATCAAACTTATCAACCGTTTTTCCGCTTTGGAAACCAAATCTTTGATAAACGTCAAATTTAGCGTTTTCAGAAAGTATTGAAAGGTTGAATTTTTTAGAATTTAATATAAGATTAGTAGTGTAGTTTTGTTTGTTAACTGCAACAGATATTTGATAAGGCTCGCTCGTTACTTGTATTGCCGTGTTTATGATACAGCCGTTGTGTTTATTATTATCAAAAGCGGTTAAAACGAATAAGCCGTAAGCAAAATTTCTAGTTGTTAATGTATTAATATTGTTCATAAAAATATTCCTTTTTTTAAAATTATATCATAAAAAACCCATTTTACAATAATTTTAATTGAAGTTTTTTAATTATTTTTGTTTCAAATTACTAAAACGGAAGCATAAAAGTTGAAAAATGTCAAAAATAGACTTGATTATTTATTTAAAATATATTATTATATAATAACTAAAAATTAATAAAAGGTGTAAAATGGAATTAGAAAAAAAAGAAGTTGCAACGGAAGAAGTTTCAGTTGAAAACCAAATAAATAATTTTGGTATGCCAACAATAACGCTTCGTGGGAAGACTATGTTTCCAAACATCTGCACTACGGTAGACGTGGGCAGAATAAAGTCTTTAAACGCCGTAAACGTTGCGCTTAATACCGATAAAAAAATATTCGTTCTTTCTCAAAAAGAACCTTCAATGTTAAATCCAACTTCAAGTGATTTATACGAAGTTGGAACGGTTTGTCGTGTTGGAAATTTAGCAAAAATTTCAGGCGAAAATTACCGCCTAACTATTGACGGGCTTTATAGGGCTATAAGAGTTTCGGAAGATACTTCTCGTGATTATTTTTGCTTTAACGTTCAAAGGTTAGAAAATGAAGAAATTGACGAGTTAAACGTTCAAGCACTTAATAGGGTGGCAAAAGCCGAACTTGAAAAAATGATTGAAGTCTTGCCAAAAATTGCAAAAGAAGGACTTTTACAAACTTTAAAAATTGAAGATGAAGAAGTGTTTTTAAACGTTGCGTCTTATAACTTCCCAATAAAAGAAAAGGAAAAGCAAAAATTGCTTGAAGGAAATAATTTAATTAAAAGATACGAAACTTTTATTGAAATTTTATCAAAGCAAGAACAAATTATAGAAATTGAAAGAAAAATTGCCGAAAGGGTTAAAAGTAGCGTAGACAAAAATCAAAAGGAATTTTACCTTCGTGAGCAATTAAAGGCTATTCACGAAGAACTTGGCGACGACGTTAGCGAGATTGAAAAATTAAAGGAAAAAATTCTTAATAAGGGGCTAAATAAAGAGTCCGAAGAAAAGGTTTTACAAGAACTTCAAAGAATGTCTAAAATGGCGCCAGCCGCCCCTGATTACAACGTAATTAGGTCGTATATTGATTGGGTTTTAGACGTTCCTTTTAAAGAAGAATCCGTTGATACTGAAAGTATAAAAGAAGTAAAAGAAATTTTAGAAAGCGACCATTTTGGTCTTGATAAAGTAAAAAAGAGAATTATTGAATACCTTGCAGTTTTAAAACTTACTAAAAGTTTAAAAGGTCCTATTTTATGTTTAGTTGGACCACCGGGAGTTGGAAAAACTTCGGTTGCAAAATCTATTGCAAGGGCAATTAATAGAAAACTCGTTAGAATGAGTTTGGGCGGAGTTAAAGACGAAGCGGAAATTAGGGGACACAGAAAAACGTATATAGGAGCGATGCCTGGTAGAATTATCTACGGTATGAAAGAAGCAAAAACTATAAACCCCGTATTTTTACTTGACGAGATTGATAAACTTTCACAAGATTTAAGGGGCGACCCTGCGAGCGCTTTGCTTGAAGTTTTAGACCCTGAACAAAACACTACTTTTAGAGATAGGTATTTAGAACTTGAATACGACTTATCAAAAGTTATGTTTATAACTACTGCAAATAGCATTGATACTATTCCCGCACCACTTTTAGATAGAATGGAAGTTATTGACATTGCGGGCTACACGCAAGAAGAAAAGGTTCAAATAGCAAAAAGGTATTTAATTCCAAAAGCGATAGAATCTAACGGCTTAACTACTGATAACGTTTGCTTTTCAGATGAAAGTATAAAAAGTATTATAAAGGGTTATACGGGCGAAGCGGGGGTTAGAAAACTTGAACAATTAATCAACGCAGTAGTAAGAAAAGTTGCAACAAAAGTTGCAGAAGATAAAGATTTAGCCCTTCAAAATATTAATGAAATTAATATAGCCGATTATTTAGGTGCCGTTAGATATATTAACGAAGGCAAAGTTGAGAAAAATCAAGTTGGCTCTGCAACGGGACTTGCTTGGACTTCAATAGGCGGTGTTGCGCTCACGATAGAAGTGGTTTTAATGAAGGGTAAAGGCAATTTACTTTTAACGGGTAAACTTGGCGACGTTATGCAAGAAAGTGCTAAAACGGCTATAAGTTATATAAGGGCAAACGCTAAAAACTACGATATTGATAGTTCGGTTTTTGAAAACACCGATATTCATATTCACGTTCCAGAAGGGGCAACGCCAAAAGACGGACCAAGCGCGGGTATAACTATGGCTACGGCACTTTTATCCGCATTTACTAATAGAAAGGTTAGAAGAAACGTTGCTATGACGGGCGAAATAACTTTAAGGGGAAACGTTTTAGCAATAGGCGGACTTAAAGAAAAGGCTCTTGCAGGTTTTAGGCTCGGAATAAGAAAATTTATTATTCCTAAACAAAATCTTAAAGATTTAGAAGAAATACCACAAGAAATTTTAAAAGAAATTAAATTCATTGGGGTAGATAACGTTGATAGCGTATTTAAACACGCTTTGGTGTAATTATGATTATTAAAAATGCTACGTTTATAACTTCGGTTGCAAATAAAAAGGGGTTTATAGTTCCGAATAAGCCACTTATTGCAATTTGCGGTAAATCAAACGTTGGAAAAAGTTCACTTATAAATATGCTCGCAAACAAAAGGGGACTTGCTAAAACTTCAACCACTCCTGGAAGAACAAGGCTCGTAAACTATTTTGACTTTGGCGATTTCGTTTTAGCCGATTTGCCTGGCTACGGATTTGCAAAAGTTTCGCAATCTGAAAAGTTAAAGTGGGCGGAATTGCTTGAAGACTTTTTTAAATATAGTTCACTTATAACCCACGTTTTCTCACTCGTTGATATAAGGCACACTCCAACCAAAGACGATGAGAATATGCTTAATTACCTTCATCACTACGCCTTGCCGTTTACGATTGTTGCAACCAAGGCGGACAAGATTGGTAAAACTAGAATTTTTGATAGAGTTAAAGAAATAGGAAACTATTTAGCGGTTGGAAGTCAAAGCGTTATTCCCGTTTCTGCGCAATCGGGATATAACAAAGACAAACTTTTAGATAAAATTTCAAAAGTTCTTGAAATTTATAACGACGAGTTTTATAAAGTTCAAGAAGATGAAGAATAAAAAATAAAGCGGTGTTGAAAAAAATCAACGCCGTTATTTTTTTGTTTATTGACTTTATATAAACGATAGTATATAATAATATTACATATAAAAATTTTAGGTGAAAAAATGAAAAATAAAAGGGATTTATCTATTAAAAAAGCGTTAAATATTTACGGTGTTAAATACGTTTTGTTAATTTTAACGGGGGTTTTGCAAGCCTTATTTTCCGTAATGGTTGCACTTTCAATAAAAAATTTAATAAACTACGCCGAAAAAAGTTTTTCATTTGATAAAATTTTATTTGGAATAATAATTTTAATTATTTTTGTTTTGCTTGCCTTTTTAATGGGTTTAATAAACAAGTTATTACTTTCAAATATCGCAACGCAGGGCGACGTTAATCTAAAAAAATTCGTCTTTTCTAAATTTTTTGACGGAGACTATAAAAGTATTGACGCTTATTCGGCAGGGGATATAATTACAAGGCTTGACGGAGACGTGGTTAAAATTTCAAGCGTTTCAGTTGCATTAGTCCCAAGTTTAATTGCAAACATTTTTCACGTTTTATCGGCAATTATAGTAATGCTAGTGTTATCCCCAATTTTCACTTTGGTTTTACTCGGTTCAGGAGTATTTGTATTTTTAGTTTCTTTTTTCGTAAGGAAATTTTCTTATAAACTTTATAAAAAGACGAGAAAGGCTATATCAAAAACTAACGCGCATATAATTGAAAGCAAGAAAAACGCTTTATACGTTAAAGCGGATAGCGGTGAAGAATATATAAAAAATAAAAACGATAAATACTTAAATAATTTTAAAAACTGCGTTTTAAAACAAAGGTATTTTAACAATACGTTGTTAGAGTTTACTTCTTTATCTTTTACTCTTTTTAATGTTTTGACTATTTTATGGTGCGTTTTAGGTGTTTTTAAAGGGGTAAATTCAATTTCTTTCGGGCTTTTAGTTGCTATGCTTCAACTCGTAATGCAAATTAAAACTCCACTTCTTAATTTAAGCAGTTATATAACCGTTTACGAAGAAATGCTTGCTTCCGAAGAAAGAATTAAGGAATTAATTAATTTAGATAAAACTAATAAAATTGACGTTAAGGATAAATCATTTGAAAGCGTTGAACTTGAAAACGTGTCCTTTTCTTATAACAACTTATCCGTTTTAAAAGACGTTTCACTCAAAATTAATAAAGGGGATAAAATACTTATAAAGGGCTTGTCTGGTGCGGGTAAAAGTACTCTTTTAAAAATTATTCTTGGAATATACTCGCCTACGGGCAAAGTTAATTGCAATTTTAAAGGCGAGAGTTATTCGGCACAAAACGTTAAAGGATTATATTCGTTAGTTCCGCAAAATAATATGCTATTTAGCGGTAGCATTTTAGAAAACTTAACCTTTAATAATATAGACGTGAGTGTTGAAGAGATAAACGACGTTTTATCTATGGTAAGTTTAAAAGACTTCGTTCAAACTCAAACGGAAAAGTTAGATTTACAAGTTAGCGAAAATTCAACTACTATATCCGAAGGTCAGGCTCAAAGATTGGCTATTGCAAGGGCGATACTAAAAAAAGCCCCTATTATCGTATTAGACGAAGGGACTAGCAGTTTAGACGAAAAAACTGAAAATATAATTATTGAAAATTTATCAAAAATAAAAAATTTAACCTTGATTGCCGTTTCGCATAGAGACGCAATTTCAAGGCTTTGTAACAAAGTGTATAAAATTGAAGATGGTAGACTAATTAATGGTTAACGCTTTTTGTTAGCTGACATAAAGGCGGTAATAATAACACCTATATTTGCACCGATAAATAGACCGATTATAATTCCAATAAAAGTTTGCATACTTAGATTATTAACACTTCCTTACTATATTATACTCACAATTTTATTATAATGACACAAAGGGGATAAATGAGAATTATTAGCGGAAAGCATAAAGGCAGAAAACTTAATACTTTTGACGGATACGATATAAGACCGACTAGCGATATGGCAAGGGAGTCTCTTTTTAATATTTTAGGGGACAAAATTTACGATTGCAGATTTTTAGATTTGTTTGCAGGTAGCGGTGCGGTTGGAATAGAAAGTATTTCTCGTGGGGCAAGCGAAGTTGTTTTTGTGGACAAGTCAATGGAAAGTTTAAATTTAGTTAAAAAGAATTTAACTTTAATAAAAGAAGACGCAAAAGTTTGCAAGGCAAATAGTTTAGCCTTTTTAAAGGAGCAAACAAGGCCTTTTGACATAATTTTTTGCGACCCGCCTTACGATTTTGAAGATATGAAAAGCGTTTTTGAAATAGTTTACGAGAATAAACTTTTACAAAATGACGGTATAATTATTTACGAACACGATAAAAAGAGAAAACCCCAAGAGTTTAAGGGTTTTACGATACAAAAGTCTAAAAAATATGGAATAGCCGTATTTGATTTTTATAGTTTAGGTGATAATAATGAATAAAAATATTGCAGTGTTTGCCGGAACTTTTGACCCAATTACCTTAGGGCATGAAGAAATTATTAAAAAGGCAAGCGAGTTGTTTGATAAATTAATAATAGCAATTTGTATAAATATAGAAAAATCCACCACTTTTGACGTTGATTTAAGGCTTAAAATGGTTAAAAGCGTGTGTGAAAAATATACTAATTGCAAAGTCGTTTATCACGAAGGTATGGTAGTTGACTTAATGAAGAAAGAAGGCGCAAAGTACTATATCAGGGGTGTTAGAAACGAAATAGACTTTGACTACGAAACTAAAACTCACTATTTTAATAAAACTTTATACCCTGAAATGACTACTTTTTTTATTCCTTGCGATAAAGAGTTTTTAGATATTAGTTCAACAAAAGTTAGAGATTTAATAAAATCTAAAAAAGATTTAAAAAATTATTTATCAAAAGAAGTTTTAAAAATTTTAAAAGAAAATTAAATAAAGAATTGACGAAATTATTATAGAAGATAGCATTTGTAGTAATTTTCCAAACAAAAAAAACGAGGTTTTTACTTTTGCTTTTTTAAGATAAACTATTGATTGAAATATAATTGAAACACCACCGAAAGACACTAATCCCGCAGATAGCGAAACGCTTAAAAGTGAAACGTTCCTTAAAGTTAAAAGTTTAATTCCTTTGGTGCATTCAACAAGTCCAATGCAAAAACTTTTTGCAAAATCAAAATTTTGCGTAAACGGAGAAAGGATAAAGTAAAACACCTTTTGCAAAGGATAAAGAATATTAAAATCATTTAAAATATCGGCAAAAACGTAAAAAATACTAACGAATCCGCCAACTATTAAAGTGGAGATTACGCTATTATAAATACTGTCGTATAAAATATTATCAACGTTATTGTTGACGGATAATTTTTTGGAATTTTTATTAAAAGTTCCGTAATTTCTAAAAATTATTCCGTTTAAAATCGCAGATAAAACGTGAGAAAGATATATTATAAACCCGATATACTTATTTTCAAACATGCAAACTCCCACCGCTCCGATAACGAAAAGCGGTCCGGAAGTTGAACATAAAACGCTCATTTTAGACGCTTCTACTTTGTTTATGAGTTGGTTTTGGTATAGGTCGTAAATTATCCTACTGCCAATAGGATATCCAGATAAAATGCTCATAAAAAAGCAATAAAAGCACAATCCGTTTTGTTTAAAAAGCAAATTACAAGGCTTATTTAAAAGAGTGCAGAATTTATTTAGACTACCCATTTTGGTTAGAAGGGTGGTTAAAAAGAAAAATGGAAGGGTGGACGGTAAAACGCTAAGAGCAAATAATTTAAGACCAGATATAGAAGATTTTATGTATCTGTCCGAGTAAATTGAAAAAGCAAGCATAAAAAACAATACGACGGCAGGTAAAATATAATTTTTTACGTTAAAAAATTTTCTAATCATACTAAAATATAATCATAATTAAGGAGAAATATGTATACTCTTTTTGACGAGATAAAAGCGCAAGAAAAAAAAGATAATATTCCGCTTGCCGAAAAAATGCGTCCACGAAACATTAAGGAATTTTTAGGTCAAAGCGAAATCGCTTCCGAGGGTAGTTTATTAAGAAGAGCAATTATGCTTGATAGACTTGGAAGTTGCATATTTTACGGACCACCGGGAACGGGAAAAAGTACGCTCGCAAACATAATAGCCAACTCAACTAGTGGTAATTTCGTAAAGTTAAACGCAGTTACTAGCGGTGTTGCTGACGTGAAAAAGGCTATTGAAGAAGCAAGAATAAATTTGCAAACTTATGGTAAAAAAACTTACTTATTACTTGACGAGTGTCATAGGTTTAATAAAAGTCAACAAGATAGTTTACTCCCTTCCATTGAAGATGGAACTATAATTTTTATAGGCTCAACCACCGAAAATCCTTACGTTTCAATGACTCCCGCTATAATTTCAAGGTGTAGGGTATTTGAGTTTAAAAGTTTATCTAACGAAGTTATACAAAGTGCTTTAAAGAAGGCTTTAACGGATAAAGAAAGGGGGTTAGGCTCCTTTAACGCAATAGTTTGTGAAGATGCAATTAAACATATTGCAAATCTTTCAGCAGGAGATTTAAGAACTGCATATAACGCTTTGGAAATTGCAGTTTTAACTACTCCCGTAGACGAAAGCGGAGTTATTCAAGTAAAACTTAAAGACGCCGAGCAGTCAATTCAAAAAAAGGCGCTTTCCATTGATGAAAACGCATATTATCATATGCTCAGCGCATTTTGTAAATGTTTAAGGGGAAGCGATAGCGACGGAGCTTTATATTATTCGCAAAGATTAATAAAAGCGGGTTGCGACCCAATGCTTATTGCAAGAAGATTAGTAGTTCACTCCTCCGAAGACGTGGGCATGGCAGACCCTAACGCATTAGTAATTTCAACGAGTGCTATGTACGCTTTACAAAATATAGGATTACCCGAAGGTTTAATTCCTTTGTCTAACGCAATAATTTACGTTTGTGAAGCACCTAAATCAAATTCCACTATCGTCGCTATGCAAAAGGCGGGAAAAGACGTTGAAACTATTAAAGACGACAACGTTCCGCCACACCTTATTAATCCTTCGTATTTAAGCAATGAAGGCAAAAAAAAGAGCGCAGAATACAAATATCCGCACAATTTCGGTGGATACGTTAAGCAACAATATCTGCCTGATTCAATTAAAGATAAAGTTTATTACGTTCCGTCTAATAACGGATTTGAAAAAGAAATAACTAAAATTAGAAAAGAAAAGGGCAAAATTTAACTAAAACAGTGTTAAAGGTTGCTAAAATAATAAAATTGCGTATTGAAATGTGTAATTATATATGTTATAATTAATAAGTTGATACTACTCGTTTAACTAATTTTTTACAAGGTTGGAAATTTATGAATATAGATTGTAAAAAACATTATTCAGATGAATTCTACGAGAGATATATAAAAAATTTTAAACCAAATATTAAAAAGAAATTGTTTTATAGGTTTGTAAAAAGAACCTTTGATATAGTTTGTTCATTGATTGCAATAGTTTTACTTTCGCCTATTATGCTTATTACTGCAATTCTTGTTAAAACGACGTCAAAAGGACCTATAATTTTCAAGCAACAACGCATGGGGCGAAACTGCAAAACTTTTAATTGTTATAAGTTTAGGTCAATGAAAATTGATTCTCCGCACGATATGGCTACTTCGCTTATAGATAATCCAGACGAGTTTTATACTCCCATTGGGAAATTTATAAGAAAATTGTCTTTGGACGAATTCCCGCAATTTTTCAATATTTTATTTGGACATATGTCTTTTATTGGACCAAGACCGGTAGTGTTAACTGAAAATAATTTAAACGAAATGAGAAGAAGATTAAACGTTTATTCTATGCGTCCTGGAATTTCGGGCTACGCTCAGGTTCACGGTAGGGACGACGTTTATTATAAAAATAAAGCCATTATGGATGCAGAATACGTTAAAAATGCGTCTTTATGGTTAGATTTTAAGTTAATATTCCAAACGATAGGCGTGTTATTTTTAAAGAAAGGAAACAATTCTTAATTTTAAAGGGGCTTGTATGTTTTTTTCATTAATTATTCCCGTATACAACGTTGAAAAATACCTTAAAGAGTGTTTAGATAGCGTAGTTAATCAAACGTTTAAAGATTACGAGTGTATTTTGGTTGACGATGGCTCAAAGGATAGTTCAGCAAGCATTTGTGACGAATATTCAATTAAATACGGGTTCAAGGTATATCATAACGAAAACAAAGGACATATTGCTTCAAGAATATTTGGGCTTAAAAAAGCCAGCGGGGAATATATTCTTAATTTAGATTCAGACGATAAGTTAGAGTTAAACGCACTTGAAGTAATTTATAATAAAATTCAAACGTTTAACGTTGACTGCGTGTTTTTTGGAACTAAAAGGTTTGACGAAAAAAACACTGATTATTATCCGTATACTTTTAAAGAAGAAAAACTTTACGCAGATAAAAGGGAATTTTATCTTTCCGTATTAGGTAATCCCGAAAACAACGCAATATGGCGAAAAGCCGTTAAAAGAAGTTTAGTTGGAAGTATTGATTTTTCTAAATTTTTTCATATTTTAGTTGGAGAAGACGCATTACAGAGTTTAGAAATTTATAAAAACTGTTCAAATATTTTAGTAATTCCAGATATTTTGCATTGTTATAGAATAAATAACCAAGGAATTATGAAAAGTTTAAATATTAAAAAATACGATACTGATTTTACGGTAGAGAAAGAAATTTTAAAATTTTTACAAGAAGAAAACATTTTTAGCGAAAACGATTTTAAAATTTATAGGAGTTATTGCCTTTTAAATTTAGTTAGATTTTTAAGAGGGATTAGCGATAGCAACGCTACGAACAAAGAAAAGAAAAATTATTTCAAAAAGGTAAGAAAATCAACGTATTATAACGATTTTATAAAGGGTGGAAAGATTATTAAAAAACTAATTGGTGCTCAATATTTTGGATACTTTTTGTTTAAAATAAGGGCGTACTCGGTATTTATATTCCTTCAAAAAACTTTTAATAAAATTAAAAGTAGGTAAATTGGTTGATTTTATTATGGATTTAATATATACTTAATTATGTATGGAAACTTTTTAGGGGGGACTTATGGAAGAAAAATTTGAAAAAGAAAAATCATTAACACTTTCTGAGTTTTTTTCTGTTTTTAAAAGAAATTTAATTTGGGTTATCGTTATAGTGATTGCTTTTTTAGGCTTAGGCGTTTCTTACGCTTATTTCGTTAAGAAAACTACGTATACTGCAACCGTTAATATATCCGTTAGAGCATACGACTCGTCGGACGAATCTTCAAGCGGTGAATTTGCCGAGCACTTAAAATACCAATATTCTGCGTTAATTGCTCCTGAATTTGAAAAGGCAATTAAAACTTACGAAATGCAAAGAAAGATAAACGCAAGGGTAAAAGAATATAACGATACTCACTCGGAAGAAGAACAAATTTCTTACATTAATTTAAGTGGGTTATCGTTTAGTTATACCGAAGAATCTGCTTTCTTTAAAATTTCTTATTCAAACAAAAAGCACGGTGGCGATGCTAACGAAATTAAATACAATTTAGTTAAGTCGCTTAATTTCTGTATTGAAGAATGTATAGAGATTTTAAACGTGAAAAATATTGAAACGGGTAAAAACGAACACGGTTTCTTAGCAGATAAACTTTATATTGATTCTAAGGCTTATCCTGATAACGTTGCAGTTAATACGGGAAGAACAACTTCCATAATTTTAGCAGGTTTAATCGGTATGGTTATTGCTTGCTTAATGGTTATTATAATTTATTTTGCCGACGATAGAATTACTACCGTTGAACAAGCGGAAAAAATTTCTCAACAAGTGGTGTTGTCCGTTATAGACATAAGTCCTAACTTCAAAACCAACAATGCTTTAAATGAAGCGGTAATTAACTCGCAAGAAAATTTAGGGGGTGAAGATAATGTTATTTAAGAAAAAAGCCATTAAATCATTAGATACGGATATCCCTAAAATAGTAGTTGGCAGAAAAAAAGGCCATAGCGAAAGTTATTATAGATTAAGAGACAACTTAATTTATTTTTCGGATAACGGTAAAAATAAAGTATTCCAAATTGAATCTTCTTTCTCTGGCGAAGGAAAAACTACCGTTGTTGCAAATTTAGCAGTAGCATTAGTAAACAGTGGCAAAAAAGTAGTTATCGTTGACCTTGATTTCCGCAGACCAAAAGTTCATAGGTCATTTAACGTTGCTAACCTTAACGGAATTGCCGAATACATGCTTGGCGATTGTAACGAAGAAACTTTAATTAAGAAAACAGATTTTGGTGTAGACGTTATCAATAGGGGAAAAGCAACGCATAATCCATCAATTATTTTCACGTCTGAAAAGTTTAAATCGTTAATTGAAAAATTAAGGAATGATTACGACGTAGTGCTTTTAGACTGTCCACCAATTTTACTTGTTTCAGATTATATCCATATTTCTAAATGTTCTGATTGTACTTTATTCGTAGTTGCGTTTGGAATTACGCATCGTTCTCAACTTAAAGAGTCAATGGAACTTTTAAAAAGGAATAATTCTAACGTTATGGGTCTTGTAATGACTTATTCTAATGGAAAAAACGTGTTTAAATCTGGTTATTATAGTGGAAGATATTATTCTACGAATAATAGGTATGCAAATAAATATAACGAAGACTAAAATTTAAAAAAGGTAGAATAATAAGATGATTGATATTCATTCACATATTTTACCAAATGTTGACGATGGGAGTAAAAGTTTAGAAAACTCGTTAAAAATACTTAAACACGAAGTTAATAACGGGGTGAATAAGATAGTTTTAACACCGCACTTTAAAACGGATAATTATACGCCTACCATAAAAGAAATTATGGATAGATATAACGAATTAGTTAATGCGGTAAAAAACGAAAAGATAAATATAGAGTTATTTTTAGGTCAAGAAATTTATTGTGATGAAAACGTTTATAAAAGGCTTGCAAATAAAGAAGTAATGACTATTAACGGGACTAATTGTATACTTGTGGAATTTAGTTTTCAAGAATATCAAGATATTCCCGACTATATATATAATTTAACTAAACTAGGCTATACTCCAATAATTGCACATTTTGAAAGATATGAGTATTTAGATTGGAATTGCTTAATAGAATTAAAGCAGATGGGTGCATTGTTCCAAACCAACGCCTCGGCGGTAATTGGGGAAGATGGAAAAAAGATACAAAAAGTAATTATTTCCGCAATTAAACAAGGCATTGTAGATTTCGTTGCTGGCGATTGCCACGCACATAACCCATCTATAATTGGAAAGGCTTATAAAAAGACGTTAAAGCATTGTGGTAAAACGATTACCGACGACGTGTTTATTAATAACGCAAAAAAATATTTATTAGTATAAAAAGGGTTTTAAAACCCTTTTTTTATTAATAATTATAATTTTACTACGCATACTTATTGCGTGAAGAAAAATAAACTTGGTTTGGCGCTTGGAAGTGGCGGAGCAAAAGGCTTGGTTCACATAGGCGTTTTACAAGCCCTTGAAGAAGAAAAAATTGAGTTTGACGTTTTATGCGGAACGAGTATAGGTAGCGTGATTGCAGGCATGTACGCTTTGGGTTATACGGCAAGAGAAATGCTTGGTATTTTTGATGAGATGGGTTTTAACTCTTTTAAGTGGATAGTTGATAGTAAAATTAAACGGAAGCCATTAAACGTTATTTTAGAAAACGTTTTAGGAGAAAAAGATTTTACTCATTTAAAAAAGCCATACAAGGCTATTGCAACCGACGTTGACAGCGGAAAGGAAGTTGTTATTGATAAAGGGGATTTATGTTTAGCGATGGCAATTTCTTGTTCTATCCCCCCAATATTTAATGCAATAAGTTATGAAGGTAAAAGGCTAATTGACGGAGCGTTTGTAAACTCTATTCCCGCAGACGTATGCAAGCAAATGGGTGCAAAATACATTTTAGGTGTAGATTTAAGTTCGGATAATCCAATGAACTTTTCTTCACTTAAAGTACTTAAAAATTTTTACAGAAAAACGGGGATTAAAAGGTGTAGTAGGAGTTATAACGGATATAGGTTTGCCGACGTTATTATTGCTCCAGATTTGACAAATTATAATTTGTCAAGCATAAAAAGTTCGCAAAAACTTTTTGATATAGGTTACGATTTAGCAAAAAACAATATTCAATTAATAAAAGAAAAACTTCATTTAAAAATAAATTAAATATAGTATACCTACAAAATAATTGGCATATCCTTAAATAGTAATATAAGGATAGCCATTTTTTAATGAAAAAAATTTTTAAAATTATTTTATGCTTATTATGCGTTTCCGTCTTGATTTTCGTGCCTTTTATTAAGGTGGGGGATAATAATAAAATTCAAGTTAAAAACGATTATCAGGCAATTTTAGAGATATGGAACGTAGATAATTTTGAAGGGGGAATTAAAAGTAGAACTTCTTTTTTAAGAAACGTTTCTTTAAAATTTTCTAAAAAGTATAAAACCGTTTTGTGTTTGGTGGTTAATCATACGGTAGAAAGCGCAAACGAACTTTTAAATAAGGGTGAAGTTCCCGATATAATTTCGTGTGGGGTATCCGGGGTAAACTACGATAAATACTTAAATAAAATAAACGTAAATAGCGGTATTGACGGGGGAACGATTAACAATTCAAGATATTTAGTTGCTTGGTGTAAAGGCGGTTATTTTGAAATAAAAAGAAGGGGGGTAAAAATAAACGAAAGCGTTGTTAAAGTTGAAAACTATACTTCGGCGAGCGTGTCAGTTTTATTAGAAGATAACGATTATGAAAATTTAATTTTTATGGATAAAGAAAGTGCTTTTACCTATTTTTTATCAAAAGAAAACGCAAGGCTTATCGGTACGCAAAGAGACGTTATTAAACTAAAAAATAAAAACGTAGATTGTGAAGTGATTCCGCTAACTAAATATAACGATTTATATCAATACGTATGCTTAACGTCAAAAACTAGTCAAAAAAAATATTATGCTGAAATTTTTATAAATTTTTTATTGAGTAAAGAAATTCAAGAAAAATTAGTTGAAATAAATTTAATGTCTGTTAACTATAAAAACTTATCCGATGAAGATTTTTATTTAAATTACGAAAAGGAAGATACGTATTATACGATATCTCCACTTTTAAAAGAAAACGAACTAAAAAATATTATTGATTTATCAAAAACTGCGTGTTTAGAAAAAACGAATAAAGATGAAGTTATTAAATTACTTAAACAGTTGAAAAATAGTTAAAAATGTTGTAAAATAAGGAGAGAGATATGTCTATATTAGTTGGTTTAGACGAATTACTTAATAATTTAGGTAATATTGAGTATAAAGTGGACTGCTCGCTAAAAAAATATAATAAATACGGCACGGGCGGAAATGCAAGTTTAATGTTGTTTCCTAAAAGTTGTACTGAACTTTTAAGGAGTATAAATTTGGTTCAAGATATTCCACATTTTATTTTAGGTAGTGGCTCTAACGTGCTGGTTTCAGATAAAGGATTTAACGGCGTAGTAATTTCTACCATAGGCGTTAATAAAACGGACATAAAAGGCAATTTATATATGGCGGAGTGTGGGGCAAAACTTTCTTCCGTTATTGAAGATATGAAAAATAATTGTCTAGGCGGTTTAGAATTTGCTTGTCAAATACCCGCAACCGTTGGCGGTGCGGTTTGCATGAACGCAGGTTGCTTTAATAAAAGCGTTTCACAATACGTTTGCTACGTTATAACTAACAAGGGAACGTATAACGCAAGCGAGTGTAATTTTGCGTATAGGTCAAGTAGGTTTTTAAATAACGAAGTTATTTTAAAAGTCTGTTTTGCACTCAATCCTACCGACGAAGATATTTTAGAAGAAAAAATAAAAACGTATAAACAACTTAGAAAAAATCCAAAAGGTAAAAATTGCGGTTCGGTTTTTAAAAACGACGGGTTTTTTGCTGGTAAAGTTATTGATGAAGTCGGGTTAAAAGGTTTTAGGTATAAAGGTTGCAAAGTTTCAAACGAGCATGCAAATTTTATTATTGCTGAAGAAAATTGTACGTCAAGCGACGTTTATTCTTTAATTAACATAATTAAAGAAAAAGTATATAAAGAAAAACAAATAAAACTAAACGAAGAAATAATTTATCTTGGTGAATTTTAATGAAGTTAACTATTGATTATCACACTCACACGACATTTAGTCATGGGAAGGGCAGTATTTTAGACAATGCGAGAGTTGCTAAACAAAGGGGGCTTGAAAGCATTGCTATTACTGACCACGGCTTTTCTCACCCTGCTTTTAGCATGAAGAGAAAGGAAATCCCTTTAATGCGAAAATTGTGCCTTGAAGCCGAAAAAGAAACGGGAGTCAAGGTTCTTTTAGGCATAGAATCAAATATTTTAGGTATTAGCGGGAAAACAGACCTTAAAGAAAAAGATTATGAAAGTATTGACGTGTTTTTAGCAGGTATTCATAAATTTATTATGTACGATGGGCTTAACGAGTGGTATCAATTATATTTTGATAATATGATAACGAGAGTTTTAAAACTTAAACCGACTAAAAATTTAATTAAGCGAAACACTAAAATTTATTTAAATACTATAATGAAAAATCCAATAGATATTCTTGCGCACCCAAATTACTGTTTTTTTGCAGACCCCGTTGAAGTTGCAAAATGTTGTAGAGATTACGGAACTATTTTTGAAATAGACGCAAGAAAAACCCACCTTTCAGACGAGGAGTGGTACAAGGTAAATAGTACGGGCGTTAATTTCGTTATTGATAGCGACGCTCACGAACCGGACAAGATAGGCGTTATAGATAAAGCGGTAGAACTTGTAGAGCGAATTGGAATTAATAAAGATAGAATATTAAATATTGACGGGAAAATTCCTAAAAGTTTAAGATTTAGTGAATATAAAAAAGGGCTTTAAAAAGTTGTATAATAGTTTAAAATAAAAGGATAAAAATGACGTTTACAGAAAAAGTAAAAAATGAAATTTTAACTAAACAATTAAATAATCCTTGTTGTAGAATTGCTGCTCTATCGTCTTTCGTTAGGGGGGCGGGTACTATTGCCGTTAAAGAAAATAAAATTGGATTTGAAACGATTACCGAAAACAAAAAAACTTGTGAGTTTTTTTATAACGTGTTAAAAGATGATTTTGGTGCGGAAGCCGAAATTAATGAGTTTAAAGATAAATTAAATAAAAAATATAAATATCAATTAACCCTAGTTAACGAAAAGGGTTTATCAATTTTAAAAGAACTTTGTATAATTAATACCGAAAACGGAAACTTATCTATAAACTTGTCAATAGATAGGTACTTAATTGAAGAAAAATGCTGTAAAAAAGCGTACCTTATAGGTGCTTTTTTAGGTGGCGGGAGCGTTAGTATCCCACAAATTCAAAAAAAGACTAAAAGTGGATATCATTTAGAATTCGTTTTTTCAAAATATCAAACGGCTTTGGATTTTTCAACACTAATGTCCGAAGAAGGCTTTTTCCCTAAACTCATAGAAAGAAAGGAAAGTTTCGTGGTTTACTTTAAAGGGTGTGATGAAATTTGCGAACTTTTATCATATTTAGGCGCAACTAAATGTATGTTTGAACTTGAAAACGTAATTATTGAAAAAGGCTTAATTAACGAGACTAACAGGCGAATAAATTGCGAGATGGCAAATATAGAAAAACAAGTGAACGCCGCTCAAAATCAAATAAACGCCATAACAATAATTGACGAAACGATTGGACTTAGCGAGTTGCCACAAAACTTATACGTAGTTGCTAAAACTCGTTTAGAAAACTCTGAAAGTTCTTTTTCCGACCTTGCAAAAATTTTAAATATTTCAAAAAGTTGTTTAAACCATAGATTAAGAAAGATAATGGAAATAGCAAATAATTTATGAAAATTAGTAAAAACGCTCAAACTATTATTAAAACTTTATACGATAACGGTTATGAAGGATATTTAGTCGGCGGGACGGTTAGAAATTTTTTAATGGACAAGCCCCTATCTGATATTGATATAACCACTAACGCAACTCCTTTACAATTAGAAGGGGTTTTTAGTTCGTATAAAGTTATTAAAACGGGTTTAAAGCACGGAACCTTAACCGTTTTACTCGGCGGAGAGCCTATTGAAATAACTACTTATAGATTGGATAGTGAGTATTCTGATAATCGTCACCCCGATAAAGTGGAATTTGTTTCTAACTTGCACGAAGACTTAAAGCGTAGAGATTTTACTATAAACGCTATTGCGTATAACGATAAAGAAGGTTTAGTTGACTTATTTAACGGTCAAGAAGATATTAAAAATAAAATTATTAGAACGGTTGGAAATGCAAATAAACGTTTTAACGAAGACTCTTTAAGGATTTTAAGGGGATTAAGATTTTCTTCGGTGCTTTCTTTTACCATTGAAAAAAACACTAAAAAAAGTATTATAAAAAACAAAACACTTTTAAAAAACGTTTCGGTTGAAAGGGTTTTTATTGAACTAAAAAAAATGCTTTTAGGGGATAATATAGGCTACGTTTTAAAAGAATTTAGTAGCGTTTTAGTAGAAATTATTCCTGAACTTAAAAACGCAGATTTCAAAAAGTTGGCTACACTTTTAAATTTAACGCCTAAAAACGAAATTTTAAGGCTTGCGGTATTGTTGAGTTCTTTAAATAAAGAAGAAGTTTTTAAAATTTTAAATAAATTTAAATGTGATAATTTTAAAAAGAAAACTATACTTTTTTTAATTGCAAATAAAGATTTAATAATTAAACCCGACGACCTTTTTTTAAAACTTTTATTAAAAGAAAATGAAGAAGAAAGTTTAAAATATTTATTAGAATTCAAAAAAATCGTTTGCGAAAATTTTATAAATTACGACTTAATTACTATAAAAATTGATAGAATTATTAGTAATAACGAGTGCTATTTATTAAAACACTTAAATGTAAACGGAAACGATTTAAAAAGTTTAGGATATAGTGGCTCTCAAATAAAAATTAAACTTGAAGAACTTCTTTTAAGCGTAATGAAAGGCGAAGTTAAAAACGAAAAACAAGATTTATTAAATAGGTTAAAAAATGACTGAATTATTAGAGCAAAAAATAAAACTTTTGCCCGATAAGTCTGGCGTTTACGTAATGCTTGATAAAGATGAAAAGGTAATTTACGTAGGCAAGGCTAAAAATTTAAAAAACAGGGTAAGACAATATTTTCAAAACGGATTTAAAACGGAAAAAGTTGCGGCTATGGTTTTAAGCATAGTTGACTTTTACTACGTTTTAACGAATTCCGAAGTTGACGCTTTATCCCTTGAAAACAATCTAATAAAAAAGTACAAGCCTAAATACAACATATTACTTAAAGACGATAAATCTTATCCTTATATAAAAATTAATTTAAAAGAAAAATTTCCACGCTTTACCATTTCAAGAAGAATAAGAAAAGACGGCTCCAAATATTTTGGCCCGTATATGTTAGGAGTTTCAGTTAACGAAATTTTAGACACTTTAAAATACGTTTATCAAATTCGTCCTTGCGAAAGCCTTTTAAATAATAAAAAGCCTAAAAAAGAGTGCTTAAATTATCATTTAGGCTTATGTTTAGCCCCTTGTGCTAATAAGGTAAGTAGAGAAGAATATTTAAAAAACGTCAAGAAGGCAATAGATTTCTTGTCTGGAAACGATGACGAAGCCGAAAAACTTTTAACTCAAAAAATGAAAGTTTGTGCGGAAAATCAAGAATTTGAAAGGGCTTTAATTTTAAGAGATAGACTAAATATGCTCAAAAAATTAAAGGATAAAAAAATTACTTCCTTAAACAGATTTATAACCTGCGACGTAGTTTCTATTAGCGACGACGGAATTTTTACCGCTATAAACGTGTTATTCGTAAGAGGCGGTAGAATGAACGGCTCAAAATCTTTTGCATACTCAACGTTATCTCTTGATAAGGAAGAAAGATTAACTGATTTTATTATGGAATACTACACTTCTTCAAAGGAAATTCCAGATGAAATTTTAGTAAGTATAGATTTAGAAGATAAAATCCCGTTATCTAAATATTTAGCGGAATTAAGGGGCAAAAAAACAATCGTTGAGTTTCCTAAAAAGAGCGTTAAAAAGCAACTTGTTGATATGTCGCAAAAAAATGCCGACGATTACTTGCAAAGCGAAATTAACAAAGTTAAGCATAAAGACGATATGACGGTTATGGCTTGTCAAAAACTAAAAGAAATTTTAAATCTTAAAAAATATCCAAAAAGGATTGAGTGCTTTGACATCTCGCACGTAAGCGGAGTTGATAAAGTGGGTTCTATGGTGGTATTTATTGACGGCTCGCCATCAAGAAACGATTATAGAAAATTTAAGATTAAAACGGTTGAAGGGAACGACGATTTTGCTTCCTTAAACGAACTTTTAAAAAGAAGACTTGATAAATTAAACGGCGAAGAAAGTGAAAAATTTCCAATGCCCGATTTAGTCGTGATTGACGGCGGGAAAGGTCAATTATCAGCCGTTAAAAATTTGTTTAGTAAATATAAAAACGATATAGATTTAATATCTCTTGCAGAAAGACAAGAAGAAATTTTTACCTTAAATAGTAAAGACTCTATTATTTTAAAAAGAACGGATTATTGTTTAAAACTTTTGCAACGAATAAGAGATGAGGCGCATAGGTTTGCAATAACTTATAATAAAAAGTTAAGGACTAAACGAAATTTGTCTTCCGTTTTATGCGAAATTGAAGGCGTAGGCAAAGTGAAAAGAGATATTTTAATGAATAAATACAAAGATTTAAAAAGCATAATTATTGCTAGCGAAGAAGATTTGGCAAGCACCAAAGACATAGGCGAAAAACTTGCAAGAAGAATAAAGGAGTATTTTGAAAATTATGAAAAATAACAAAACGAAGAAAAACGAAGTTATTGAAACGAGTGAAGTTATTTCCGTAAAAGAATTTGCAAAAGAACTAAATTTAGAAATAATAAACGAAGGCAGAAAAAACATTACTTTAAGTTCTATAAGCGTTTCAAGGCCTGGGTTACAATTAACGGGATATTTTAAATATTTTGACCACAAAAGAGTTCAAATTATTGGAAACGCAGAATATTCTTATTTGGTTGCTATGCCTGAAAGTGCAAGAAAGAAAAATTTGGAAAAATTATTTAAACTTGACGTTCCTTGCATGATTATTGCAAGAAATCTTCCTGTTTTAGATGAGATAAAAACTTTTTCTGAAAAGTATAATTGTCCGTTATTTAGGTCAAAACAAATAACTACGGTTTTATCACACGAACTTACTAATTATCAAAACGAACTTTTAGCCCCTACTACCGTAATGCACGCAGTATTAGTAGAAGTTTTCGGTGTGGGAGTTTTAATAAAAGGTAAGTCTGGTATTGGTAAAAGTGAAATTGCTCTTGAACTTATAACTAGGGGACATAGACTCGTGTCGGACGATAGCGTAGTTATTAAAAATTTTGGTGAAACTTTAATGGGAAAAGCCCCTAAAAATATTCAATATTTTATGGAAGTTAGGGGTTTAGGAATTATAAATATTCAAAAAATGTATGGTCCAGGTGCTATAAGACCGCAAAAAACGATAGATTTAGTAGTTGAACTATCTAAATTAGGCGAAGGTCAACATTACGAAAGATTGGGAGATACTCAAAGTGAAATAGAAATTTTAGGCATTAAAATTCCTAAATTATCAATACCCGTATCCCCAGGTAGAAATACTCCGGTAGTTATTGAAACCGCCGCAAGAAAATATCGTTTAGACCAAGAAGGCTACGATGCTACGAAAGACCTTATAGAAAAGACTTTTAAGTCTAAAAAATATTAAAATCAGTAATAATACCCATTACTATAAAATAACCCGTTAAAACGATTAATATAGGCATAGCAATCATAAGTAATAGGCTGTGCAAACGATGTTTTAAGGTAAACATCGCAATAAAAACGCCTAATGCTCCACCTAAAATCCCAACTATTAAAAGTTTGCTATCTTTAATGGTTGAATTGTGGTTTTGCTCGGTCGTTTGGGTTTTTTGCAGTTTGATAAGCATAAACCCGTAAAAGTTTATTGCAAGTAAGTAGGTAATTAAAATTATTCTAACTAACAATATCATAATAAAATTATGAGTAAGATTTAAAAAATTATGTTTATTCCAATATCACAAAAAGAAATAGGCGAGCAAAACGTAGATTTCGTTGTTATTGCCTCAGACGCATACGTTGACCACCCAACTTATGGACACGCAATTATTGCAAGGCTAATAGAAGCCGAAGGTTTTAGCGTGGGAATAATTCCGCAACCGATTAAAGATGAAGATTACTTTGCCTTTAAAAAGCCTAATTACGCTTATTTAGTTAGCGGTGGTGTGGTTGATAGTATGGTTAATAATTACACCGTTGCTAAACGCAAAAGAGACGGCGACGTTTATTCTCCTAAATCTAAACAAGGCAAAAGACCTGATAGGCAAATTACCGTTTACGCGAAAACCTTAAAAAGACTTTTTAAAGACGTTCCCGTAATAATAGGCGGAATTGAAGCGTCTTTAAGAAGATTTACCCATTACGATTATTGGTCGGATAGCGTTATGCAGTCCGTTTTATGCGATAGCAGTGCGGATATGCTTATTTACGGTATGGGAGAAAAGCCTTTTTGGGATATTTTAGCAAGGCTAAAAAAACAAATTCCACTTTTGAAGATTAAAGACGTTAGGGGAACTTGCGTAATTGCGGATAAAAGTTCAAAAGATGATTTAATTAAAAAGGGGTATAAAGAACTTCCTTCGTACGATAGCATAATTAAAGACAAGAAAAATTACGCAATATCTTTTAAGGAAGAAATAAGAAATACGGATGCGCTCAATGCAAACGTTTTATTCCAAGAGCAAAAGAGCGGAAAAATAGTTATACAAAACCTACCCGCTTTTCCCTTAACCGAAGAAGAAATGGATAAGATTTACGCTCTGCCTTTTGAAAGGAATTATCATCCTTCTTACGAAAAAGAAGGTGGAATTAAATCTATTGAAGAAGTTAAGTTTTCGGTAGTTAGTCATAGAGGCTGTTTTGGAAGTTGTTCGTTTTGTGCGTTAAACTATCATCAAGGTAGGGTTATCCAAAAAAGAAGTGATAATTCAATACTTTTAGAGATTGAAAAATTAACCAAAGATAAAGATTTTAAGGGGTACATAAACGATTTATCAGGGCCTTCCGCTAATTTTAGAGAGCCCGCTTGCGACAAACAAAAAACTTGTGGCGTTTGTAAAGATAAGTTTTGTATAGGAAACAAGCCTTGTCCTAATTTAAAAGTTGACCACAGCGGGTTTATAAATCTTTTAAGAAAAGCAAGGCAAATTAAAGGCGTTAAAAAGATTTTTATAAGAAGTGGTATAAGATACGATTATATCGTCTACGATAAAAATCAAGAAGTGCTAAGTGAACTTGTTAATCACCATATAAGCGGACAATTAAAAGTTGCGCCGGAACATATATCCGATAAAGTTTTAGCCGTAATGAACAAGCCTTCGTTTAGCGTTTATAAAGAATTTGCAAACAGATATAAAAGTCTTAACAAAAAGTTTAATAAAGAGCAGTTTTTAGTGCCTTATTTAATTTCTTCTCACCCAGGTTGCTCTATTGAAGACGCCGTTAAATTAACGGAATACTTAAAGAGCATAAACTATATGCCAATGCAAGTTCAGGACTTTTATCCAACGCCGTCAACAAGGTCAACGTGCATATATTTTACGGGTATTGACCCTTTAACCATGAAGGAAGTTTACGTTCCTAAAACTGAACTTGAAAAGAAAATGCAAAGGGCGTTGCTTCAATATAGATTGCCTAAAAATAAGGAACTCGTAAAGGAAGGTTACGTATTAGCAAAAATAAAGAAAGAAGATTTTACAAATAATTCAAGGCAAAAACCTAAAATTTCAAAATCTAAAAATAGAAATTTGCAAGATTTTAATAAAAACGGCGTTTACAAACCTAAACTATCTTCTAAAAAGGCTAAAAAGGGCAGATAATTGCAATTTTTTCAAAATAACGCTTGCAAAATCTTATAAATGTGTTAAAATTAAAAGGTCAAGGATAAAATTATAATTTTATCAAGTGAGGTACTGTATGAAATGTTTGTATTGTGGTTGTATTGATAGTAAAGTAATTGATTCTCGTTCAACTGATGAAAATACAATGATTAGAAGAAGGCGTGAGTGTATTAAATGCGGTAGGCGTTTTACAACGTACGAAACCGTTGAAACTACTCCCGTACTCGTTATTAAAGCGGGCGGAAATAGAGAAGTTTTTGACTCTAACAAGGTTAAAAACGGGATTATCAAGGCCTGTGAAAAAAGACCCGTTCCTTTATTTAAAATTGACAAACTCGTTGAAGACGTTCAAAAACAAGTTTATAACTCGTTAGACCAAGAAGTAACTTCAAAAGAAATTGGAGAAATGGTTATGAACGGCTTAAAAGAAATTGACGAAGTTGCTTACGTTAGATTTGCGTCGGTTTATCGTTCTTTTAAAGATATATCAACGTTTATGCGTGAACTTGAAAAACTTGCTAAAAAATAATTATAAAAGGTAAACATGAAAAAAACTACTAAAAAAACAAAAAAAATAAAAAACAAGAAAAAACTTATAACTACTTTAATTGCCGTTGCATCGGTTATCGTTATAGCGATATCAAGTCTTTTCGTTATTGATTCTTTTGCTCCTGCAAACCCAAAGTGTTATCATAAATTCGTAGCTTCAACCTTTAACGGCTCGTACGATAAAGACGGGCTTCCTAAATCCTATTGGCAAGTTAGTCCCGTAAAGATGGAAAAAGATGGAAAAGTAGACTTTGCTACTTTCTATGCAAGGTATTACGTTCAATACGAATCAAGTTCGGAATACACGTCTGAAATTTGGATAAACGTTTCTGATTTTTACGGTGATTCTACGAAAATAACAATTGCAAAGGGTGGTGGACCACTTCCTAATATAACTTTTGATAAAGGAACGTATGAATACGCTTTAACTAAAAACAAGGTAAAAAACTCGGAAGACGGCTGGATTAAAATTTTTGATTCCGATTGGAAGGGTGCTTTTGACGTATCTTCAATGTATTTGTGGGTTGGTTTTAAAAACGCTAAAATAAGGGTTAGAGAAATAGCGTTTATATCAAGTGAAGGAAACCTTTCAAACAAATATAACGACGTTACTAATATGGGACTTTACGATGAAGACGCTAACGTTATTGCTAATATGGTAAAAGGCGTTGAAAAAACTACTGACGAATACGATTTGGTTTCAAAGAGATTTAAAAAATAAAATTTAATTAAATAGACAAAAAAGAGCATATTTTTATCTAATATGCTCTTTTTTTGTTGCCCTTTTATTGTAAACTTTTTGGTATGGAAGTGTACGTTGAATACGTTATTATTGACAACTTAATAATAAATTATTTACTACTTTCTTCAAGTACGTTTGTAAGTAGGGTTAGAACTACTTTTATAAGAAAAGGCCTATCTGCAATTCTTGGAACGCTTATAGCGGTGTTGTTGCCGTTGTTTGAAATAGGGGATAGTTCTCTTTTGTTTATTAAAATTTTATTGTCTCTGATAATGGTTATAATTTGCTCAAAATACACGACTTTTAAAGGCTACGTAAAAACGTATTTTTTCTTTTTGCTATTCACGTTTTTATGTGGTGGATTTATAATAGCGATTTTTTATTTTGCCAATATTGATTACACGCTTTATTTTTCAATTAATTACGATTCCTTTATGCCGATAGGTATATCTATTTTGTGTGTTTACGTTTTGTCAAAAATAACTACGAGTTTAGTAAAAAAACTATTGCTTGATAGAGACCTTTTGCCTTTTATAAGAAAATGCGAAATAACGTCTAGTAAACGAAAAATATTAGTTAACGGCTATATTGATAGCGGTAATAGGCTATTTGAAAGCAAAACGGGGCTTCCAATAATAGTTGCATCAAATTCTTTCATGGAAAAGTTAAAAGGTTCTGATATTAAAATTTTGTCTTTTACCAATATTAAAATGCAAACGGTTGGCGGAGAGTACGAAATGGAAGTTTATTTAATTGATAAAATAAGGATATATAATGGAATAAGCGTGAATACATTTAATAACGTATTGATAGGCAAAAGCAATACGAATTTTTATTCTGACGGCGATTACGATTTGTTATTACATCCGTCGTTATTTTAAGGGGGGAATATGAAATTACACAAATTAATTAAAGAAATTATATTAAGCCTTTTTAAAAAGAAAAAAGACGTTCTTTTTTACATGAACGGGTCGGAAAGTTTGCCAAAAGCGTACACCCCGGAAGAAGAGCAAATTAAAATCTCTCAACTACTAAACGGCGAATACGAAATAAAAGATGAAATTATTGAGCATAATTTAAGACTCGTTGTATACATAGCAAGAAAATTTGATAATACGGGCGTTGATTTAGACGATTTAATTTCAGTTGGAACGATAGGACTTATAAAGGCGGTAAACACCTTTAATTTAGACAAAAACATTAAACTTGCAACCTACGCTTCAAGGTGCATTGAAAACGAAATTTTAATGCATTTAAGAAAGGTGTCTAAAATAAAGGGTGAAATTTCACTTGACGAACCACTTAACGTTGATTATGAAGGAAATAAACTTTTGCTATCTGACATTTTAGGCACAGACCCCGAAATAGTTTACAAAAATTCTGAAGAAAGTGCGGAAAGAAAAGTTTTAAAAGAAGCGATTAAAAGGTTGTCTTTAAGAGAAAAGCAAATAATGAATATGCGTTTCGGACTTGACGGAAGCGATGAGTTAACTCAAAAAGAAGTTGCCGACACTTTGGGAATTTCGCAATCGTATATATCAAGACTTGAAAAGAAAATAGTTGAAAAACTCCAAAAAGAATTTAAAAAGTTTAGTTAAAAGGTAAAAGTGAATAGAAAAAGTAAAAACCTTCCCGAATAAAATTCAAGAAGGTTTTTGGCGGGCAAGTGGTGATTGCGTTTGAACTTTTTAGGTTATAGTTTTATTATGTCGGCAACTATTATGTTTTATAAATATATAACATTGAGTAAATAGAGGTTTAAGATTAAATAATTTTTTATGGCTTGGTAAACCATTAGTTTAGTTCTTGTGAACTAATTTATTATTGACTATTATCGTTTATATTGATAAAATTGTTTTAACAAAAAAAAGGAGCAATATTATGATAGGAAAAATTATTAAGGAAAAACGAGAAGAATTAGGTTTAACTCAAAATGAAATAGCGGAATATTTATCAATAAGTCCACAATCTGTTTCAAAATGGGAAAGAGAAATTGCTGAACCATCAATTGAATACCTGCCTAAACTTGCAAAAATTTTTAATTGTTCTATTGAAAACTTTTTTGAATCAGAAAAATATTCAGGGGATAATTTAAATTTGTCAGATTCACAATTTATAAAATTATCCAGAGAAGGAAAAT
>JAZRLL010000122.1:0-9571 GCA_045646745.1 Christensenellaceae bacterium
AGTTTTTACGTTAGGTTGTAAGGTTAATAGTTGCGAAAGTGCGTCTATTATTAAAGGATTAGAAGAAAAGGGTTATTTTGTTAGTGATAAATTAGAATTTGCCGATATTTATATCATAAATACTTGTGCCGTTACTAACGAAGCCGAAAAAAAATCACGCCAAGCAATTTCTCGTGTTAGAAAATTTAATAAAAACGCAAAAATTATTATAACGGGTTGTGCTTCTGAAAAATCCCCACAAAGTTTTTTGGATAAAGAAGGGGTTAGTCTAGTCACGGGAACGTGTAATAAAAGCAAAATTCCTGAAATGCTTGACGAAAGTGGTATTAAAATTTGCAATCAAAGTTTAGAATTTGACGAGTGCTTGCCACCAAAAACGACTAAAACGAGGGCTTTTGTTAAAGTTCAAGATGGATGCAATAACTTTTGCTCTTATTGTATAATTCCTTATTTAAGGGGAAGAAGCAGGTCAAGAAACCCAATAAATATTAGGCGAGAAATTGAATATTTAAACCCGCAAGAAGTCGTTTTAACGGGCATTAATTTAACGGCTTATAAATATTTGGATAAGGATATAACTTCCTTAATTTATTTGCTTAACGACCTTGATTTAAGAATTAGGCTCGGAAGTTTAGAAGAAAATATTATAAACGAAAACTTTTTAAAAAGTTTAACTTCGCTTAAAGATTTTGCTCCACACTTTCATTTATCTTTGCAATCTGGAAGTGATAAAGTTTTAAAAGATATGAATAGAAAATATTCAACTTTGAACTTTTTAAACAGTGTAAATTTAATTAGAAAATATTTCAAAAATGCAGGAATTACAACGGATATTATAGTTGGGTACCCAACCGAAACCGAAGAAGATTTTAATCAAACTTTAAGTTTTGCAAAGGAAGTTGGTTTTTCTGATATACATTGTTTTGTTTACTCAAAACGAGATGGAACGAAGTCTTCAACGCTTAAAGATTTAAAAGACTCTGTTAAAAAGGAAAGGCTGGATAAAATTTTAAAATTAAAAGAAGAATTAAAGCAAAAATTTATTTTGGATAATTTAAATAATACTTTTGAAGTGTTAATTGAAGAATTTGAAAACGGTTATTCCGTCGGTTATACTCAAAACTATATAAAAGTATATATAGATGAAAAATTAAAAAATAAAAAATATAAAGTTTTATTAACAACACCTTTCAAAGAAGGTGCGTTAGCAAAACGATAGGAGAAATTATGGATTGTTTATTTTGTAAATTTATAAGTGGAGAAATCCCAGTTAACAAACTTTATGAAGATGAAAATATGATTATAATTAGAGATATTGCACCACAAGCCCAAAACCACTATTTATTAATCGTAAAATCACACTTTAAATATTTAGCAGAAATGACTGAAAGTCAAGCAAATATGCTTAAAAACGCTTTAAAAACTTTACCAACGTTAACTGAATTATTGTCTTTACAAAACGGATATAGATTAGTTGTAAATCAAGGCGACGACGCCGGTCAAACGGTACCGCATTTACACGTTCATATTTTATGTGGACAAAAAATGGAGTGGCACCCAGCGTAAACCTATAAAAACTACATATAATTTTAAAAAAAGGCGTTATTTTGTTTGACAAGATATAAAAATAGTGCTATTATATTTGCGATAAGTAGAAGTTAACCCTTCTCGCCACTCAACAAAGGTTAGTTTGGCAGATATTGCATTTTAGCACTTTAAGGTGCATTTTGTATGACGGGTTAATTTAAACCCGTCAATTTTTTTATAGGAAGGTAAACTACCATTAAAGAAGCACATCAATTAAATGAAGAAATTAAAGACCGTGAAGTTAGACTTATAGGTAATAATGGAGAGCAACTTGGTATCGTTAGTAGTCAAGAAGCGTTAAGAATTGCTTATGATGCTGACCTTGACCTTGTTAAAATTTCTCCAAACGCTAATCCACCTGTTTGTAAAATTATGAACTATGGAAAGTATAAGTTTGAACAACTTAAAAAGGCAAAAGAAGCAAAAAAGAATCAAAAAGTTGTTGAACTTAAAGAAATTTGGCTTTCTATGACGATTGACGTTGGCGACCTTAACGTTAAAGCAAAACAAGCCGTTAAATTTCTTCAAGCGGGCAATAAAGTTAAGGTTTCAATTAGAATGAGAGGTAGGCAAAACGCTCACTCTGATTTAGGAATTGAAGTTATGAACAAATTCTATGCGCTTATTGAAAGTAATGCCGTTATAGAGAAAAAACCTTTGCAAGAAGGTAGAAATATACTTATGATTTTAGCCCCAAAGGCTTAATTATTAGATAGATATTAATTAGGAGGACACATTTATGCCGAAAATGAAATCGCATAGTGGTGCTAAAAAGCGTTTTTCGCTTACTGCCACAGGTAAAGTAAAGAGAGGACATCAGGGTAAAAGCCATATTTTATCCAAAAAAACTACGAAAAGAAAGAGAAATCTTAGAACTACTGCTTACGTTGACCAAGGTCAAGTTAAGATGGTTAAGTCTATAATTCCGTATAAAGATTAAGAGTAAGGAGAGATTAAAATGCTTATTAAAAGAGGTGTTAACGCTGTTAAAAAGCGTAGAAAAATATTAAAACTTGCTAAGGGTTATTATGGTGCAAAGAGCAAACTTTATAGAGTTGCAAGAGAAGCCGTAATGAAATCATTAGGTTATAGTTTTGTTGGTAGGAAATTAAGAAAAAGACAATTTAGACAACTTTGGATTGCAAGAATTTCAGCAGCATGCAAATTAAACGGTACGTCTTACAGCAAATTTATGTACGGTCTTAAACTTGCAGACATTAAGTTAAACAGAAAAGTACTTGCAGATATGGCAATAAACGATGAAAAAGGTTTTGCTACTTTGGTTAAAACTGCAGAAAAGAAACTTTCTAAATAATTTTTTAGACCGTTAATTTATTTTGACGGTCTTATATTTTTATATGATTTATACGTCTAAAAAAAATCAAATTATTAAAGAAATTGCTTCGCTTAAAGACAAAAAGTTTAGAAAACTTTATAACGCTTATATAACCGAAGGTATAAAAACAGTTAACGAAGCAATTTTGAATAACGTTCCTATAAAATGTATAGTTTCAACGAGTTCCAGTCTTAAAAATATAGCAAAAAACGATTATCCGTTATTAGAAGTTAGTGATGAAGTTTTTTCTTATATTTCCGATGAAACTAACCCCCAAGGAGTGCTTGCAATAATTGGCACGCCATCACTTTCTTTGCAAAAACCAAAGGGCAACGCTCTTTTATTAGAAGGTGTTTCGGACCCAGGTAATTTAGGTACGATTATAAGAACTGCCGTTGCTTTTGGTTATAAGGATATTTATCTTGTAAATACCGTTGACCCTTATAATAGCAAAACCGTTAGAGCAACTATGAGCGGGATTTTCTTCGTTAATTTATATAAAGGCGAGTTATACGACGTTTTATCTTGTTTAAGCGAGTATAAAATAATCGTTGCCGATATGAAAGGTGAAGATATTTATAACTATACTGAAAACTCAAAACATTGTATTTGTATGGGTAGTGAAGCAAACGGAATTTCAAATGAACTTAAAGATAGGGCAGACAAAATTTTAAAAATTAATATGTGCGAGCAAAGTGAAAGTTTAAACGTTGCAGTTGCTTGTGCGATAATGATGTATAAACTCAAAAACAATTAAGGAGAATATTTTATGTCAGGACATAGTAAATGGGCAAATATTAAGAATAAAAAGGCTAAAACGGATGCTGCAAAAGGTAAAATCTTTACTAAATTAGGTAGGGAATTAGCAGTTGCTGCAAAAGCGGGAGCAGACCCTTCAACCAATAGTAAACTTGCTGACGTTATTGCTAAAGCAAAAGCAGCAAATATGCCTAACGATAATATTACAAGAAGTATTAAAAAAGCGGCAGGCGAACTTGGAAACGTTAATTACGAAGTAAAAATTTACGAAGGTTATGGAATTGGCGGTAGTGCAGTTATCGTTAAAACTTTAACTGACAACGTTAATAGAACGGTTGGCGACGTAAGGCATATTTTTGATAAATACGCAGGAAATATGGGAACTTCTGGCTCGGTTTCATATATGTTTGAAAACAAAGGTGTAATAATTATTGAAAGAACTACTGACCTTGATGAAGATGCTATGATGGAAATTGCTTTGGAAGCGGGTGCTGACGACGTTATTACCGAAGACGACGTTTATGAAATTAGAACTCAACCATCTGATTTTTCTGCGGTTAGAAAGTATCTTGAAGAAAAAAATATTCCTTTCATTGAAGCCGATATTTTAATGGTTCCTAGCGATAAAATAACGTTAAACGATGACCAACTTATAACTTTTAACAAAATGCTTGATGCATTTGACGATAACGACGACGTTCAAGACGTTTACCACAACGTTATTTTACCAGTTGAAGATGAAGAAGAATAAAATTAATTTATATGAAAAAGCGCATTTTAAAAAATGCACTTTTTTAATAATTGTTTAAAAAATCAAGGAAATTTTAACGCTTATTAATAAAACTCAAAAAATATTTTAAAAAACCCTTTATTTTTTTAAATATAAGTATTATAATATATATATTATTTTAAAGGATGGTTTTTATATGGAAAACAAACTTACTAAAAAATATGGTTTAATAACAGCAATTTGTATGGTTGTTGGTATTGTAATTGGCTCGGGAATTTTCTTTAAAGGACAAGTTGTTCTTCAAAAGACGAATGGTAATATGTTATTTAGCATTTTATCTTGGGCTATTGGCGGTGTGGTAATGATTATTTGTTCCGCACAATTTGCCGTTATGGCAACGAAGTATGAAAAAGTTAACGGTGTTGTAGATTATGCCGAAGCAACTTGTGGTAAAAGATACGCTTACTATTTAGGTTGGTTCGCTACGACTATTTACTATCCTGCAATGACTTCCGTTTTAGCTTGGGTTTCTGCAAGATATTTCGGCGTTATATTAGGTTGGGGTGCTGCCGATGCTAACGTTATGGTACTTGCGGGCGGTTTCTTAATTGGTTCGTACGTTATTAATGCTTTATCACCAAAAGTTGCGGGATACTTCCAAGTATCAACAACTTTTATAAAACTAATTCCACTTGTATTAATGGGCGTAGTTGGAGTAATTGCTGGATTATTTAATGGTAATTTATCAACAAACTTCGTTGGTAATGCCGTTTCACAAGCAGCAGGCGGAAACGAACTTTTTGCTGGTGTTTGTGCAACTGCGTTTGCATACGAAGGCTGGATTATAGCAACGTCTATTAATAGTGAAATTAAAAATTCCAAGAAAAATCTTCCACTTGCACTTATTTTAGGTGCTTTCATCGTAGTTATTATCTACATATTATATAACGTTGCAATCGGTGGTGGCGCTTCAATGGCTGATTTAATGGATGGGGATAAAGGCGCTCCATTTGCTTTCCAAAATATTTTTGGTGCTGTTGGTGGAACAATTTTAAACTTCTGTATCGTTATTTCTTGTTTAGGTACGTTAAACGGACTTATGGTTGGTAGTACAAGGGGACTTTATTCAGTTGCATTAAGAAACGAAGGACCACTTCCAAAAATGTTTAGTCAAGTTGATAATGAAACTAATATGCCTACTAACTCTGCAATATTCGGATTATTAACTTGTGGCGTATGGCTCGTTTACTTCTTTGGTGCTAACTTGACTGCTACTTGGTTTGGTTTATTTAGTTTTGATAGTTCAGAACTTCCAATCATTACGATTTACGGTATGTATATTCCAATGATATTAGTTTGGATTAAAAAGGAAAAGGATTTAGGTTTATTAAAGAGATTTGTTTTACCTATACTTGCAATTTTAAGTTGTCTTTTCTTAGTGTTCGTTGCAATTATGTCTCATGGTGTAAATCCTTATTTAGCAGCAAAAGAAATTGGTCAATTTAGTTTCCCTGTATTATTCTACTTGATTATATTTGCTGTTATCATGTTTATTGGATTTCTATTTTCAAGTGATTTTAAAAAAATCATTAATAAAAATAAAAGTAAAGATTAATTTGTAAATTTATATAAATTTATTACTTTAATAAAATATTATTATTTAAAAAGCGTTTATTATTAAACGCTTTTTTTGTGCTGTTTTTTAAGAAAATTGTCGTATTTTATATCTTTTTAAGTTATGGTTATATAATGAAAATATCTAAAATAAAATGTAGTAATGTTAAAATATCTCCCGCAAAAACTGCATAAAAAAGTCTCAACTATAAAGGATATAAATGAAATTAGGTTAAGAGTTGGCTCTAATCCATTTATAATTACTAATTTTAAAAGGTTTTATATAAAAGACTACGTGGTAGTTAATTCTGATATTGAAAATATAGTTTCGGCGTTGTGTAATCGCTCAATTTATTCTTATGACGAGCAAATAAGAAACGGTTATTTAACTAGTGTTAACGGGGAAAGAATAGGTCTTTGTGGCGAGTTTGTGTATCAAAACGGAAAACTTGTAACTATAAAAAATTTTTCGTCGTTATGTATAAGAATTCCAAATTTTTTAAATAATTTTGCCTTTGAATTTGTAAATCAAATTTATATAAGCGGTAGTGTTCTAATATATTCTAAAACCGGAGTGGGCAAAACTACCTTTTTAAGAGATTTTGCAAGTTTACTATCAAAAAAAACCTTTAAAAACATTATAATTGTAGACGAGCGAAACGAAATAATTTATAAAAATACGAATTATAATTTTTTAATAAATAACGTAGACGTTTTAACTTATTCTACTAAAAGTTTTGCGTTTAATCAGGCAATAAGAACGCTAAACCCCGACGTTATATTTACCGATGAATTATTTGGAAAGGAAGATATTATAAGCGTTGGACGAGCAATTTTAAGCGGTGTTGACGTCGTTTGTACGACTCACGCAAAAAATTTATGTGATTTAAAGAAAAAAGACTATTTATCTTCTTTAATAAATGCTAGATATTTTAATTATTACGTAGAAATAGAGAACGTGGAAGGAAATAGAAATCTTAGATATTTTGATAAAAATTTTAATGAAATATGTTTGTTATAAAGTTAATATTTGGTTTTATTTTAATATATTTTGGTGTAAAGATTGGAAAAAATAGGGCAAATAGGTATAAAGAAGAATATTTGTTTTGGAAATCAATGCTTTTTATTTGTGATAAAACTTATTCTGAACTTGAATTTAAGAAGAACAGTATAGATAAAATTTTAAACGTTGATTATCAGTCGGAAGATTTTCAAAATTTAATTAAAGAATTTTTAAAATCTACAAACGTTATTGCTCCGTATTACGTGAAAAGCGAAGAATTAATTTATATTAACGAGTTTTTTGTTAGTATAACAAAAAATGATACAAATTCATTAAAAAGCACTTTAATTTCACTAAGTAAAGAGTTCAATAAAATAGTAAACGAAAAAGAAAAAACTTATAGAAAATATTACAATTTATCAATTAAATTGGGCTTTTTTGCGGGTTTTTCATTACTGATTATGGTGATATAATGTCATATGGAATAGATATAATTTTTAAAATTGCAGCAATAGGTATTTTGATTACGGTAATATGTCAAGTTCTTAAAAAATCGGATAGAGACGATATTGCAACCCTTGTTAGTTTAGCGGGGTTAATTATCGTTTTAACCTTGGTTATTGGTATGATAGGCGATTTATTTGAAAGTATAAAAAATATATTTAATTTATTTTAATGGAAATTTTAAAAATAGTTTTAATTGGAATTATTGGGGCAATTTCATATATTTATTTAAAGCAATCGGGCTCGGAATTAAGTTTGCTTTGTGTTATTGCCACGGGTATTTTGATTATTATTTTAACTATAAATTACGTTATTGATACCGTTAAATTTTTTGTTGTTATAACGGAAAAAGTAGGTGTTTCATCAGAAATTTTTAGTATTATTATAAAAATAATAGTAATTGCGTATCTCGTTGAATTTTGCACTACCTTATGTAACGATATGGGGGTGAGTTCAATAAGTAGTAAAGTGAATTTTGCAGGGAAAATGATAATTTTTACTATGGCTTTACCAATTTTTTACGAATTATTTAACGTTGTTAAAATGTTTATATTATGAAAGTTAAATTATTAATCGTTATTTTATTTGTTGGAATATTTTCCATTGGCAGTCTTAAAATTTATTCAGTAAAGGCGTCTACGGATGATATTGATAAAGAAATTAATAACATTTTAGGGGGGATAGACGAGTCAAAATTTGATGATTTATTGTCCTTTTTAAACGAAACGTTTAACGAAAATAAAACCTTGAAAGATTATTTAAAAGACTTTTTTACAGGTAATTTAAACTTTGATTTTAACGTTTTATTGATGGTTTTAACAAAAGGTTTTACCTTGGTTTTTAATAGTGTTAAAGAAGTAGTTTTTTATTTGCTTTTGCTTGGAATTATTGAGATGATTGCAAGTAGAATAATCTGTAAAAACAACGATAATAGCGAAAATAATATACTTTTTTATATTTTTTATTTAGTGGCTATAAGCATATGTGCAAAGATTGTTTATGAAGTCTTTAATTTTGCAACTGACAGCATAAATAATTTATCTAAAAGAATTGACGGGATATTTCCTATTATGTTTTCAATCTCGGGATTAATTGGTAATTTTGGAAGTTTAATAATTAAACCTATTTGTTTATTTCTATCGTTTTTTACAAGCAAAATTATAATATCGTATTTTTTGCCAATTTTATCTATTTCGTCATCTTCGCTAATAGTTGGAAATTTAAGTGAAAATAAAAGATATTTATCACTAAATAAAACATGCAATTCCTTATTTAAGTGGAGTATAGGGCTTCTAACGTTAATTTTTACTATAATAGTTACTACACAAGTTGTTGCAAACGCTCAATACAATTCCGCATCAGTTAAGGTTTTAAAATACACTACGGGTTCAATCGTTCCCGTTGTTGGTGGGTTTTTAAGCGGTGGGATAGACGTTTTACTATCTTCTGCAATATTAGTTAAAAATTCAGTTGGAATTTTTTGTATACTATATATCGTTTTAAGTGCTGGAAGTAGTGGAGTTTCCTTACTTATTTTATCTTTTATAATTAAGTTTTTGCTATCAATTTGCGAGCCCGTTTTAAATAAAAGATTCGTAAGTTTACTTATGGGGATTACCGACGTTTTTAATAATTTAGCGTCATTAATTTTAGTTTGCGGATACGTTTATATTTTAACTATGCTATCTTCAATTTTCGTATCTATATCTTTGTTTTAATATGAAAGAGTATTTAATTTCAATAACGTCAATTATATTGTTTATTTCAATTATAGAACTGTTTATCCCAAACAGTAAAATAGGAATTTTTGTAAAAGGAATAGTCGGGGTGTTTAGTGTAATTATAATGCTTTTCCCAATAATTACGTTGTTTAATCAAAGTTTTGATTCCGACTTTATAAAAAACGACTCTGAATACACTAATTATCTAGTAGATTACGAAAAAAAAGTTATTAAAGAAGAAATAAGTATGCTTTTAAGCACTAATGAAATCTCTATAACAAGTGTTGAGGTTGACGGTGAAGTTATAGATGGAGATT
>JAZRLL010000123.1:0-3354 GCA_045646745.1 Christensenellaceae bacterium
CTATTAACGAAATTATAAAAAGAAGCAAATTGAAATTTATGATAGGAAGGTAAACGTCTATGAAAAAGATTTGCATCGTTTGTTTAGGAACAAGGGGAGACGTTCTTGACGTTATAGAAAGTGGTAAAATTTTTTTACAGCCAAGTATTTTTGAAGGTTTAAGTATTGCTCTTTTAGAAGCGTAATCTGTTGGTTTAAATTGTTTAACGTCAATTAATACTTCAAAAGAATCTGATTGTGGGATTGTAGAATATTTACCTATTGACGATGCTGATATTTGGGCTAATAGGTGTAATGAGTTATTAGATAGCGAAAATAAACTTCCTGAAATGGAAAAACTTTCAAAATTTAAAATTGAAAGCGTAATAGAAAAGTTGAGTAAAATTTATAATGGAGAAATTAAATGAGCGATAGTCCCTTAATTAGTATAATAGTTCCTGTTTATAACGTGGAAAAATATTTAGAAAAATGTTTAAATAGTTTAGTAAATCAAACGTATAAAAACCTTGAAATTATATGTGTTAACGACGGAAGTTTAGACGGTAGCTTAAGTATTTTACAAAAATTTTATGAAAAAGATAAAAGAATAATTATAATTGATAAAGTTAACGAAGGTGTTTCCGTTGCTAGAAACGTAGCGCTTGACGTTGCAAAAGGCGAGTATATTTTATTTGTTGACTCTGACGATTGGGTGGAAGAAGGTGTTTGCGAAGAAGCCTTAAACACGCTTTTAAAAGAAAATGCAGACTTAGTAATGTGGCCATACGTTAAGGAGTATAAAAATTATAGCCAGAATAAAGAAATTTTTAAAGAGCCTAAAATTGTTTTTGATAGTGAAAAAACTAAAAATTTACATAGAAGATTATTTGGACTTTTAGGCGATGAACTAAAAAACCCAGAAACAGCAGATGCGCTATGCACTATTTGGGGTAAACTTTATAAAGCGTCTTTCATAAAAGAAAACGACGTAAAGTTTGTAAACATAAAAAATATAGGAACTTATGAAGACGGGCTTTTTAACATAGAAGTTTTTGAGCGTTTAAATAAGGTTGTTTACCTTAACAAGCATTTGTATCATTACAGAAAAGATAACGAAACAAGCGTTACAACTATTTACAAAAGTTCACTTGTAGAGCAAAGAAAATATTTGTTTGGATGGATGAAAGCGTATATTGAAAACCGCGCTTTTAATAACGATTATTTAGTTGCTTTAAACAATAGAATTGCTTTTAGCATTATAGATATTGGGCTTAACGAGTTAACTAGTAACAAATCTAATAAAGAAAAGAAGAAAAATATAAAAAGTTATTTAAAATCACCAGAATATAGAAAAGCCGTTAAAGGCTTAAAGTTGAAATATTTTAAACTACATTGGAAAGTGTTTTATTGGTGTGCTAAGCACGGCTGGGTAAGTGCTTTATACACTTTATTAAAAATTATTAAAAAATTTATAGGAAAATAATTTGTCAACTATGCAGACACCTAAGGTTTCAATTATAATGGGCGTTTACAACTGCTCAAAAACGTTAAATGAAGCGATTGATTCTATCTTAACGCAAACGTATTCTAATTGGGAATTTATTATTTGTGACGACGGGTCTAATGATAATACGTTTGAAATTCTAGAAGAATACGCAAAAAATGACTCACGTTTTATTCTTTTAAAAAACGAAAAAAATATGGGGCTTAATTTCACGCTTAATAAATGTTTAGAAAGAGCAAGCGGAGAATACGTTGCTCGTATGGATGGCGATGATATTAGTTTGCCCGAAAGATTTGAAAAACAAGTAAAGTTTTTAGAAGAAAACCCAGAATTTTCACTCGTTAGTACTTCAATGATAATGTTTGATGAAACGGGTGATTGGGGTAAACTTAAAGTTATTGAGCGTCCTACTATAAACGATTTTTGTAATCACGCTCCGTTTTTCTTACACGCTGCCGTGATTATTAGAAAAGGAGTGTTTTTAGAAGTTGGTGGTTATACCGTAAAAAAACAACTTTTAAGAGTTGAAGACTGTCATTTATGGTATAAAATATATTCAAAAGGGTATAGAGGGGCAAATTTAACGGACGTTTTGTATAAAATGCGTGATGACCGTAATGCCGTAAATCGTAGAACTTTTAGTTCAAGGATGCACGGTATTTATGTAACTTGGGTTGGTTTTAAAATGGTTAAAATGCCTTGGTATAAATATATTTACGCTATTAAAACGACTATTATGGAATTTTTAAAGGGTATAATGCCAAAATTTATTTATAAATTATTGCACAAATATAAGCAAAGGAAAGAAAAAGTATGATTCACGTTGCATCTTTCGTTATCGCAATATACGCTATCGTATTATTTGCGAAAAAAACTAACTTAAAATTTCTACTTTTAATAGCCTGTGCTATTATGGTTTGTATTGCAGGTCTTCGCCACGGTTATATTGATACCCGTCTTTATAGAGAAGGGTTTATTGGTATGAAAGTTTCCAAGATTTTTTCTATGGATTTTATAATGAGTGATAGTAAGGATAAAGGTTTTTCTTTATTTACTGCATTTATTAAACTTTTTACTAACAATTCCCAAGCATATTTATTTATTTTATCGTTAATAACGGTTGGGCTTTTATTTTTAGGAATAGTAAAAAGAGTGCCTAACGTTGAATTGGGTATATTCTTACTAATAACTACGGGCTGTTTCTTGGACTCAATGAACGGAGTTCGTCAATATTTAGTTTCGGCAATTTTGTTTATTAGTTTACCAAAGTATATAAATGATAAAAAGTTTGTTAAATATTTGCTGATAGTTTTATTAATGTCAACCGTTCACGCTTCTGCTTTACTATTTATTCCACTTTATTTTATAGCGAAAATTAAAGTTTGGGGTAAGGGAACGTGGATAATATTAATTACCGCTTTACTTTTAGGATTGTTCTTTAATTTCGGCGTGGGTCAAACGATTGCGAAAATGATAGAAGGAACGGAATACTCTGATGATTATTCTCAAATGTTAATAAATGGTAATACAAGTGTAAACGTTATTCGTGTACTCGTTGCGTTTGTTCCGTTAGCAATATCGTTTATTACAAAGGGAGATACTAAAAAACATACGCCTATATATACTATTGCTTTTAATATGTCGCTTATTAATTTTGCAGTATGGATATTCGCTACGAGAGCGTTATATTTCTACCGTTTAGCAATGTATTTTACGCCGTATATGATTTTACTTTTGTGTTATGAAATTTATTCGTATAAAGACGAACTTGGAAAATCTTTAATTTATTATTTTGCGTTGTTATTGTTTTTTATTTTCCACTTGTACAATTGCTACGTTATGGGAAGTCGGAGGGCCAAGCGGTCTTAGGA
>JAZRLL010000124.1:0-7062 GCA_045646745.1 Christensenellaceae bacterium
CCCTATTGACAAATATACCCCCTAGGAGTATTATGTATATGGAGGCTTGGTTATGGATAATAATTGTTGTAAAAAGAAAACCAAAAGAAGTTTAAGCGAAAAAAAACTTATAATTAATAGATTGAATAGGATAAGTGGACAAATAAACGGAATAGCCAAAATGGTTGAAAACGACGAATATTGTAATGATATTTTAATTCAATTATCGGCTGTAAAAAATTCAGTAAAAAGTTTATCTTCGTACGTTTTAGAAAACCATTTATACAGTTGTGTGTCAAGAGATTTAGAAAATGGAAAAATAGATACGATTGATGAATTAATTAGTTTATTTAAAAGATTTAATCAGTAAAAAGGAGGTTAATAAAATGGATAAAATAGTTCTTTGCGAAAAATGTGGAGCAATGGTTAAAGTTTTAATTGATTGCACTTGTCAAAACTGCGGTATTAAATGCTGTGGCGAAACGATGAAAGAAATTTCAAAAGAAGAAGCAGATAAACGCTTACAAAACAAATAATTGTTTAAGATTTTTATATAATTAAAACTTAAACCTAAAAACGACAAGAAAACTTGTCGTTTTTTTAGTTTATACTTTTAAAAATTTAACTACTTTAATACTCTAAAATCAAATATAAATATATATGTTGATTTTTTATTCAAAAACTGATATAATAGTTTAGAAAATTTTATTCAAAGGATGAAAATATGTTCGCTCAATTTATTGCAAGTATAAGTTCTAATTTTTATACTTACGTTGTAATTATTTTATTATTAGTTGGCGGTGTCTACTTTACCGTGCGCACGAAAGGAGTACAATGTAGAACGCTTAAAGAACAAGTTAAGGTCGTTGCTGAAAAGCCTAACGATAAAAAAAGCGTATCTTCCTTTCACGCTTTAATGGTTTCAACGGCTTCTCGTGTGGGTACGGGAAACATAGTTGGCGTTGCCCTTGCGCTTTGCCTTGGCGGTTTCGGTTCGGTTTTTTGGATGTGGGCAATTGCTTTAATTGGCTCTGCTTCCGCCTTTGCAGAAAGCACTCTTGCACAAATTTATAAAAAGAAAGGCAAGTCGGGTTGCTATGGCGGACCTGCTTATTATATTGAAAAAGCCTTAAAACTTAAACCACTTGCTATAATTTTTTCTATTTTGCTCGTTTTAACTTACGGCGTTGGTTTTAATATGCTTGCATCTTTTAACTTGCAATCAACCTTTAAAACTTATAGTTTTTACGATGCAAATATAACTCCTTGGATAATCGGCGGAATAGTTGGTTTACTCGTTTGTTATTGTTTATTCGGCGGTGGAAAAAGAATAGTTAAAATTACTAGTTTCTTGGTTCCTATAATGGGTATTTTATACGTTTTAATTGCTTTACTCGTTATTGCGTTAAATATAACTTCAATACCTAACGTGTTTGCACAAATCTTTAAAGAAGCCTTTGATTTTAAAGCAATTTTCGGTGGTTTTGGCGGTTCGTGCGTTATGTACGGAGTTAGGCGCGGACTTTTCTCTAACGAAGCGGGCGTAGGCTCTGCTCCTAACGCTTCGGCATCGGCAGAAGTTAGCCACCCCGTCAAACAAGGTTTAGTTCAAGTGTTATCAGTTTTTATTGATACTTTAATAATTTGTTCTGCAACGGCGTTTATGTGTATGTGCTCAGGCGTTAAACCATCGGGAAGCGATGGTGCCGTGTATCTTCAAAATTGCATAAAAGCAGTTTTAGGCAACTTTGGACCAATATTTATTACCGTGGCAATGGTTTTATTCGCCTTTACCACTTTGATTGGAAATTTGTTCTACGTTAACCAAGCCTTTAATCACTTGCTTAAAAAAGAGCCAAGTAAAAAGTTTAACTTTTTCTACTACGTTATCGCTTCAATTCTAATTATATTGGGTGCTGGACTTAATTCCCCTGTTCTTTGGGACGTTGCAGATATTTTAATGGGACTTATGGCAGTTATAAACATTTCGGTTATTATAATTTTAAGCCCAAAGGTTATAAAGGCACTTAAAGACTATTCAAGGCAAAAAAAGACTAAAAAAGAGTGTACGTTCCACGCAAAAGATATTGGCATAACCGAAGAATTAGATTATTGGCAATAATTAATCTTTTAAAAATTAATAAGGATAGCAAAACGCTATCCTTTTTTATTTATTTAAATCGTTAACATTTTTTATAAAATTTTATTACAATAAAATATGAATTTAAATTTATATGAACTTTTCAAAAAAACTATTTCGGCCCCCTATTTGAAGTTAGGAAAATCAATAAACTACGCAATAAAAAAAGAAAACGACGTTTTGTATATTTTTTTTGAAGACTCAAAAGAAACAGACGATTGGATTAAAAACTTGGATTTTCCTTTAAAACCTTATAATTACAATGGAGAAACTCTATTTGCACACAGGGGTTTTTTGAGCGTTTGGGAAGAATTACAAGCCGTTTTAAGCCCGCATATATTAAATAAAAGTTATAAAAATATAATTATTAGCGGATATTCTCACGGTGCGGCTCTTTCCCTATTATGCTACGAATACGTTTGGTATAATAGAAAAGATTTAATTGATAAATTTTGCGGAGTTGGATTTGGCTGTCCACGAGTTGTTTGGGGAAAGGAAAATACTCGCTTAAAAGAGAAATTTTCTCGCTTTACAGTGGTCAAAAATATAGACGACATAGTAACTAAACTTCCACCTTCTATTTTAGGTTATATCCACGTTGGAAACATGCTACTTATAGGCAAACAAGGTAAATATACCGACGTTTCAGCCCATTATAAAGATAACTACTTAACAGAATTAAAAGAATACGAAAAAAATAAAAATACTAAAAACAATTTTTTATAATAACTAAATTTGTCATATTTTACGTGCTAAAATGAGTTATAAATTCCGTGGGGTAAATAATATGTTCGCATTAATTTTTATAGCCGTGTTTTTTTTAACAATTTTTAGCAATATAAGTAAAATTAAATAAACAAAAACGATTAAAAAACCCGCAGTTTTTACTGCGGGTTTAACTAATTTAAATTTTAAATTACATTACGCCTTCTTTTGCAAGGTTTAACTTGATTAATTGAGCATTTGTTTTCTTTGAAAACTTATAAACTTCTTCTTTAAAGTCCTTCTTATCACCCAAGTCGTTAAGCGCTACGCTAATAAGTTCTTTTGCAAACTTAACTCCCCTATTAGATTTAACTTTAACCATCATAGGCGTATCTTCAAACTTCTTAACGGAACTAAAATCTTTTGGATAATATTTAGTGCCTTCGTATTCGCTGTAAGGTAAATCAATATACATTACGAGAGTGTTTCCCCTAAAACCGAGTTTTATCTTACTTTTTCTACCCACGAAGAAATTATCGTAATTCCAACTTACCTTTGACCTTGTTTTAGCAAATTTTAATACGTAATTTTTAAGTTCGTTATAATAGTTTATATACTCTGTTATAGCCTGACACATTTTACCCGTAAAACTCTTTGAGATATAAGTTCTTTGTTTAGGTAAAACTTCTACGTCTTCGCTAACTGCTAACTCTTCTTCAACTAAACTAGGTTGAGTTTCGTTTTTCGCTACGGTTTTTAAATGCTTAATCCAAATAACGTCTTTAAATTCGTAATTAAATAAGTGATATACGCTTTCACAAGAAACACAACACATATCTGATGCGTCCGGTGCAACTAACGAAGAGCCACAAATTGGACAATACCTATTGTAGATAAACTCCGAACCTTCAACTATAAATAATAAAGATTTAACCAATCGTTTAATTCCGTTTTTAAAGTTAACGTCGTTTGGTAAAAGTACGAGCGTGTTTTCAGTTTTTAAATTCTCGTTAGTAGTAATAGTGTAAACGTTTAAATAATCTTGTAATTCTTCATCGTTTAAAGTATTATCGTTTAAATAAGAAACGTTTATAAAGTTTTTAGAAACGTTTTTGTCAACGTCGTTTACAATAACTAATTCAACGCCCTTTTCCTTTTGGTTTAACGTGATAGTAAAAGGTGCTTTGATAAAAGACAAATTACTATATTTCATCATAGATGAAGTATTAACTAACACGTTGTCGTTTTCGGCTATTGGAAGGAAATTTAATTCGCTAATTGCAGAAAATAAATTAACTTCAACGAAAGAACGATACATATTTTCGTTTGTCGTAATGCTAACTTCTTTATTGAAATATTTTTTATAGAAAGTAAAGCAATAATTGTAATTTGGTTCGTTATCAAAAATATTGGTAGTTTGAACTTTCGTTCCGTCAAATTTACCCGCTTTTTGACAAGCCTTATAAACGTCAAACGTTCTTAAACTTGTTAAAATCTTCTTGGATTTTATCAATGAAGTGATAACGCTAACTTGCGCGTCTTGACTTGATAAAAGTACGGGGATTTTGCCGTTATCGTCAGAGTAATCAACGTAATCTTTAAGTGTAAAAGCACTTGTGCTGGAAAGTTTAGAAATTTCGCCGTTTACCGTTTTTAAATTTTGGCATAATTCTTCAACTTTATCGTTAACAGCGTCAAACAAGACGTCAATTAAAAAACAAATAAACCTGTTTTCATACGTTGCAAGGTTTTCTTCTTGCACGTACGAGTGAACGTATTCAGGCTTTATTTCGTTGTTGTTAACCTTCCATAACTTTTCGTCTTTTATAGTTTTGTTTAACGAAAGGGAATCCGTTTTAGTTGCAATTGAGGCTAATTGCACTACCATATCTTGCTTTATAGAGATTTTTGGCTCTGCTAAAATTGATTTTATATGTTTAATAGCAAGTTGAATATCATCGGCATAAACGAACTCGTTAGTAATAATTTTATTCTCTTTCGCACTAATGGTATAACCAAATTTGCCCGAAGACAAATAGTCTATTAAAGAATTTACCGAAACCCTATAACGACAATTTGCCAATTTACGAGTAAATTGTTCTAATATTTTTAGGCCGTTATTTTTCATATTTTAAACCAACCTTTTCAAAATTTTTGCAATTAACTTTTCAGTTTCTTTAAATACGCCTTTACCATAAGTTTGTTCAATAAGGTTTTTAAGTTTTGCAAGTTCTTCTTTAACGTAATCTTGGTAAGCACCTTGAAGTTTACGTAATATTTTTCTTGCTAACATAAAGTCAATCGCTTCTTCTTTCGTTCCGCCAAGAGCAACGTAAACAGGAACGAAGGTTTCAATTTGAACCATAATTCTGTTTCCAAATTTAATTTCAAACGCGTCTCTTATAAAGTCGCAAATTTTAATGAATTTTTGGTGGTCGGTTGCGTTGAGTCTATACGCTTCTTCCGATTTAGCCTTATCAAACATTTCAGTTAAATCTTCTGCCGAAATTTCAATAGGGTCAGAATTATAACTGCTTGCAATTGGTGAGAATTTTTCAGCAAAGTCAATAATAACTGCACGGTCGTAAACTTTATCGGTTATAGTAAAGGTTGAATCGTCAGTATTAGCAGTACCTATAAACCACGTGTTGTTAGGTATTTTAATGTAGCCGTCTTTAAGTTTTTGTGGAAGTTTTTGACCTTGTTCAGGGTCGTACACCTTAATTTTCCAATCTTCTTGTGGATATTCTAAAATTGATAAGAAGTCTGCAAAATAGTATTCCATTCTTGAAAGGTTAATTTCATCAAGAACCAATTCGTTAATTTTATCTGAATATGAAGCAGAATATAAATTCTTCATAAAGTCGGTAGTTTTAAAAGTTTTAGAAAATTCACTATAAAAACCGAGTAAGTCCGTCTTATCTCTCCAAGTTGCTTGAACAGGTGAGAAATATGCTTTACTTGACGTAAATTCAGCAAACATACGTGGGAGCATTGATTTACCCGTTCCGCTTAAACCTTCTAAAATTATAAGCCTTGACGTTGCTAAACCTGCAATATAAGAACGAATTATTGGCAATTCGTAATAAATTTGATGATTGTTTATTGCAAAGGCTTGGAATCTTAATGCTAAATCTTCAATAGCAATATCAGAAGTTTTTGTTGGTTCTTCTTTCTTTGCTTGGTCTATAAGAGTAAGCGGTAAGAAAATATCACGTGAAGTTGGATTGTCAAATTTTGGTTGTTGTTTAAATTCTGGTGAGTTCGTAGGAATTACTATTCCTGAATTTCTTCTCGCTTCGGCTAAGAATTCTTCTGATTTTTGTTGGTGTAAATCACTGCCCGCATTTATATCTTTAACCATTAAGGCAAATCTTGAAATAATAAAACTTACGATAAACATTACCACTTTAATGATAAAGTATACTAGAAAAATTGATATTGGTATAAGTAATAAGAACATTAAGCACAATAATACAACGTACAATAAGTTGATGAACAATTCTGCGTTCATTTGTAAACTCTTAAATCCGCCTAACATTACAACTACGAATATTATAGCCGCACAAATTAACGTTAAAATTGAATAGTATAAAAATGCGTAAAATCTATACGCCGAATTATAACTTTTAAATTTTTTCCAATTATCGTCTGCTTTTTTATCAACGAATTTTAAAGAGAAAATATTGCCGAGTATAATAATAACCACGAGCAACGCTATACTTAAAAATACTAACCAAGCGCTCATAGTAATATTAAATCTACTAATGTTTAAAGCAGTTATTAAAAACGAAATAAAGTTATCGTTTAAAAATGGCAAGTATTGGTCTCTTATTAAGTTTAACTTATCCAATAAAAACATTCCCAAAACGGAACATATTAAAAGCAACGTAAGGGTAATATTTCTTACTGCCTTTGATTTAAAAAAGTTAATTAAACCAGCGTAAATTGAAGTTTTTTTGCGAGTTTGTGACATAATCCACCTTTCCTTTAAAAAATATTTTAATTAGTTTATATTATAGTACATATATAATAAGACATAATAATAATATCATTATTATTAAATAGTGTCAATAACAAAAATTAAAAAAAATTATAGTTAATTTTTACCAAATATAATTTTTAATTAAAAAATCGTTACCTAAAAGTTAAAAGTTGCTTTTATATTGCAAGATTTTAATTTTGTGTTATAATAAATTTATGCAAAATGAAATTAGATTAAAAATTAAAAATTTAAG
>JAZRLL010000125.1:0-7410 GCA_045646745.1 Christensenellaceae bacterium
GAAGTCAAAATTAGACGAATTAAAACTTGCTATGGAAAGCATTTTAAATCAAACGGTAAAATCTAACGACGTAATTTTAGCAATAGACGGACCTATTGGCGATGATTTGAGAGAATACGTTGAGTATTTAGATAAAAAGTATAGTGAAATCAGGATTTTAGACTTTAAAGAAAATAGGGGTAGGGGATACGTTTTACGTGATGAACTTAACCAAACCAAAAACGAATTAGTTGCCGTTATGGACACTGATGACATCTCTGTTTTAGATAGGTTTGAAAAGCAGTTAAAATGTTTTGAAGAGGACCCTGATTTAGACGTTTTAGGTTCTAATATTAAAGAATTTATTGGGAATATAGATAACGTTGTTGCTATTAGAGAAGTTCCTTTAACTCACGATGAAATTAGGAAATTTATGAGAGTTAGAGACGCTTTTAACCATATGTCTATAATGTTTAAAAAGAGTGCGATAGAAAAGGCAGGCGGATATCTTCCTTGGCATTTAAATGAAGATAGTTATTTATGGGCAAGGCTTTATTTAACCGACGCAAAATTTAAAAATTTAGAAGAAGCCTTAGTTTTTGCAAGAGTAGGCGAAGATATGTATGCAAGGCGTGGCGGATATAAATACTTTAAAAGTGAAAAAGGCATTTTAAAATTTAAACTTAAAAATAAAATTATAGGTTGGTTTACCTACGTAAAACAAATTATTATTAGATTTACCGTTCAGGTATTAATGACTAACGGTATGCGTTCTTGGTTTTATAAAAAATTTGCAAGAAAACAAATTAAAAAAGAAAAATAAGGTTAAATATGGCGCAATATACTTTAAAAAAAGTTTTCAACTACATAAAATTTAAAGATATTTTATCATTTTTTATTTGCGTTATAGTTTTTCCTTTTGCAATAATTAGTAAAATCTTTATAAGAAACTTATGGCTCGTTTGCGAAGATGAGTTTGAAGCAAGAGATAACGGGTATTGGTTTTTTAAATGGGTAAAAGAAAATAGGCCTAAACAAAAAATAGTTTACGCAATAAACAAAAAAAGCGTTGATTATAACAAGGTAAAAGTTTTAGGAAAAGTTATAAAATACGGTGGGGTATCTCATTGGTTTTATTATATCGTAGCCGATAAAAATATCAGTTCGCAAAAGGGTGGAAAACCCAATCCGGCGGTTTGTTATTTTTTTGAAGTAGTTTTAGGATTAAGAAAAAATAACAGAGTGTTTTTACAACATGGCATAACGATTAATAAAGGTGATTGGCTTTTTTATAAAAACACTAAATTTAAGTTGTTTATAACCGCTATAAAACAAGAACACGACTTTATAAAGCAAGAATTTGGCTATCCTGAAAATAACGTTAAATTATTAGGCTTTTCTAGATTTGACAACTTGCATAACCTACAAGTTGATAAAGATTTGATACTTTTAATGCCGTCTTGGAGAGAGTGGCTTGGTAGGGAAGGTAAGGATAACAAAAATTTAGATTTTAAAGATAGTGAATACTTTAAAAAATGGTCGGAATTTTTAAATAGCAATAAACTTTTAACTCTACTTGAAAAATACGATAAAAAACTCATTTTTTATCCGCACAGAAATATGCAAAAGTTTTTAAAACACTTTACCTTTGAAAGTGATAGAATTATTTTTGCAAATTCATCTTCTTACGACGTCCAGGATTTATTAAAAACTGCAAGCGTATTAATAACTGACTATTCAAGTGTGTTTTTTGATTTTGCTTATATGAAAAAGCCAGTTTTGTTTTATCAGTTTGACGAGTGCGAGTTTAGGCAAAAGCAGTATAAAAAGGGTTATTTAGATTATCACAATACACCGCTTGGGTATTGGACGGATAATTTAGAAGGGCTTATTGATAATTTACAAGGCGTTCTTACTCAAAAATTAAAAGCCTCAACTGAAAGTGAATTTAAGGATATTTTTACTTTATGGGACGACGAAAATTCAAGAAGAATTTACGAATCAATACAAAAACTATAAAATTAAAAAATTAGGATTTGGTATTTAGTTATGTCAAATGGAACTAACAAATTAAAAAATAAAACGACCAATTATTTGAAAATGGGCCTATATTTATTAGCAGATATAGTTATATCGCTAATTGCGTATTACGTAGCAAGAAATATATCTTTTTATAAAGTAGATTTGGGTATGCCCGTCGGTTATAAAGAATTTGAATATATTTTAGCGTGTATATGCGTGATAATTACCGTTTCAATGCTAGTTATATTTAATTGTTATAACGTGATGTGGAAATACGCTGGAATAGTTGAAATGTTTAGGTTTATTTTGTCCTACGTTATGACCTTTATAATACTATTTATATTAAAAAATATTTTTTGGTTAGTTTTAAGTATAGATTTTTGGATGCCTATTATACTTATGTACTTATTATTCAGTGCGTTATTCTGTGGTATTATTAGGTTTTTAGGTGCATTATATCATTACGCAAAATACATAAATAGTAATTTAAATAAATCAAAAAATTCTAAATATAAAAGAACGGTAGTTTTAGGTGCAGGCTTTACGGGGGCTTTAATTATTAATCGTATGATTAATAACCTTCACGAAGGATATATGCCCGTTGCTATAATTGACGAAGATTTTTCAAAACACGGCAAAAGAATAAACGATATTCCAATAGTTGGGAATTTATCTTCTATTGATAAAGTGGTTAAAGTTTATAATCCAGAAGTTTTCGTTATAGCAATTAATTCCTTAACTAAATCAGAGTTAAGAGCAATTTATGAAGTTTGTTCAAAATATAATCTTCCTATAAAAATCACTCCAAAAATAACGGATGCTGACAATGAATTAACTGAAAGAACTATTGCGTTTAAAGATATAAAAATTGAAGAATTATTAGGAAGGGACGAGTTTAAAGTAAAACAAGAACTCATTGACGAGTCTATAAAAAACAAGGTTGTATTAATAACGGGTGGAGCAGGTTCAATAGGTTCGGAACTTTGTAGGCAAGTATTAAATTTTGGCTGTAAACATTTAATTATTTTTGACCAACACGAAAACGGTATGTTTTTCCTAAATCAAGAATTTATGGAAAAATACGACACGTCAAAATATACTCTTTGTATAGGCACGGTTAGAGAAAAAGATAAACTTAAAGAAGTTTTTGATACGTACAAACCAGAAGTCGTATTTCACGCAGCGGCGTATAAACACGTTCCTATGATGGAAATTTCGGCAACGGAAGCCGTAAAAAATAACGTTTTCGGTACTTTAAACGTAATTGAGTGTGCAGAAGAAGCGGGCGTTAAAAAATTCGTTTTAATTTCAACGGATAAAGCGGTTAACCCTTCTAATATAATGGGTGCAACTAAAAGAATTGCCGAAATGGTTATTCAAACTAGGGGTAAAACCTTAAAAATGAAAATGGCGGCGGTTAGATTTGGTAACGTTTTAGGCTCTAACGGAAGTGTTATTCCAATATTTTTAGAGCAAATTAAAAATGGTGGACCTATTACTTTAACGGATAGATATATAAAAAGATATTTTATGTCTATTCCAGAAGCGGTTAGATTAGTTTTACAAACGGGTGCTTTTGCAGATGACGGCGAAATATTCGTTTTAAATATGGGTGAGCCCGTATACATTTACGATTTAGCCTGCACGTTAATTAGAATGAACGGTTTAGTACCTGAAAAAGACGTTAAAATTAACGTTATCGGTTTAAGAGCGGGCGAAAAGATGTTTGAAGAGTTAAGATACGATTCAGAAAGCGTTTCTAGTACCCTTCATGAAGGAATTTTCGTTAATAAAATGGAAGACGTTGAAATTAAGAAATTTAACGAGAATTTAGAAAAATTAAAAGAACTTTCCTTTAAAGAAGACGTTGAAGGTACGACTAATATGATTTTTACTATTGTTCCTACGAAATATAGAAAGGGGATAAACGATGATTGCGAAAATAAAAAGTAATAACGTGATACAAAGAATATTAAAATTTTACGATTCAAATTATTACCCGTTAGTTATTTTTGCAGTAGTTTTATTATCGCATTGTTTGGCTATTGACGTTGTTGGTATTTTGCTTGTATTTTTAAGCGCTTGCTTTACTAATATTTTTTGTGACGATATTCGCTCTTCGCTTCCCGTAGTTTTTATGGGACCGCTTTGCGTATCTACACAAAATTCACCAGGGTATAATTGGTCAACGTCGTATTATTCAAATCCCGTTATAGTAGGATTAATAGTTTTTGTTTGTGCATTAACCATTATAACGCTAATTGCTAGAATAATTATTTATAAAGAATATAAATCTATTTTTACAAAAAGATTTTTGCTTTTAGGGTTTTTATTTTTAGGCGTTGCATATTTAATTTCGGGATTATTCTCAAAATATTATAATCTTGATAATTTAATGATGATATCTATCATTTTAATATGTCATACTTTGGGGTATTTACTCTATTCAATATCGTTACGCCGTAGAGAAGATAACGTTCAATATTTAGCGAAAGTAGGGGTATTATCAATAATTTTAGTTATACTTGAAATTGCTTTCGTTTACGTTTTGCGCTACGAGTGGGGTACGCCACTTGATAGCGATTGGAAGGATAAATTAGTTTTAGGCGTTTTAGTTAGTAATAGTGCCGGCGAATATATTGCAATATTTTTACCGTTCTGTTTTTACTTGTGTTGCACTCAAAAAAGGGGATATTTGTATTACTTAATATCAATTTTATCCTTAATTGGAATATATTTTACGTTCAGTAGAACTGCATTATTATTTAGCGTTCCAACCTTTATGCTCGGAAGTGTAATAGTATGCTTTATAGGTAAAAACAAAAAGATTTGTAGGTTTATTTTTGCAGGGTTGTGTTTACTAGGTTTAGGCTTGCTTTTAATTCTTATTTACAAAGGTTATTTATTAAAATTAGCAACCTTCTTCATAAATGCAGGATTTAGTGATAGGGCAAGATTTAGAATTTGGTCGGATATGCTAAACTATTTTAAAAACTATCCTATATTCGGCGTTGGTTTCTCGGCGTATTTTAATGAAAGACAAGAGTTTTTTGGCTTTATATTTAGGTCGTTTGCGCATAACACGATAGTTCAGGTTATAGCAAGCATGGGAATTGTAGGAAGTTTGGTGTTTTTATATCACAGATTTGAAGTGTTTAAAATGTTTTTAACAAAACTTAATTTCTCAAAGTTCTTTTTACTATTTTCAACGATTGTGTTTATGCTTTGCGGGCTTTTAGACCAAATATACGTTCTTCCAAACTTTGCAATATTTTACACGATTTTATTAACCTTTGCAGAAAAAGAAACTGAATATAATAGTGAATTATTAAATAACAAGGAGATTAATTAATATGAGAAAACCAAAAGTTGTATTTGCGTTTGTAGAAGCGGGAATGGGACATATTATGCCACTTAGAAGTATAGCAGATGCTTTTGAGAAAAAGTATTCAGATAAAGTTGAGTGTGTTCGTTCAAATTTTTTTACTGAAAGTAATGAAGAAGAATTATTAAAATTTGAAAATTTGTTAACGAGTCAAGTTGTTATGCAAAATAACCATAATTGGTATGGGAAATTAACTACGCTCGTTATGGATTTGGTAGGGACTAAAATTGCTAGTGATTTCGTTATGAAATCTAAAATTAAAGGTGCTTATGAAAAGGCTATAAAACGTGTTGACGATTTAGATATGGATTTAATGGTTAGTACGCATTGGGCGTCAAATTATTACGCTATAAAGTCAAAAACCAAGCCTTTAACGGTTATGTATTGTCCAGACGCTCACGTTAATCCATTATTCAGTTACGAGTGTGATTTAGCCCTTTGTTCTATGATTACGGGCTATGAGCACGCACTTAAAAAAAGAAAGAAAAGGTTTAATAGTGAAAACTTTAAGTTAGTTCCATTTTCAATTAGAAAGGAAGCCTTTGAAATTAATTTAACCAAAGAAGAAGCAAGAAAGAAAATTGGTATAGACGAAAACAAGTTTACTATCGTTTTAGTAGAGGGCGGATACGGAATTGGCAAGATGGAAAAAATTTGTGAATTAGCAGTTGAAAAGGATTTACCCGTTACTTTAATTCCTATTTGTGGAAAGAACCAAGACCTTTATAATAAATTTTCTAAAATGCAAACGGGTAAAAATACAACGTTATTGCCTTTATCTTTTACGCCTAACATATTTGAGTATATAATAGCATCTGACTTATTCTGTGGAAAAAGTGGAAGTATGATTGCCGAGCCTTGTTTTTTCGGCGTTCCACAAATCATTACTAAGCACACGACTAATATTGAAAAGCATATCGCTGAATATTACGTTAATTACGTTAAGTCTGCTATTAACGAGTTTAACCCTAAAAAGATTATTAAAATCATTGAAAGTTGTTTAGAAAATCCACATTACCTAGACGACTTAAAAGAAAACTGCAAAAAAGTTCACGATAGATACGGCTCGGAAAAAACTGCCGATTTAATTTACGAATTATTAAAAAAGAAATATCCTGAACTTGATTAATTAACTTAAAAAACGCACCTTATTATTAAGGTGCGTTTATTTTTTGATAAAGATTTTTATTGCTTATTTTTGATTTCCTTTAAAACTAAGAAGTACGATGAAACAAGTCCAAGAACAAATAAAACTATTGCAAGAATAAAGTCAACTAAAACTATTCCGTTTAAATACCAACTTAAATAAATTTGATAAGTGTCTAAATTAAAGAAAATTGAGATTATTGAGCCGATAGATAAGCCTATAATAAGTGAAAAAAGGCTTAATTTATGTTTAGAAAGCAAATTAGATATTAGTTTTGAAAAAAGTACGATTCCCAAAATAAAACCTACCACGAGGGCTAAATAAACGACAAAAACGATAGGGTTATTAAGCCAAAACGTCAAACTAACGCTGTTAACTAAAATTTTAAATAAACCTAAGACCATTAAAACGGCCGTTGCGCTAAGTCCTGGTAAGATTTGAGTGGTTCCTACTAAAAAACCTATTGGAATACATAAAATTATAAAAACCCAAGTAGGATTACTTAATAAATTAGGGTTTAAAACGGCGTTTAAATTAGTGCCAAAAATTGAAATAACTGAAATTAAAATTGGCGTAATTAAGCCAACGATAATAAGCAAAACGTTTTTCGTTTTTAATTTTTCGTCTTTAATTTCGTTAGTAATTGCAGGGAAAGCACCAACCATAAGTCCACCAAATAAACCTATAATTGAAAAGGGGAGAATTTCCATTAGTTTTTTAATGGTTAAAAAGCCACCAAGTAAACCTATAACCATACCGATTAAAATAGGAAATAAAAAGGAAAAGCACCTTTTAAAATCTTTAAAAATATTACCAAAGGCATATAAAAGTTGGGCGTATAACGAAAAAATTATGGCAATAGCACCGCCACTAATTC
>JAZRLL010000126.1:0-4137 GCA_045646745.1 Christensenellaceae bacterium
ATTTGTTAAGCCGTTATTACCAATAAAGGTTAAAATGGTGTATCTATCACGAACGGTGTAGGCTTTTTCAAGCATTTCTTCCATAACTTCTTTTTTAACGCCAATTTGAGAAAATTTAGTTGGACAACCCATTTCTTCAAGCATTGATTTTACTTTTTTAACCGAAGGAAGTTTTTTAACCAATTTAGCAATTTCTTCTTTATAAGGAATATCTAAGGTTATAATAAAATTATAAAGTTCAATAGAGATAAGTGCGCCAATAGCCACCTTAACGCCGTGAAGTGGAACTCTTTCCCCTTTTGAAATAAAATCCATTTCCAAAAAGTGCGACATATGATGTTCGCTTCCACTTGCAGGACGAGAGTTTCCGCAAATAGCCATAGAAACACCCGCAGTAATAAGTGCGTTTGTAAGTTTTTCAACGGCTTCTTTTTTATATTCTTTTAAATCGTCAAAAAGCGAAACGCAACTATTAAGAGCCTTTTCCATAAGTTCAAATGCTTCTATATTGATTTCTTCACCGTTTACTATGTTTGAAAGTTGCCAATCCGTTAAACAGGTGTATTTTCCTATAATATCACCAAAGCCAGCCGCCGTCATAAGTCTTGGTGCTTTACCAATGATTTCGTGGTCAATCAAAATGTCGGTTGGAACGTGAACGTCGTAAGTGATTTTTACCCCGTTTACCATAATAGCCGAGCCTTTTGAAACATATCCGTCCATACTTGCAGCCGTTATTAAAACGCCACAAGGAATATCTAACGAAGTAGACACGTATTTACACATATCGTTAAGCGAACCACTTCCCACTGCCAAAACGTAATCCGTTTTATTTGCAACAGTTTTAAGTTCCGTACACTTTTCTTCGGTAGGAATAAGGTCAGCATCGTCAAAAAAACACGTTTTAACTTGCGTTCCGTTGTTTATTAAAAGTGTTTTAATTTCATCTGCAAAAGGTTTTGTGTTTTTATCGCACGCAATAGTAAGCGTCTTATTTTTTACGCTTTCTAAGAATATCGGATACGTGCCTTTTTTGTTTTTATATTCTACGTTCATAATTAAATCATCCTAAATAAATTTTAACACACTATAATTAAAATTGCAATGCCTAAATAATTATATTTGCTGTTTTTAATACTTAATTATCTAAATATTTTATTTTTAGTTTAGCAACCGTTTAAAAACTATTTTTTAACGTTTATTCGCCTTGCGCTTATTTTTTCTTCTGGTTTAATATCGCCTGCCTTAATTAAAGCAAGTTTAGTAAAGTAAGGACCAAAAAGTTCGTAAACCAAAACGGCAAGCAAGGTTATAGATTGAACTATAACTCCAACTTCGCCAAGTTCTAAGGCTCTTGTAGCCATACCGATTGCAACGCCCGCTTGTGGTAATAAAGTAATACCTAAATATTTAACGATACTTTCATCGCATTTCATAAGTTTAGCGCTTAAACCAGCACCCGTATACTTACCGAGCGAACGAACTAAAATAAATATTACGCCACCCACTACTACGAATATTTGGCTGAACACCGAAAAGTCTAACGCTGCACCGGATAAAACGAAGAATAATACGTAAAAAGGCGTAGTCCATCTATCCGCCCTATCCATAAGTTCTTCTGAAAAATCACAAATATTACAGAATATCGTTCCAAGCATCATACAAGAAAGTAATGAAGAAAATCCGATATGTATAGGACCTAACTCAAATTTTAAACTTGATATAGCAACGGTTATCATAACGAAAGTTATAGATATTGAAAGTCTTTTAGAGCGTGAGTGGAAAAACCTTTCAATAAAGGTAAATATAACACCCATTAAAGCACCTAATAAAAGGGATAATACGACTTCTAAAACGGGCTCTAAAATAACTGATAATAAATTTATTTCGCCGAAACTTAAAGTTCTTGCTATACCAAAAGAAATAGCAAAAACTACTAAACCCACCGCGTCGTCAATAGCAACTACGGGCAATAAAACGTCAGTTACTTTACCCTTTGCTTTATATTGTTTAACGACCATTAAAGTTGCGGCAGGAGCAGTTGCAGTTGCCACCGCACCTAATACTATTGCCGCCGACAACGATAAAACGTGTGGGAAAAACAAAGAAAAAGTAATTAAAGCAATATCAACGAGTACCGCAGTAAACAAGGCTTGAAACACGCCTATAAAGGTTGCTTGTTTTCCAATTTTTTTAAGTTGAGAAAGCCTAAATTCGTTTCCAATAGAAAATGCAATAAAGCCGAGTGCTAAATCACAAATAATTGAAAAAGCATTAACGCTTTTAAGTGAAGTAAAACCTAAACCTTCAACCCCTATTGCTCCAATACAAAAAGGGCCTAAAATTATACCCGTTACTAAATAAGCGGTTACGGCAGGAAGCCCTAAAAGTTTAGCAATTCTCGTTAGTAATAGACCTAACAAAAGAGCAAGTGATAACGTAAGTAAAATTATTGTTGAGTTCATAACTCCTCCGCTAAAAAATAAAAAACGTCAAAAAAACATAACGTCAATTTTTACGTAGTAAAAGTATATTTTTACTAACCACACTTAATTATAGTCTTTATAACTAATAAGTCAAGAAAAATTAACCATATTTTTATATTTTTTGCAAACAAAAAGGCTTTTATAGATTGATTATCTAAAAAAACCTTAAATTTTTCTTATTTAATTATTAGCCTAATATCAAGCCGATTTTATCTACGCCAACTACCAATAAAATTAGGTATGTAAAATATATTGAAAGCATCAAAACGCCTTGCCATCTTTTAAATCGCCCATTTATCATAGCAGGAACAACTGCAATTATTCCTAATACGAAACAAATTGGAATATCTAATACGATATTTTGAGCAAGTAAAGTTAAGTTTTGTCCCCCCACGAAAGTACAAGTGGATAAAATCAAGGTTAAGTCTATTATATTTGCTCCTAAAATGTTTCCAACTGATAAAGAACTTTCCCTTTTAATAAGTGCAGTTATAGTAGTTACTAATTCTGGTAAACTCGTACCTATGGCAACAATCGTTAAACCTATAACCGCTTCCGATATTCCAGCAACGGTTGCAAGTTTAGTTGACGTTGAAACCAAGAATTGAGCGCCAAACACTATTGCTCCTGCTCCGATTACGAATTTAGAAACGTTGATAATAATTTCTTTTTTAGTCGGTTTACGCTTACACTCTTTTTTGCCTTGATTTTCACAAATTAAAGCCTCTAACTTCATTTGTCTTCTTGCACTTCTAACGTTATCGTACATATTAACTGCAAAGATAATAAAGAGCATAATCGCACATAAAACACCAATCTTTCCATCACTTAAACCATTGAACGCAAAAACGAACATTAAGATTAAAGGCAAAATCATATATAAGCCCTTAAAAGTAACCTCTTTTTTACTAATAACCGATGGAAGCCAAACGAGTGATATACCCATAATTAAGCCTAAATTTGCAGTTACAGAGCCTATTGCATTACCCGTGGCAATACCGTAATCTCCGCTAATAGTTGCGAAAAGGGAAACTAAAAGTTCAGGAAGCGTAGTTGAAAAACTAACTACCGTTGCACCAATTATAAGTTTAGGAATACCCGTTATTTCAGCAATCCAACTTGAAGCGTCAACGAAAATATCTCCACCCTTAATAATAAGAACTAAACCTATTAAAAAGAACACTACCACAAGCCACAAATCTAAACTATTTATAAAATTAGTAATAAATTCCATTTTTCTCCTTTACATTTTACTAATTAAGTTAGAAAGTAAAACGTAATTTTCAGAAGACAAATCTTCTCCTCTAACGTTTATATCAAATCCGTTTTCAATTAGCAATTTTTCTATTTGTTCTTTATTTAAATTATAACCTTTTACAAGATTGTTAATTAAGGTTTTTCTTCGCATTGAAAAAGCCGTTTTAATAAGTTTTCTGTATTCTTTTAAATCGTTTATCTCGTATTTATTTTTGTTTAGTTTAATTTTAACTACCGCAGAATCAACGTTTGGAGCGGGATAGAACTTATCTCTATTAATAAACTCAATAATTTCACTATCCGCAACTGCGTTTATGGACGCCGTGATAGCACCGTAATCAGATGTTCCTTCTTTTGCACAAATACGAAGTGCAACTTCCTTTTGAATAGTTAT
>JAZRLL010000127.1:0-1876 GCA_045646745.1 Christensenellaceae bacterium
ATCGCTTTTATTTAAGTTTATATTTATTATCGCAATAACGGGAGCGATATACTTTTTGTTAGGCTTAATAAAGAATACTTTTTACTTAAATCTTGATAGAATAACCTTTACAAGCATAATTTTTATGTGGCAAATATTTGATATTTTGGCAGTTGCAATAAATTCAACTAATAAAATGTTTTCACAAAAAGATAACGCTATGCTACTTATTTTGCCTTGTAGATTTACGGAAATATTTATAAGTAAAATAATTACGCTTTTTATATCTTCATTATACAAAAGTTTATTCGTTTTACTTCCTTTTATGGTTTCTTACGGCATAGTTTCGGGTGCTAGTATTTCTTATTTTATTTGGCTATTGCCTTGTTTTTTACTCCTTGAAATTTTCTCGGTATTTATCGGAACGGCATTTTCAGTTATTATTACGAGAGTTAAAAAGTTTTTAAAATCGCACATTATTTTACATGCAATATTATTAATAGTTGCGTTAATACTTTCCTTTATTGGAGTTTATAACTTACTTAAACTTATACCGTTGCCAATAAGAATAATTGCAATATATAATCAATTTATAACGGGTGTTTACGCCTTTTTACAATCACTTAGCGATTACACCTTGTTTTACGCTTTTATAGGAAACCTAATGTTTAATAAAAACGTTATAATAAGTTTACTATTGTTGCTTTTATCTACTATTATCGTAATTGTATTGTGTGCTTTAATGGTTATACCTTTCTTCTTTAAAACTGCGAGTGATAACGTTGAAAATAGCACGTCTAAAAAGCATAATTTTAAAATTCCAAAATCAAAAAACTTGTTTGCAACTTTCGTTAGAAAGGAATTTAAAATGTTATTTAGATCGTCTGAAAACTTAAATAGTGCAATAGTCGTAATACTCGTATTTCCAATACTAATTTACGTGTTAAACTTTATTATAGCGGGTATTCAAACGAGTAGGTTAGGCGATTATTTAACGATTTCTTTTAACGTTATGATAATAACGAGTTTGCTTAGTATATTCAATTCAAGTGCGGCGTCTTCAATATCAATGGAAGGCGAAGGTTTTTCGCTTTTAAAAATTGCGCCGTCTAACACCACGCCCGTTTGTTATGCTAAAATTTTAGTTACGGCGGTAATAAACTTTCTTGCGGTAGCGTCGTCTTCAATAATGATTGCCTACACTTGTCGTTTAAGTGCGATGGATATAATATTTATGATAATAACGATATCTATCCTTTCGCTTGGTAACATAATGTGGAATTTTCAACTTGATATAACTAATCCAAAAATTAGTGAATACAAGGTTAAAGGGGAAAGTTATATTGATAATCCAAACGTTTCAAAAGCGGTATTTAACGGCTTTCTCGTTTCAATGTTTTCAGGCGTTATAACTTTACTATTGTTATTTGATTCTTATTTTTCAGGCTGGATTAGAATTTTGCTAATAGCAACGGCGTTTTTAGTCGTTAGAACTTATTTATTAAATAGCAATTTAAAAGCCTATTTTAATGATATTCAAATGTAAAGGTAGGTTTATATGAATAAAAAAACACTTATTTTTATAGTATTCGTTGAGTGTTTACTATCAATAATGTTAATAAGCATTTTAGGTATTGCTATTCAAGACATGCGTAGTAAAACCTTATGCACCGACATTTATTTTACTGATAAATATGGTAATAAGTACGAAGACGGCGAAACCGTTAAGGTTAATCTACAAGAGAGCGTATCTTACCAGTTGTATTATAAATTAGAGCCTAACGACGTATCTTCTCAAGAAGTTAGGTTTGAAGTAGAAGATAGTAGAAAGAACATGGTTGTGGTTTCTGAAACGGGCAGAGTAGATTTTATTCAAAATCCCGTTTTAGTTAGAATA
>JAZRLL010000128.1:0-4399 GCA_045646745.1 Christensenellaceae bacterium
AAAAATTTGATAAAAAATTATTAAAAAATAGGGGTTATAACTAATAAAACTTTTAAACAAGTTGACTATAATTCAAGATTATGTTAATATAATATTAGGTTTTATTTATGAGTGAAAATTTTGCTATATTACTAGACGATAGCGATTTAATTCTATATTATATCGGGTTTTTAACGGAAGATAGTTATTTGGTTATTTTAAACGGGAATAAGGTTTTATTTACCGATATGCGCTACTACGAAAGCGCAATCAAATTAAAGGGCGTTGAAGTAAAATTAAACGAACAATTTTCCGTTAGTAATTTTTTAAAAAGCAATAATATTAAAACCGTTAAAATTCCTTTTAAATACACTTCGCTTGCATTTTATAAAATGCTTGAAACGGACGGGTTTGAGATTTTAGACAATTCTTTGGAAATTGAAAATTCAACTTCCGTTAAAAGTGAAAGGGAAATTTTAAATATAGAAAAATCTTGCGAAATATGTGAAAAATCTTTTTACGATATTTTGCCGTTTATTAAAGAAGGTATTACCGAAAACGAACTTTTAGCAGAACTTGAATACGCTTTTAAGAAAAACGGGGCGGAAAAATCTGCTTTTAACGGGATAGTTGCATTTAATAACGGCTCGTCAATACCGCATTACAAAACGGGCGACGTTAAACTTAAAAAGAATTCAACCATTTTAATGGACTTTGGTTGTAGTTATAAAGGATATTTATCCGATATGACAAGAACCTTATATTTCGGCAAACCTAATAGTGAGTTTTTATCTTGCTACGAACTCGTTAAAAATGCATTTAATCTTGCTTTTTCAGGTATAACGGCTAATATGTCTTGTAAAGATGCGGACAGTATTGCAAGAAGTTATTTAACTAAAAACGGCTACGGCGAATTTTTTACACACTCGCTTGGGCACGGTGTTGGCGTTAAAATTCACGAAAGTCCAACGTTGTCTAGAAAAAGCGACTACGTTTTACAAAACGGAAACGTATTCTCAATAGAGCCTGGAATTTATATTCAGGGCAAGTTTGGAATTAGAATTGAAGATACCGTTTATTTAAAAAATGATAAATGCGTATCATTTATGAAAAGTGATAAAAATCTTATCGTAATTTAATTTGCGAAGATTTAAATAGATATTATTTTCAAGGAGAAAATTATTATATGGTATTAGCAGGCGATTTAAGAAAAGGCGTAACTATCGAATACGATGGAAAAATTTTTACGGTTGTTGACTTTCTTCACGTAAAACCAGGAAAAGGTGCAGCGTTCGTTAGAACTACTTTAAAGAACGTAGTTGATGGAAAAGTTTTACAAATCACTTTCAACCCAACTGAAAAATTTGAAAACGCTATTATTGAAACTAAGAGAATGACTTACTCTTATACAGACGGCGAACTTTATTACTTTATGGATGAAGAATTCAACATGGAACCACTTAATTACGACCAAGTTGAAGACGCTTTAAAATACATTAAAGAAAACGACCCAGTTATCGTTAAGTTCTATAAAGGCAAAGCTTTCTCGGTTGATTGCGAAAACTTCGTTGAGTTATTAGTTGTTGAAGCCGAACCAAGCGTTGCTGGAAATACTGCTACTAACGCTACTAAAATGGTAGGATTAGAAACAGGTATTAAATTACAAGTTCCTATGTTTGTTAACGAAGGCGACGTTATTCGTATTGACACGAGAACAGGCGAATATATGGAAAGAGTTAAAAAATAAAATTTTTTACCTGACAGTTTTTTAAGGCTGTCAGGTTTTTATATTTTTAGTATGAAAACCGTTATTATAGTTGGCGGTTGTAAGGGGATAGGCAAAAGCATTTCGTTAAAATTTAAGAAGAATAATTATAACGTTTTAGCAACTTACTTAAACTCCTACGACGACGCCTTAAAATTAAAAGATTTAAAAATAGACGTAAAAAAAGTGGATTGCACTTCGGAAAAAGACATGCAAGAACTTTTTTCATACGCTCTTTTAAAGTATAAAAAAATAGACGTTTTAGTTAATTGTGCGGGTATTAGTTTAAAGCAAAAATTCGTTTGCGATATATCAGGCGAAGAATTTGATAATATTATAAACGTTAATTTAAAAGGCACTTTCAACTCTATAAAGCAAGGCGTTTTAAATATGCTTTCAACGGGTGGGTGCATTATAAATATTTCTTCAATCTACGGAATCGTTGGTGGAAGTTGTGAAAGCGTGTATTCTGCCTCTAAATTTGGAGTAATTGGTTTAACCAAATCGGTTGCGGAAGAATTAAGCAATTCTAATTTGTCTATTTGTGCGGTAGCGCCAGGGCTTATTAATACTCAAATGAATAATCATTTAACCGAAGAAGAAAAATTAGAGTTCGTTTCTAATTACGGGCTTAAAAAGATAGGAAAGCCAATAGACGTTGCAAACAAGGTTTATAACATTTCTAATATGCCTTTTAATAAAGTAAACGGCAAGATTTTTAAGGTTTCGGTAGGTAAAATATAAAAATTTTATTTTTAAAAGGGTTTTATATATTTATATTAGTATATATATAGTGTAAAGGAGTAAAAATAATAATGACTTTTGACGTAAAAGATAGAATTTTTAATATAGAAAGCCAAAATTTAAGCAAATACGCGAGTTTATCTAAAAATACGAAAGGTAGGGCTAAAAGCGAAGAGCCTTGTCCAATGCGTACTGAATTTCAAAGGGATAAAGATAGAATTATTTACTCAAAGGCTTTTATAAGATTAAAAAATAAAACGCAGGTTTTCTTTTCGCCAGAAGGCGACCATTTTATGACTAGGCTTACTCATACTCTCGGCGTTTCGCAAATTGCTCGTTCTATTGCAAGGAATTTATCTTTAAACGAAGATTTAACCGAAGCAATAGCACTTGGCCACGATTTAGGTCATACTCCTTTCGGGCATGCTGGCGAAAGGGTTTTAAACGTTTTGAATAAAGACGGGTTTAAACACAACGAGCAATCTTTAAGGGTTGTTGACGTTATTGAAAACAACGGTCAAGGCTTAAACTTAACCTACGAAGTTAGAGACGGTATTTTAAATCATAAAATCACGGGCAACCCTTCAACTTGTGAAGGACAAGTCGTTTCCTTGGCTGATAGAATTGCTTATCTCAATCACGATTTGAACGACGCCATAAGGGCTAATATAATAAAGGTTGAAGATTTACCAAAAGACGTTTTAGAAATTTTAGGCAAAACTTCAAAAGAAAGAATTAACGTGATGATAAAATCCGTTTACGAAAGCAGTTATTTAAAAGATAAAGTTTGCTTGTCAAAAGACGTGAGCGATGCTATGACTAAACTTAGAGAGTTTATGTTTGAAAATTTATATATGATGCCAACTGCTAAAAGGGAAGAAGAAAGGGCGATGTATATGCTATCTGATTTATTTGAGTATTTCACTAAAAATCCAGATAAAATGACTAGTCCATATAAAAATATGATAGATAAATATCCTATTTCTCAGGTGGTTTGCGATTACATATCGGGTATGACGGATAGATACGCTATAAACGTTTTCCGTTCAATATTTATTCCAGAAAGTTTTTAATTAGGGGGGAAATTAATGTCTACTATTTACGAAAAGTTTATAGAAGAACTTAAAAATAAAATAAATATCGTAGACGTAGTTCAAAAATATTGCGTTTTGCAACGAAAAGGAACTTCTAATTATTGGGCAAGATGTCCGCTTCCTGGTCATAGCGAAAAAACACCGTCTTTCACCGTTAACGAGCCTGGTCAGTTTTACCACTGTTTCGGTTGCAATAGGGGGGGCGACGTTATTAAGTTTATCTGTGAAGTTGAAGATTTGCAGTTTATTGACGCCGTTAAATTTTTGGCTGACGCTTATAAAATTCCAATGCCTGAAAACGATAACTACGACGAAGGTATTTTAAAAAAGCAAAAGGCAAAAAAAGATAGATTATACGCTCTTTTAAAAGATACTGCTTTGTTCTACGTTAAAAATCTTTCGTCTAACGAAGGCAAAAAATATCTTGACTATTTAGAAAAAAGGGGCATTGAAAACCAAACGATAAGATATTTCGGTATGGGAGCGTCGGTTGGCTATCAAGAACTTCCTAATTACTTATTTAAAAAGGGCTACACCAAAGACGAGATGTTAGAGTGTGGCGTTTGTCAATTAAACGAAAGGGGAAACTTGTTTGATAGTCAAGCAAATAGAGTGATAGTTCCTATTATAAACTCACTTGGAAAGGTTATAGGTTTTGGTGGCAGAGTAATCGTTAAAACGGATATAGGCAAATATAAAAACACCAAAGAAACTTCAATTTTCATAAAAAAGCGCACTTTATTTGGAGTTAATTATTTAAAAAACGAAAAATTAAAAGGGGATTTAGATAGCGTTATTATGGTTGAAGGATATATGG
>JAZRLL010000129.1:0-11878 GCA_045646745.1 Christensenellaceae bacterium
GCCAAGCGGTCTTAGGAAGACAACCCAGTCAGGCAACTCCTTGGCTCACAGAACGACATGGCTACGATCCGACTTTCCCAGAATTTAGACTTCCAAAAGAAATCGTTAAGCAAGAAGTAAACAAACTTAAACAAATGGGCGTTGAGTTCGTATGCAACGTAGTTATTGGAAAAACATTGTTCGTTGACGAACTTTTTGAAATGGGTTATGAGAGCGTATTCATCGGCTCTGGTGCAGGACTTCCTAACTTTATGAATATTTCTGGCGAAAACTATAAAGGCGTTTATTCTGCAAACGAATTTTTAACAAGAAGTAATTTAATGAAAGCATATAAAAAAGATGCCGAAACACCTATTATGAAAGGTGGTAAAGTTGCAGTAGTCGGTGGAGGAAACGTTGCTATGGACGCTGCAAGAACGGCTTTAAGGCTTGGCGCTGAAAAGGTTATGATTATTTACCGCCGTTCACTTGAAGAACTTCCTGCAAGAAAAGAAGAAGTTGAAAACGCTATGGAAGAAGGAATTGAGTTTAAACTCTTAACTAACCCTATTGAAATTTTGGGCTACAATAACCCTGACGATAAAAGAGATGCTAAAAACGGTTTCGTTACGGGTATTAAATGTATAAAAATGGAACTTGGTGAACCAGACGAAAGGGGTAGAAGAAGACCTGTTCCTATTGCTAATAGCGAATTCACTCAACCCGTTGATACCGTTATTATGGCTATCGGCACTTCGCCTAACCCACTTATTAAAAACACTACTGCGGGTTTAGAAGTTAATAAATACGGTGGAATTATCGTTAACGATAATGGCTTAACTTCTAAAACGGGCGTTTACGCTGGTGGAGACGCCGTTACGGGGGCATCTACCGTTATTTCGGCTATGGGCGCAGGCAAAATTGCTGCTATGGCTATTGACGAATATATTAAAAACAAATAATTTTTTTAAATTTTAGGCTTGGCTATTATAAATAACTTTTTATTATTTAAATGGCAAAGCCTTTTATTTTTGCTTTTTAAATTTTGTTAAAATTTAACTAAAAGCATTGACTTTTTAGTTTTATTAGTGTAAACTAAACTAAACCAAAATAACAAGGAGAATTTTATGAAAACTTTTGCAAATATGGATATGGGCGTGGTTGGATTATCTGGTCAATTTACGGGGCTTAGTTATCCTTTTGCTTGCTACGGTTCATTTGGAATTATTGACGGAAATACTGACGTTTTCAAAAACTTTACTACTACTGAAACCGGATACGTTTATAATGGTGACGGATTTACTATTACTTGCAAATACGAAGAATATAACGACGGCTTGATTTTTAGAACGGACTCTTTTTTAAATACTTCTAACAAGCCTATAATTATTAACAAATACGTTAGTAGATTTTTCTTCCCTGGTTTTGATTGCGACGTTTATACTCAATATAGCGCTTGGCAACACGAAAATATGGGCTGTTGGCAAAAATTAAACACTCAAATTAGTGCTGGCACAACTGCTATTAGACATTGTGAAGGTGCAACTCCTATGCTTGCGATAAAAAACACTCAAAATAACAAGGGTGTAGTTTTTCACTTGTTCCCAAAGGGCGCTTGGAAAATGTCTGCAATTAAAAGACCTTATTATGATAAATGCGATAACGTAGTTGTGGAAATGGGACTTAATAACGATAACCCTTTTTCTATTACCGTTATGCCTAACGAAAGTATTGATTTCCCTGAAATTGTTTATTACGAAACGGAAAATTATTTTGACTTTGACGCTTATAAACTTCACGCCTTTTTTAATAATAAGTTCCCAAGAAAACAACTTCCTATTATCTACGATACTTGGCTTTCTAATTTTACTAATATTGAATTTGAAGACACTATTAAACTTATAGACACTGCAAAAGAGTTGGGCTTTGAAATTTTTAACATTGACTGCGGTTGGTACGGAGACGGCAAAGCATTTTTTAAAACCGTTGGTAAGTGGTATGAAAGTTTAGAATACGGATACAAGGGTAGACTCAAAGAAATTTCAGACTACGTTCATAAAGCGGGTATGAAGTTTGGTTTATGGTTTGAATATGAAAGGGCTTACGAAGGTGTTCAAAGCGTTAAAGACCACCCTGAATATTATTTAACGAGTGGGGATAACGATTATTTTATAGATTATTCTAACGACGAAGCCTGCGATTTCATTTTAAACGAAATATCTGTCGTACTCAAAAAATATAACGTAGACTATATTAAAACTGACGCTAATAGAACTATTCACTACGACCCAACTAATCAAGCCTTCTTTAAATATTACGAAGGTTATAAAAAATTCATTAAGAAATTAAGAAAGGCTTTCCCTAACCTTTATATATCTAACTGTGCTGCCGGTGGATTTAGGCTTGACCTATCTTATCAACAACTTATGGAAACTTGCTGGTTTACCGATAACAACGGTATGTTAGAAGGTCTTTCAATTTTGAAAAACGCTCTTTTGAGAATTCCAAGTAGCAATATTGAAAGATGGGGCGTATATACCTTTACCGCACCTATTCCTACGATAGGTAGTAAAACGTATAAACAACACCCTTTAATCTGTAATAACGCGTCTTGGCAAAATTTAGCAACCGTTAAAGAAGATTACATCTTTAATTTCTTGCAAGGCGGTCCTTTGGGTCTTTCATGCAATATTCACATTTTACCTGATGAGCACAAAGAAAAACTTAAAAACGTTATTGCTAAATATAAAGAAGATAGAGAGTTTTATAGAACTGCTTTAACTCATATTTTACTTGATTGCGATAATATGCTATGTTTTGAGTATAGAGATGCTAATTTTGATAGAATTGAAATTAAATTGTTTACTAAAAATATTTGCTTAACGAGAGTTAGAATTTATCCAAAAGTTTTAGAAGGCGCAAGCTATAAAATTAACGATAAAATTTACTCTTACGACGAAATCGTTAACGACGGAATTGAGTTAAAAGATTTATACGACTTTAACTGCTTTACCTTAACGTTAGAAAAAGTGTAATATGTTTAAAAATCGTTCATATAATATCATATGAACATAACCTTGCAAGAACTAAAAAAGAAATACGTTATTGATACTGAAACGGGTAAAAATCTTGGTAAAATTTGTGATTTAATTTTAGATAGCGATAGCGGTGTAATTAAACAACTTATACTAACGGGGTCTAAAAACTCAATATTTTGTTCGGGAAAAATAGAAATTGATTTTGCTTGTATTATTAAAATTGGCGAAGATTCTATTTTATATAAAAAATGCAATTTAAAACAAGATATTTGCAACGATGATTTCCTTACTCCGCCGTGCAACCCTTGTTTTGACGGCGAATAATAAAAATTTAAAACGTTATAAAAGGATAGCAAAGTTTTTGCTATCCTTTTAAATTCTTTGTTTTAACAAATGTTTTTTCGTTTAGGCGTAATTTCATTAAAAAGCGTAAAGCCTAATATTAAAATCCCACCAACGACTTGTAGTCCCGTAATGCTTTCGCCTAAAATCATAACCGAAATTAAAACTGCAACTAACGGGTCTATATAACTTAATATCGCCACTTTTTGCCCGTGCAATTCTTTCAATGAAGAAAAATACATGCAATACGTTATGCCCGTATGAATTAAACCAACGGTTAAAAGGTTTGTCCAACCAACACCATTTAAAGTTCCCAGCGTTATTCCGCTTGTAAATAGGACGTATGGAATTAAAGTTATGATTGCAGATAAAAACTGCAAAAACGTTCTATGTATTCCATCTACTTTTTTAATAAATTTATTAATAACAATAACCGTAGCATAAAAGAAAGCCGCACCTAATCCAAACAAAATACCTATAAGGTTTGAACTGCCCCCACCGCTTATGCCCGTAATTAAAACGAGCCCAAGCGTTGACCCTACAAAACATATAATTTGTTTTACCGTGAGTTTTTCTTTAAAAAGTATCGGGCAAACGATGGTTACGATAACGGGAGCAAAATAATAACTAAGCGTAGCAACTGAAATAGTGGTGTGCTTATACGCTTCAAAAAGAAAAATCCAATTTATCCCCATCGCTACGCCAGACACGAGCAAAAGTGGAAGTTCCTTTTTTATTGTTAAAAACGGAATTTTTTGTTTGGTTATTATTAAAAATACTCCTATCAAAATCGCTGCTAATACTGCACGATACAAAGCCAATTCTCCTGACGATACGGAAACGTTTCTAACGAATACGCCGATAGTTCCAAATATCGCCATAGAAATTATTAGTAATGCTCTTGGATTAATATTTTTTTTCATGTCTTTTTTAAGTTTTATTTAAATATTTCGTTTACTATTTCTTCTTTGCTTGCGCCGTTAATATAGTTTTCAATTCCGTTAAAAGCACCCAATAAATCTTCTTTTAAAAATCTTTTCCCGTTTAAATTTTTACCAAATTCTAAAAGACTTTGATTTGAGAAAAAATCTCCAAAAATTTCACAATTTTTTATAATTCCGTCTATTAAATCAAATGTTATAGTTAAAATACCAAATTTAAATTTTAAATCTATCCTATTATTACCTTTTATAGAAGCGCCTATATTCCACTCGTAAGTTGAATATTTATCTTCAACAAGTTTTTGAATTTTTTCTACGTCTTCTTTCGTAAAAGCGTACTTTTCATACTTGCTTTCAAAATTTTGTATTAAGCCGTTTAAGAAATTTTCCGTTGTTAAGTTAGGCAAATATTCTCTAACGTTTACAACCCTAGCCCTTACACTTTTAATACCTTTTGACTCAACTTTAATTTTGTTTTGAATTAACAAGCCTTCTAATTCGTTAAGGTTAGTATCAAACAAAAGCGTTCCGTGGTGCATTATTCTATCTTTATAAACAACTTGTGCGTTTCCCGAAATTTTTTTATTATCTACACAAATATCGTTTCGCCCAGAAAATTCGGCTTTAACGCCTAGCGAGTTTAAATATTCTATAACGGGTTTAGTGAATTTCTTATAACTGTTTTCTTCTTCTAAATACGGCGCAATAATAGTGTAGCAAATATTGTTTACGTCGTGATACACCGCTCCGCCACCCGTTAATCTTCTAACAACTTTAACACCTTTTTCGTCTGCCTTATTTAAATTTACTTCAAGTAAAGTGTTTTGATTGTTTCCAACGATAACGGCTTTATCATTTCGCCATAAATATATATAATAACCGGCAGTTTGTTTTAATAAATATTCTTCACTTGCAATATTAAAATAGGGCTCGGTTATGTTTGAAATTATAAATTTAACATTTTCCATAATAAAACAAATAAAAAGGGAGAACTAATGCTCTTCCCTTTTTAATTTTTAATTAAACTCCTTTTTTAGATTTTCTTAACGCTTCTGCGTCAGACGTATTATACGTGCTAACGTGTCCTTTAAGTGGAAGTATTTTATCGTTAATAAAGTCTAATATCCAACTTGGTTGTGGGAAGAATTCTCCATCAAATTCGTATGGTGGAGTAATCCAGTTTTTAGCACCGCAAACAACTGGTGGAGCATCTAAATAGTCAAAGCAAAGTTCAGTGATGTTTGCAGCCATATCGTTAAGGATTGAGCCCCTTGTACAAGCATCAGAAGCAAGGATAATTCTACCCGTCTTCTTAACTGATTCAACAACTTTTTCGTAGTTGAAAGGAACAACCGTTCTTGCATCAATAACTTCTGCTTCAATTCCGTATTTTTCAGAAAGAGTTTTTGCAGCAGATAATGCTCTATATAAAGTAGCACCGATTGTTAAAATCGTTATATCACTACCCACTCTCTTAACGTCTGGTTCGCCAAGTGGAATTTCGTAATATCCTTCTGGAACACCTTCTTTATGGAATTCTTCACCCTTATCGTAAATTCTTTGGCTTTCAAAGAAGATAACAGGGTCAGTCCCGTTAAGAGCAGCGTTCATTAAACCTTTTGCGTCGTATGGAGATGCAGGGAAGCATACTTTAAGTCCTGGAACGTGTGAAGGAAGAGCAACCCAATCTTGTGAGTGTTGAGCACCGTATTTAGCACCAACGGATACACGAACTACAACAGGCATTTTTAAAATACCAGAACTCATTGCTTGCCATTTAGCAAGTTGGTTAAAGATTTCGTCGCCCGCTCTACCCATAAAGTCAGCGTACATAAGTTCTACTATAACTCTACCACCGCACATACCGTAGCCTACTGCACTTGCAACGATAGCGCCTTCTGAAATTGGGGAGTTAAATAATCTGTGATATGGAAGGGCTTCAGTAAGTCCTTTATAAACTGCGTAAGCACCGCCCCAATCACGAACGTCTTCACCATAAGAAGTTAAAGTTGAATCTTTATAGTATCTATCAATGATTGCTTCAAAGATACCATCTCTAATGTTATATCTTTTAAGGTTAGAAACTTCTTTTCCGTCTGCGTCAAATGCGTAACGAATTTTGCCTGCAATTTGTTTAACCCTTGGGTTTTCAGACATTTCAGTTTTTACGTCTTTGCCGATTTCAACTTTTCTATCGCTCATTGATTCAACGCTTCCGTTAGAGAACATTAAGTTTTCTACGTAGTAAGGGTCTTTACTGAAATCAAGATATGGAGATTTTTCAGGGTCAGCAGAAAGTTTGCAGAGTTTGAGCATTCTTTCTTTGATTGAGCCTAAAATATCATCAAATTTACCATCGCTTTCAACTTTTGCGTCAACGAGTGATTTTCTGTATGCTACGATTGGGTCGTATTCCTTCCAAGCAGCAACTTCTTCTGGTGTTCTATAACTCATTGAGTCAGATGGAGAGTGTCCACCGAAACGATAAGTTACAACGTCCATTAAGCAAGGGCCTTCGCCTTTTAATAATAATTCTTTCTTTCTTCTCATCGCCTCAATAACTGCAAGTGGATTGAAGCCGTCTACTCTTTCTGCGTGAAGTTGTGTAGGAGATACACCTGCACCAAGACGAGCAAGGAAATCGTAAGCCATAGTTTCGCCTCTTGTTTGTCCGCCCATACCGTAGCCGTTGTTAAAGAAGTTGAATAATAATGGAAGACCGCCTTTCTTTTCCCAAAGTTTACTAATTTGGTCCATAGCGGCAAAGTTCATTGATTCGTAAACTACGCCACAACCAACAGAACCGTCACCAAGGTTAGAAATAACTATACCTGGTTTATCGTTGTTCTTTTTGTATAAAGCAGCACCAAGAGCAACGGGAGCAGCACCGCCAACGATTGCGTTGTTAGGGTAAATACCAAATGGTAAGAAGAATACGTGCATTGAACCACCCATACCTCTATGGAAGCCCGTTCTTCTTGCGTAAATTTCACTCATAAAGCCATATAAAAGGAAATCTACTGCTAAATCTTTAACGTTGCCCGTTTTATTTAACGCTTCAACGGGAGCAAGTGTTTCGCCACCCATGAAGTCTTTCATAATTTGATAAAGTTTATCGTCTGGAAGTTTACGAATTGACGTAAGACCTCTTGCTAAAACTTCGCTATGGCTACGGTGTGAACCGAAAGTCATATCGTCTTGGTCAAGGAGATACGCTTGTCCAACCGCTGCTGCTTCTTGACCTATTGAAAGGTGTGCAGGACCTGGATAAGAGTGTTTAAATCCTTGGTATTCGCCTTTTACTTTAATGTCTAAAATCATACTTTCAAATTCACGAAGTACGGCGATATCGTTAAAAATGTTTACGAATTCTTCTTTTGAAAAATTCTTCTTTTCATCTTCAATCGTTTTATTGTATTGATTTACAGGAATATCTTCAAAAGATATTTTTCCGCTTGCCCTTATAAACTTAGGGTCTATAAATTGACTTTTTGGCATAATATTTTCTCCTTATTTATTATATTTGAAATATTGCTTCACGAATTATTTCACACACCGTTGGATGTGGGAATACTAATTTTTTGATATTTTCAATATCAACTTCTAAATCTATCATCGCAGATACCGCCACGATATATTCGCCTGCGTAAGAGCCGATTATATGAGCGCCGATTAACGTGTTAGTTTTATTGTTAACCACGAGTTTACAAATTCCGTTAAGGTCGGTGTTTTCGGCAACGTATCTACCAGAATAAGTAAGTGGGATATTAACGCATTTAACGTCCAAGCCTTTTGCTTTTGCACTTTCTTCCGTTTCGCCAACTGAACCAACTTCTGGGTTAGTATAGATAACTGATGGAATTACGTTGTATCTCATTCTATCTTTCTTGCCTAAAATAGTGTTGATTGCAACTTCCGCTTCTCTATAAGCAGTGTGAGCAAGCATTACCTTTGCGTTAACGTCTCCTACTGCGTAAACGTTTGCAACGTTAGTTCTCATTTGTTCGTCAGTTATAATTGCGCCCCTATCTAATGCAACGCTAATATTTTCTAAACCGAAACCTTGACTAACTGCTCTTCTTCCAATAGAAAGCAATACTTTTTCACTTTCAATTTTAGTAGTTTTTCCATCTTTTTCATAAACTACTCCGTCTTTTTCAATAGCAACAACTTTTGCGCCTAAATTGAAAATAACGCCTTTCTTTTCAAGTGATTTTTGTAAGATTGCAGATATTTCACTTTCAGTTGGGCCTGCAATTTTATTAAGCATTTCAACGACTTGAACTTTCGTTCCTACCGATGAAAAATAACTTGCCATTTCAAGACCAATTACACCACCACCTATTATAGTGAGAGTTTTTGGAATAAAGTCTAAATCCAAAACTTCCCTGTTAGTCATAACGAGTCCGCTTTCAATGTTTTCTTTTAAGCCTTGAATTGGTGGAACTACCGGCATAGAACCCGTTGCTATTATAAGCCTTTTACCAACAAACTTTTCATCGCCCGCCTTTACTGAAAAACCTTCTGCAATTTTTCCTTCAATGAAGGCTTCTGCGTTGACCATTTTAACTTTGTTTCTTTTAAGTTGAGCCTTAACGCCTGATACGAGCATTTTTACAACGCCGTTTTTCCTTTCAACAACGAACTTTTGGTCAATTGAAGTTTTGCCTTCAACCTTAACGCCGTAGTTTTGAGAGTGATTAGCGTAATCTAAAACTTTTGCAGAGTTTAAAAAAGTTTTACTTGGTACGCAACCTTCGTTTAAGCATACGCCACCAAATTCTCTTTTTTCAATAACCAAAGTTTTAAGCCCTGCGTGTCCAGCCCTTTCAGCAGCCAAATATCCACCAGGACCGCCACCGATAACGATTAAATCAAAAATTTCCATAATCTTTCTCCTTAAATATTGCTTTCAGCAAGAAGATTATAAGAGAAGTTTTCAAGATATTCTTTTAAATCTTTTAAGAATCTTCCGGCTGGCGCTCCGTCTAATGCTCTATGGTCAAACGTTAAAGATAATCCCATTGCCGTATAAGGAATAACTTCATCGTTTTTGCCAAGTTTTACTCTCGTTTCAAGTGCGTTAACACCTAAAATACCCGTTTGTGGTGGGTTAATGACAGGTGTGAAACTTTCAATACCCATAGTTCCAACGTTAGAAATCGTGAACGTTCCGCCTTGTAAAAGTTCTGGGTTAATTCCGCCTGCAATAGCGTCGTTTGAAAGTTTTTTGCTATCTTTTGCTATTTGAGAAAGAGTTAACGTGTCTGCACCGAAAAGCGTAGGAACTAATAATCCCCTTGGCGTATCCGTTGCAATACCGATGTTAACGTGTTCAAAATATCTCATCGTATCGCCGTTAATTAAGTGAGCGTTTAAATCTTTGTGATTTTTTAATACTCTTGATACCGCATAAATAATAATGTGGTTAAACGTGATTGATGGTAAATTTAATTTTTCTTGATTTGCTTTAAGGAATTTTCTAAATTCCATAATATTAGTACAATCAAAAGTTAAAGTCATAGTAAGTTGAGCCATTGATTGTAATGAGTTCATCATACTCTTTGCAATGACCTTTCTAATATTAGGCATCTTTTCATCTTTATAAGCCTTAAAGTCTACTGTTGAAACAACTTTCTTTTCTTCAACTGCAACCACTTCTTTCTTTGGAGCAGGATTTACGCTTGCTTTTCTAATATCGCTTTCAATAATTCTTCCGTTAGGGCCTGTTCCAATTGCATCTTTGAGGTCAACGCCAAGTTTCTTTGCTAAATTCTTTGCTCTTGGAGAAGCGAAAATTCTACCGTTTGTCGCTTGCGTTGAAACTGCTTGAACTTCTTCTGCAACCGCTTTTTCTTCTTTAACTTCTTCTTTAACTTCTTCTTTAACTTCTACTGCCACTCCGTTTGGCGCAAGAGAAACAAAATCTTCACCCTTATTTCCAATAGCGCACACGTTTGTTAAAACGGGAACTTCGTCTCCCGCTTCACAGAATAAGGCTAAAACTTCACCGTCAAATTCTGACTCTTGGTCAAAAGCAGACTTGTCAGTTTCGTAAGAGAATAAAATATCCCCTTTCTTAACCGTATCACCAACTTTAACGTTCCATTTCGTTAAAATACAACTTTCAACAGTTATACCTTGTTTTGGCATTAATACGCCGTTTGCTTGTTTACCAACAACAGCCTTTTGTGCTACTACGGGCTTTTCTTCTTTAACTTCTTGTTTTGGTTCTTCTTTAACTTCTGATACCGCACCGTTTGGGGCAAGTGAAGATACGTCTTCTCCCTTTTTACCAATAGCACACACGTTAGTTAAAACGGGAACTTCGTCCCCTTCTTCACAGAATAAAGCCAAAACTTCGCCGTCAAACTCTGACTCTTGGTCAAAGGCAGACTTGTCCGTTTCATAAGAGAATAAAATATCCCCTTTCTTAACTGTGTCGCCAACTTTAACGTTCCATTTCGTTAAAACACAACTTTCAACAGTTATGCCTTGTTTTGGCATTAATACACCGTTTGCCATTTTTAATCACTCCTTTATTTATATTTTTATATATAATCTATTATATTGTACCATATATAATTATTTTTGTAATTATTTGCAAAAAGATTGCAAAATGACCTTTTTTGTGCTATAATATGAGCATAAATAAGCACAAATGAGCAAGTTTTTCAGTTTTAGGAGTAAAAATGATTAAATTAGAAAGGCAAGAAGAGATTTTAGATATATTAAACAGAAAAAAATCGGTTAGCGTTGAATATTTGGCGCAAAGTTTATACGTTTCCCCATCTACTATTAGGCGTGATTTAAAGGTTATGGAAAAACAAGGTATGATAGTTCGTTCTCACGGCGGGGCGATGCCTTTTAAATCTGCGTCAACGGAAACTTCGTTTTTAGTTAGAGAGCAAAAAGATTCTTCCGCAAAAAGAAAAATGGCTTTACTTGCGGTAAAGTTGATTAAAAACGGAAACTCTATATTCGTAGACTCTTCTTCAACGACGGGCTACGTAATGGAACTTTTAAAAGATTTTACTAACCTTACGGTTACTACCACGGGAATTAACAACGCAACGATTTTATCTTCTACCGATAGCGTTAAAGTTTATATTGCAGGCGGACTCGTTGCAAATCACTCAAACTCTATAACGGGTACGGATACTATGGATTACATTTCCCGTATTTTTGCAGATATTTCTATACTTTCTTGTACCGGCGTTTCGCTTGAAGCGGGAATAAACGATTCAAGTTTAGAACAATCAAAACTTAAACAACGCATGAGAAAAAATTCAAAAAAAGTTGCCGTTTTAGCCGACTCTACTAAATTTGGCGAAACTTTTATGTTTCACGATTTTGATTTTGATGAAATTGATTATTTAATTACCGAAACCGAACCGCCTAAACAATTCGTTGATGCAATTAATAAAACGAAATGTAAACTTATTACCCCTAACACCAAATTTATTAACTGATTTGAAAACCCCGGAGAAATAAAAATTTCTTCGGGGTTTAAATATTTATATTTAAAATTAAATTTTAGTAGTCCAATCTTTTTTCCAAGGATAAACTATGCGGATA
>JAZRLL010000130.1:0-7213 GCA_045646745.1 Christensenellaceae bacterium
GCAGACGGTCTTGCTCTTGGTAAAGGGGTTATTATTGCAACTACAAAAGAAGAAGCAGAAAACGCTATAATTTCTATGATGCAGGACAAGGTTTTTGGTAATAGCGGAAATAACGTTGTTATTGAAGAATTTTTAGAAGGCCCGGAAGTTTCAGTATTAGCGTTTACCGATGGAAAAGTTGTTGTTCCAATGATATCTTCTATGGACCACAAAAGGTCGCACGATAACGACCAAGGTTTAAATACGGGTGGTATGGGAACGATTGCTCCTAATCCATATTATACAAGCGAAATTGAAAAAGTTTGTATGGAAACCATTTTTATTCCAACGATTAACGCAATGAATAGTGAAAATAGAACTTTTAAGGGTTGTTTATATTTTGGTTTAATGCTTACAAAAGACGGTCCGAAAGTTATTGAATATAATTGTCGTTTCGGCGACCCTGAAACTCAGGTTGTATTGCCACTTTTAAATAGTGATTTACTTGAAGTTATGATGGCTACGACTAACGGCACTTTATCTAATATTTCAGTTGAATTTAAAAAAGATTGTAGTGCTTGTTGCGTAATTTTAGCATCTAACGGCTATCCAAAACAATACAAATCAGGCTTTGAAATTACTCTTCCAACTAATTACGACGGTGAAATTTATATTGCCGGCGCTAAAAAAGAAGACGGAAAATTAAAAACTGCCGGCGGTAGAGTTATTGGTGCAACTTGTATAGGAAATAATTTAAAATCGGCTATAAAAAATGCTTATAATTTAGCAAATTCTATTCATTTTGAAAATAAATATATGAGAAATGATATCGGTCAAAAAGCGTTGCTTGTAAAAGGAGAATAATATGGTTTATCGCTTATTTGTAGAAAAAAAGGAAGGATTTACTCACGAAGCTAACTCACTTTTTAACGATTTAAAGGTGTTTTTGGGCATTAAAAACGTTGAAAAAGTTAGAGTTATTAATAGATACGACGTTGAAAATATTAACGTAGATTTGTTTAATAACGCAAAAACTACGGTGTTTTCCGAGCCACAAGTTGATAATTTTTACGACGAGTTAATTATTGACGATTGCAAAGTTTTTGCCGTTGAGTTTTTACCTGGTCAATTTGACCAAAGGGCTGATAGTTGCTCCCAATGTTTACAAATTATATCTCAACAAGACCGTCCTGTTGTAAAAACCGCAAAAGTTTATATGATTTACGGAAATATAACTAGTGAAGAACTTGAAGAGATTAAAAAATACGTAATTAACCCCGTTGAAAGTAGAGAGGCAACGATGGAAACTTTCAAAACTTTAAAGGTTAATTACGAACTTCCATCATCAGTTAAAGTGTTAAACGGCTTTAATTCGCTTGATAAAAACGGCTTAAAACAATTTATTAAAGATAACGGACTTGCTATGGACGAAGACGATATTTTGTTCTGCCAAAACTATTTTAAAAGCGAAAATAAAGAGCCAACTATAACTGAAATTAAAATGATTGATACGTATTGGTCAGACCACTGTCGCCATACGACCTTTTTAACGACTATTGATAGTGTTTCTTTTGAAAACGAACTTTTACAAAAAACTTATGAAGATTATCTTAATACAAGGGAGTTTTTAAACAGAAAAAAACCTATCAACTTAATGGATATAGCGACTCTTGCAGTTAGATATTTAAAAAAGATAGGAAAATTAGAAAAACTTGATGAATCCGAAGAAATTAACGCTTGTACCGTAAAAATCAACGTTAAGGTAAACGGAGAAGAACAACCTTGGCTTTTATTATTTAAAAACGAAACGCACAATCACCCAACTGAAATTGAGCCTTTCGGTGGTGCGGCAACTTGTATTGGTGGCGCTATTAGAGACCCTCTTTCAGGTAGGTCTTACGTTTACGGTGCTATGAGATTAACGGGTGCTGGAAATCCGCTCACTCCAATTAACGAAACCTTGAAAGGTAAACTTCCACAAAGAAAAATCGTAACTACCGCTGCAAACGGATATTCTTCGTACGGAAACCAAATTGGTTTAGCAACGGGCATAGTTGACGAAATTTATCACGACGGGTACGTTGCAAAACGTATGGAAATTGGTGCAGTTATTGCAGGTGCTCCACAAGAAAACGTTAGGCGTGAAAGACCTGAAAAGGGCGATATCGTAATTTTACTTGGCGGTAAAACGGGTAGAGACGGCTGTGGCGGTGCTACGGGCTCGTCAAAATCACACACTTTATCTTCTCTTGAAAGTTGCGGAGCGGAAGTTCAAAAGGGTAATGCTCCTGAAGAAAGAAAATTACAAAGATTATTCAGGAATAAAACTGCAAGTTTAATGATTAAAAGATGTAACGACTTTGGTGCGGGCGGTGTTTCCGTTGCTATTGGCGAACTTGCTGACGGTTTACTTATTAACCTTGACAACGTTCCTAAAAAATACGAAGGTTTAGATGGAACTGAACTTGCAATTAGTGAATCGCAAGAAAGAATGGCGGTTGTTGTTGAAAGCAAAAACGTTGACGAATTTATTAAAATCGTTAATAGTGAAAACCTAGAAGCAACCGTAGTTGCCGAAGTTACTGATACTAATAGACTTCAAATGACATGGAAAGGCAACACAATAGTTGATATTTCAAGAGATTTCTTAAATTCTAACGGCGCAGAGAAACATATTAATATAAAAACTTTAAAACCAAATAATTTTGATAAAGAAATTTCAGGAGATTTCGCTACGAACTACAAAAATCTAGTTGGAGATTTGAACGTTTGCTCAAAGCGTGGACTTTCTGAAAAGTTTGACTCAACTATTGGTGCGGGTACGGTATTAATGCCTTTCGGTGGCAAATATCAAAGAACTCCAATTCAAGCAATGGTACAAAAAATTTCACTTGAAAAGGGACAAACTTCCGATTGTTCTTTAATGTCTTGGGGTTATAATCCATTTATTACCGAAAAAAGTCCTTTCCACGGTGCTTATTACGCAGTTTTAGAAAGCGTTTGTAAAATAGTTGCAACTTGTGGTGAGTTTAAAGACCTTTATTTAACTTTCCAAGAATATTTTGAAAGACCAAATAAAGATAGTGCTCGTTGGGGAAAACCACTTTCAGCCTTATTAGGCGCGTTTAGGGCTCAAAAAGATTTACAAATCGGCTCAATCGGTGGAAAAGACTCAATGAGTGGTAGTTTTGAAAATCTTGACGTTCCGCCAACACTCGTATCGTTTGCGGTATCAACAAGCACGACTGATAAAATTATTTCGCCTGAATTTAAAAAGGTGAATAGTAAAGTTGTAATTTTAAAAACTAAATTTGATAACAATAAATTACCAATCATTGATAGTTTACTTGAAAATTTCAGCATTATTAAAAAACTTAACGATGAAGGTAAAATTTTATCTGCATACACCCCAACGTTAGGTGGCGTAGGCGAAGCAATCTTTAAAATGTGTATAGGTAATAAGATTGGTTTTGCTTTCAATATAGATAATTTAAAGGATATATTCGGCTATAACTACGCTTCGTTTATATTAGAACTTAATTCCGATGAAAACGTTGGCGAACTTTTAGGTTATACGACAAGCGATTACACGTTAAAGTTTGGTAATGAAAAGATTTCTATTAGCGATTTAGAAGATATTTACGAAAATAAACTTGAAAGCGTTTATAATTGCAATATTAAAACGCCTGAAAGTAAAATTGAAAATTTATCTTTTATTAGTAATAAGGTTTATTCTTCAAACATTAAAGTTGCTAAACCAAAAGTGTTAATTCCTGTATTCCCAGGTACTAACTGTGAATACGATTCTCAAAAAGCAGTTGAAAACGCAGGCGGAATTGGAGATATTTTCGTTATTAATAACTTAAATTCACAAGGCGTATCAAGAAGCGTTGAAGAATTTGCTAAAAAGATAAAAGAATCTCAAATGATATTTATTCCAGGCGGATTCTCTGGTGGTGATGAGCCTGACGGCTCTGGTAAATTTATTACGGCATTTTTTAGAAATGAACAAATTAAAAATGCGGTACACGATTTACTCAATAACAGAGACGGCTTAATGTGTGGAATTTGTAATGGATTCCAAGCACTTGTTAAACTTGGTTTAGTTCCTTTTGGAAAGATTATTGATACTGATGAAAATTGTCCTACTTTAACGTTTAATACTATTGGTAGACACCAATCTAAAATAGTACAAACCAAAATAGTTTCAAATAATTCGCCTTGGCTTCGTGACGTTAACGTTGGCGATATTATCAACGTTGCAATTTCTCACGGTGAAGGAAGATTTATCGCAAACGATGAAACTATTAAAAATTTAATTAAAAACGGACAAATTGCAACACAATACGTTGATTTGGACGGAAACGCAACGTCAGATATTCAATTTAATCCAAACAATTCCGTAATGGCGATAGAAGGCATTTTATCTCCTGACGGTAGAGTATTTGGTAAGATGGGACACTCTGAAAGGTGGAATAACGGCTTGTATAAAAACGTTGGCGGAAATTACGATATCAAAATGTTTACTTCTGCAATAAAATATTTTAAATAGGTGAATTATGAGTTATTTAAGTGATATTGAAATCGCACAAAGCGTTGAATTAAAAGAGATTTCTAAAATTTCGTCTAAAATGGGAATTGACGATAAATATTTAGAACATTATGGTAAATACAAGGCTAAAATTAACCTTGATTATTTAAAAGACAACAAAAATAAAGATGGAAAGTTAATTTTAGTTTCTGCAATTAACCCAACTTCAGCAGGTGAAGGAAAAACGACTACTACTATCGGTTTAGCAGATGCTTTATCTAAAATTGGTAAAAAAGTTGCAGTTGCTCTTCGTGAACCTTCGTTAGGACCTGTTTTTGGTTTAAAAGGCGGTGCAGCGGGTGGTGGTTATGCTCAGGTTGTTCCAATGGAAGATATTAACCTTCATTTTACAGGTGATTTCCACGCTATTGGTGCTGCTAATAACCTCTTGTGTGCTATGATTGATAATCATATTCATCAAGGAAACGCTTTAAATATTGACCTTAACAATATTACTTTCCGCAGATGCGTTGATATGAACGATAGAACTTTAAGGTCAATTAACATCGGTTTAGGCAGTAAGGCAAACGGCGTTCCAAGAAGCGACGGATTTGATATTACCGTTGCAAGTGAAATTATGGCAATTTTATGCTTGTCTACGTCAATTATAGACTTAAAAGAAAGACTTTCTAAAATAATAATCGGTTATAACGTAGACGGCGAGCCTATAACTTGTAAGGATATAAAAGCTCACGGTGCTATGACCGCATTATTAAAAGATGCAATTAAGCCTAATATAGTTCAAACCTTAGAAGGTACTCTTGCCTTCGTTCACGGTGGACCATTTGCTAATATCGCACACGGTTGCAACTCATATTTAGCAACTAAAATGGCACTTAAAAGCGGTGAATACGCTATTACCGAAGCAGGTTTTGGTGCAGACCTTGGCGCTGAAAAGTTTTTAGATATTAAATGTAGAAAAACGGGTTTAAAACCTTCTTGCGTTGTCGTTGTTGCTACGATTAGAGCCTTAAAAATGCACGGTGGCGTTTTAAAAGAAAATTTAGGCGAAGAAAATTTAGAAGCCTTAAAATTGGGTTTACCAAACTTATTAAGACACGTTAAAAACGTTAAAGAAGTTTATAAACTTCCTTGCGTTGTTGCAATCAATCGTTTCCCAACCGATACGGACGATGAAATTGAATTTACTAAAAACGAATGTTCTAAATTAGGCGTTAAGGCAATAATGTCTAACGTTTGGAAAGATGGCGGAAACGGTGGTATTGAACTTGCAAACGAAGTAATTTCTCTTTGCGAAAAGGATAACGACTTTACTTTTGCTTATCAAGACGATTTATCTCTTGAAGATAAAATTTTAAGCATAGTTCAAAAAGTTTACGGCGGAAAGGGAGTCGTTTTCACCGATGAAGCAAAAAAACAATTAGAAACTATTACTAAAATGGGCTTTTCTAATCTTCCTATATGCGTTGCTAAAACTCAATATAGTTTTTCTGACGATAAAGATAAGTTAGGTGCTCCAACTAATTTTGATATTACCGTTAAAGGCGCAAAAGTTTCTGCGGGTGCAGGGTTCGTTGTCGTTTATACGGGTAATATCTTAACTATGCCAGGACTTCCAAAAGTTCCGTCAGCAGAAAATATAGACGTTGATGAAAATGGTGTAATAAAAGGTTTATTTTAATTGACAATATAAAATAAGTATGCTATAATAATAAAAATTATCTTTAAGGTGCGATACAGAGATGTCGGCAAGATAAATTATTATGGGATTACTATATGATTTTTCGTCTGCCGATTTTTCTCGGCAGACTTATTTTTAAGGAATTATTATGAGAGTTTTATCTTTTAACGAATTTAAAAATCAAACTACAATCCCTCAAAATTTAAGGGAAGAGTTTTCGTTTTTAAAAAATTCTAATAATTTATTCGTTTTACCCGGTTTTTGTGATGTACACGTGCATTTTAGAGAACCGGGTTTTTCATATAAAGAAACTATAAAAAGCGGTTCGCTTTGCGGTGCGAAAGGTGGTTTTACAACCGTGTTTACAATGCCAAATCTTAAACCCGTACCAGATTGTTTAGATAATTTAAAAATTCAACTTAACGCAATTAAAAAAGATAGCGTTATAGATGTTGTTCCTTACGGGTCAATAACTCAAAATCAAGAAGGAATTAAACTTTCTAATATGAAAGAGTTAGCGCCTTACGTTTGTGCTTTTACCGATGACGGAAGGGGTGTTCAAAGCCAAAAATTAATGGAAGAAGGGATGAAAATTTCTAAAATGCTTAATAAAATTATAGTTGCGCATTGTGAAGATAATTCCCTTTTAAACGGCGGTTATATACACGACGGCGAGTATTGTAAACTTAATAACCACAAGGGAATTTGTTCTGAAAGCGAGTGGGGACAAGTTAAAAGGGATATAGAACTTGTTAAAAAAACTGATTGCAGTTATCACGTTTGCCACGTTTCAACCAAAGAAAGCGTCGCTCTTATAAGGCAGGCAAAAAAAGATGGGTTAGATATCACTTGTGAAACTGCTCCGCATTACTTATATTTTAACGATTTAATGCTTGAAGATAGCGGAAACTTTAAAATGAATCCACCTATTAGAAGTGAGGAAGATAGGCTCGCTTTAATTGAGGGTATAGTTGACGGAACGATTGATATGATTGCTACTG
>JAZRLL010000131.1:0-18972 GCA_045646745.1 Christensenellaceae bacterium
ATAATAGTCAACTTTAAATTATTATGAAGGAGTAATTAGTATGAAGAAAATCTTTTTTTCAATAACGATAATATTCACTCTTTTAATAATGCCAATAGTAAATTCTTCAAACGTTATATTTGCACAAGAAAAAACGGCAAGGGAAGTTTTTAATGAGGACTACGTTGAGTACGAAAACGCTTATAAAGAAATGGAAATAAACGAGCAAAACGTAGATAATTTTATTGAGTTTACCTATAATATTTTAGGTGATGCAGAAGCCGTAATTGATTCTATGTCTAGCGAAGACTATTTTAATGACCTTGATTTAAAAGGCAAGTATCGTACTTTATTAACTAACTTTGGTAATTTATGTAAAATTAAAATGGATTATAATTATCACCCTGAAAATTACGCTCATACAACTAATGGTAGTATTAGGCTTAATAACGAGTATTTAAAATGTTTAAAGGTTTTTAATAATCCTAAAAATAGAGACGAAGTATATAATGCGCATTTAAGTTATTTTGAACTTTTAAATAGTGGTGAACTCGTTTTTAACGTTTCTAAAATTTTAACGAGTAGCGATTTAAAAATTAAGGGCGAAATATCAACGAGTGATAATTCTTTAATCTTCTCGCCAGACGATAAGTTCATAGTTGAAAAATACAATTCTAAAACGCTTACTAGAAATTTAAACGCATCGCTAGTTGATAACGAAAATTGCAAAGTGGAAAATGCGGGAGTCGCTTATTATTTTAATCTTAAATATTATAAAGACGGAATTATTTGCGATGAAAAATTAGACGTTTTAATTAACGTTAAAATATCTCTTGTAAGTTTATCGTTAGAAGATATTGAAGACGGCGAAACGATTCAAATTGCCGTTTACGAAAACGGCGAAGTAAGTTTTATTGACGGTGTAGTTAAAAATCAAAACGTAGAGTTTTCTATTGATAAATTCGGAACCTACGCTTTAATTGCCGAAGGTTATAAACCTGAAAGCGTAAACCACTTTTTAGATTTTGTTAATAAAAATATGGTATTACTTATCATCGTAGGCTGTTTATTGTTATTCTTTATACTCTTCTTTAAACTTAAAAGAAGTGCTAAAAAAAGGAGAATTAAAAGGGAATTTAAAGAGTATAAAGCACATAAAAAACAAGAAGAAAGGAAAAAACACGTAGACGAAAATAAAAGTAAAGTCGTTAAAAAGAAAAGGAAATTTTAGGAGTAAATTATGGAAGTTATAAAAAATATATTATATTATGCTACCTTATATTTAGATAAAGGTTTACTTTGGTTATATAGAAACGTTTACCTTCCAATTAAAACGGCGGTAAATTGGCCTTATGAAGAAAAGTTTCAGTTTAAGTGGGTATTTTTAATCGGCGTATTATTAATTTGGTTAATTCTTCGTTTAATCAGAAAAACTATTAAAAGATGTAAAAAAAGAAAGGTTAAATTTTACGTTAATAATAAACTCGTTGGAATAACTAAAACTAAATACAAAAAACCTATTGAGTTTATTCCCGTTAGTTTAGAAGGTAAAAAATTCGTTGGTTGGTATAAAAATAAAAAGTGTACTAAGCCTTATAAATATTCAGTATTAAAAAAGAAAAAGAACTTAAAATTGTATGCTAAATTTGAAATGGCAGAGCCAACTCCCGTTTTAATTAATCAAGCAAACAAAAAAACTGCTGAAATTAAAAACGTTGAAAAAACGCCTATTCAATCTCAAAATCCTTCACCAGCCACCCCTTTTGTTATTGAAGAAGTTGACGTGGTTGAAAATCAAAATGCAATCGGTAAATTTTACGATGAAATTAGATTTAAGTTATTAAGTTATGAAAGGGCGTCAGCCTTTAAACAACTTGGTGTAGTAGGAAAGCAAGTTATTGCTGAAATGTTTGAAAAGGATGGCGAAATTAACCTTTATTTAGCAGTTAATCCTGAATTAATGAAGCAAAAGGGATATAACGTAGGAAGTTATGTGGACGAAATTTTTAAAATCGTTCCTTGTAAAAAAGTAATTAAAAACGAAGAAGATTTTGATGAGAGTTTAACTCTTATTGAAGAAGTTATGACTTTACACAACCTTGTAAAAAGTGAAGTCGTTTACGTTCAAAAAACTATAAGCGATGAAAAAACCAGAAAAAACGGATTTGCGTTCTTTATTAAAAACGAAACGATTGCATCGTCTTCAAGTGATTACTATAAAATTTTAAGAGCAATAGTTTTAAGTTATACGTTATCAAATAAAGAAACTCAAAACGTTAACGAAAAAATGATTTTAAAAATCTTTAAAAAGGGCGAACAAATTTTCTTATATCTTAATTTAGATGCCCAAGAAGAAGGTTTAGAATTCGTAGGCTACGATAAAAACTTTGTTGATACGCCTTGCAAGTTTGAAGTAAAAACGGCGGAAGACATGATTGTTGCAAACGAACTTATAGAAAAACTTATGTACCTTAACGGTATGATTAAAACTCCAAATAAAGCGGAAATTAATTTTGACGATTTAATTGATACTAATTGTGGTTTTGGTTATAGAGTTAAATTATAATTTATAAAAGGAGAAATAATAATGGAAATTATTGAACTTACCCTAAAAGGCAAGCAAGAGCTTGAAGAAAGACTTAACGTTTTAAAAAACGAATTAATTCCACAAGTAGTTCAAAGAATAAAAGTTGCAAGGGAACTTGGCGATTTATCTGAAAATGCGGAATATCACTCTGCAAAAGACGAACAAGGCAAATTGAACGGCGAAAAAGTTGAAATTGAAAACATTTTAAAAAACTGCGTCGTAGTGGAAAAGAATAATAACGGACTTATAGATATTGGAACCAAATTAACTTATCTTGATATAGACGAAGAAGAAGAGTTTACCGTAACTATCGTTAGCACGGCGGAAGCAGACTTTGAAAATGGCAAAATTTCAAAAGAATCTCCTGTTGGAAGTGCGTTATTTGGCAAAAAAGAAGGTCAAACTGTTGGTGTTAAAATGCCTAACGGCTTTGAATATCAAATTAAAATAGTGAAAGTTTTTAACGATTAATAAAAAAATAAATTTACGGCTAATAATTTTATGAATAACAAATTAAACAAAACAAGGTTAAAAAATTTTTTCGTATACGACCTACTTAAAACGGTTATCATAACCGTTTTAATTGGCGTGCTATTATTTTGGGCTTTTAACCTAGTTAAAGTAGAGCCGTCTAATGGTCAAAGGTTCGTTGCACTTATATCGCACGACATATATATTGGCGATGAAAGTGATACACTACTTAGAACGACTTGTGAAAACGGTGCGGAGAATTTTGGTTTTTCTTACGATATTTTAAATGCGCAATACAGTGCTATTACCGATACTAACCCACGTAGCGATTTAATTTCTAAAAGGGATATCTACGATGACGATATTTTTATTTCAACCGAAGAATTAGCCGAAATATTCGTTTCTACGGGTGCAATTTCTTTTGACGCTTATATAGAGCAAGCAAAAAAATACCTAAATAAGTTTTTAGATGAAAGTGGACAAGTTGTTGAAGAAAAGGTCGTTGCTAATTTTAATAAAACTCGTTTAAAAGACAATAGGTTTAAAACAAATAGCGAAATTCAAAAGGGTATAGATTACGAAATTAAAAGAATTAATGGCTTAAAACGCAACATTGAAACTTTGGAAAGCGTTTTTAAAAACAATCCGCAAATTTTTTCAGATAAGTTTAAAGACGCAGGCTTTGACGAAGGAAAAAATACTTACGGTTATGCAATAGAACTTTCTAAATTGGAGCAAAAAGAAGGCAAAAACGTTCAAAACGCCTTCATGGTTGAAAAAAAGAACGAACAAGGCGAAGTTTATTACACCACAGAAGGAATTTATCTAATGGTTGGAAGCAACGAAGATACTGACGGAGATTTATTCTTTGAGCCTATGGCGTTTATTTTAAATTTTATTAACACTTACACTGATTATATAAAGGGAAATTAACATGAAAGGCAAGTTTATAACTTTTGAAGGTTGCGAAGGAAGTGGAAAATCAACGCAACTTAAAATGTTTGAAGATTATTTAAAAGAAAATAATATTGAATATATTTTTACTCGTGAGCCGGGTGGAACTAACGTTTCGGAAAAAATTAGAGAAATTATTTTAGACGTTCAAAATAGTGAAATGACCGACGAGTGCGAAGCGATGTTATACGCTTCTGCAAGAATTCAACATATAAAGGAAAAAATTATTCCAGCGCTAAACGAAGGTAAACTTGTTTTATGCGATAGATATATAGATTCTTCTATTGCATATCAGGCTTATGCAAGAAATTTAGGCGAAGATTTTATTAAAAAAATAAATTCATACTGCTTTGAAAATTGTATGCCTGATTATACGGTGTTTTTGAACATTTCTTCGGAAGACGCATTTAAAAGAAAGGGTGGAGCCGATAAAGACGATAGGTTGGAAGTTTTAGGCTCGGAATTCCATAAAAAGGTTTATAAGGGCTATTTAGAGTGCGTAAAGCAATATCCCGATAGATTTTTAGTAATTGATTGTAGTGGAACGAAATATCAAACACATCAAAAAATTGTAGATAAACTCAAAGAAAAAGGAGCGTTATAATTTTTAATGGACGCATATTCACTTTTAAAAAACAGCGAAGCATATAAATTGTTTTTAAACGATAAGAAAAAAGGTAATTTTTTTCACGCCATCTTAATTGAGTGCGATGATGAAGTTATGCTTGATAAATACGTTAAAATTTTTACGCAAACGCTAATTTGTAAAAGTCAAACAAGATGCGGTGAGTGTAGGTCGTGTAAACTAATTGACTCAAATAGTTATTGCGACGTTGAAGTTTATCCAAAAAATAAGAAATTATCCGTAGCGGATATAGACGATTTAGTGGAAAAAGCATATTTAAAACCACTTGAAAACGACTTTAAGGTTTTTGTTTTAAACAACGTTCAAGACATGAACGTTGTTTCACAAAATAAACTTTTAAAAACTCTTGAAGAACCACCTAAAAACACTTATATAATTTTAGGAACTACGACCGTGTATCCATTATTGAGTACGATACTATCAAGGGTTAAAAAGTTTGTTATAAAGGGTTTTAAAAACGAAGAAATTTTGTCCGTTTTAAAAGATGAAGGTTTTAACGAAGAAGATTTAATTTATAACGTAAAATTCTCATCTGGAAAAGTTGGCGAAGTTATAAGAAGGGGAAACACGCCACTTATTAGGGAAGTGGATGATTTAGTAAAAAATATTTTAAAGAATTTATCAAGTAGTAAGGAGATTTATTTATACGCAAATAAAATCACAAAAGAAAATTTAAAAGACTTTTTACACGTATTAAACGCAACGCTTTTAGACCTTACAAGGTATAAAGCTAAACAAAGTTTAATTTATTGTGAAACGGAATTTATTAAAAGCATAGTAAACTATTTTAGTTATTCCGCTATCACGTTTCTTAGCGATAAGATAAGAGAGTGTGAAAAGGCCGTAAATTTTAACGGAAATTTGCAAACTATTACGGATAAAATTCTTTTTGCAATCGTGGAGGGCAAAAATAAATGATAAAAGTAGTTGGTGTTAAATTTAATCACACTTGTAAAATATACTATTTTAATCCTGAAAACGTAGAATATAAAAAAGGCGAAGGCGTAATCGTTGAAACGGCAAGGGGCGTTGAGTACGGAAAAGTTATGATAGAACCGCACGACGTTTTAGACGACGAAGTTGTTATGCCTTTAAAACCAATTATGCGAAAGGCTACTATTCAAGATGAAAAAAACGTAGAAGAAAATGAAAAAAAGGTTAGTTTTGCAATAGAAAGTGCTCAAAAGGAAGCGGATAAGTTAAACCTTGAAATGAAAGTTGTTGACGCTGAATTTCCGTTTGACAATTCAAAGGTTATAATATATTTTACCGCTCCAACTAGAATTGATTTTAGAGAACTAGTTAAATCTCTTGCATCAATTTTACATCAAAGAATTGATTTAAGGCAAATCGGCACGAGAGACGAAGCCAAAATTTTAGGTGGAATTGCACCTTGTGGCAGAGTTTGTTGCTGTAAAAGTTTTTTACCAGACTTTAAAAAAGTTACAATCAAAATGGCTAAATATCAAGGTTTATCTTTAAATCCAAGCAAAATAAGCGGTTTATGTGGTAGACTTATGTGTTGTTTAGAATACGAAAGCGACCTTTATAAAGATGCATATTTTAAAATGCCTAAAATAGGCTCGGAAGTTATAACTCCCGATGGAAAGGCAATAGTAATTGCTAATAATATGCTTAAATTACTTGTAAAAACGAAAACCACTTTAAAAGACGGAACTACTACTTATAACGAGTATAAACTTGATGAAATAAAGTTTAACAAGCAAAAAATAGAAGAAGTAAAAGAAGAAGACGACGATAAAGATACAATAGAGTAATGTTTTCTTTATAAAAATATAAAATTTTACAAAATGCTGTACATTTAAAAAATTTTGTGATAAAATATAAATGATAACAAGACGTTTCTTGTAATTAATATAACGGAGGGTATAATTATGGCTTTTAAAATAAACGATAGTTGTATTTCATGCGGAGCATGTGCAGATATTTGTCCTGTTCAAGCAATTAGTGAAGGTGAAACACAATACGTAATTGATAAAGACACTTGTATTTCTTGTGGGGCTTGTGCTGACACTTGTCCTGTGGGAGCAATAGAAGAAGAATAAGAACGAAAGAAGTGGCGATAAGCCACTTTTTTTAAAGGAGAAACTTTTGTGGAAGTTATAGAAGAGATTGGTATAAATAATCTTAAAATAATTCAAGACGACGCTTTATATCGTTTCACTAGCGATGCGGTTATTTTATCAAAATTCGCAACTTGTAAAAAGGGTGAAATCGTTGCCGATTTTTGTAGTGGAAGTGGAATCGTTGGACTTCATTATTTTGCATTAAATAAAAATATAAAAAGCGTTGACCTTTTTGAAATTCAAGAAGAATTATCAAGTTTATCTAAAAAAACTATTAAATTAAATAATTTAGAAGGGATTTTCAACTCGTATAATATGCCAATCCAACAACTTGATAAAAGTTTTAACGATTATTATTCCTTAATACTTTGTAATCCGCCATACAAGAAAAAGGATAGCGGTTTTGTAAATCCAAATTCAAAAATAGCAATGTGTCGTCACGAAATAACCATAACTCAAAAAGAAATAGTTGAAATTGCTTACAAAAAACTCAGAGTGGGCGGAAGGCTTTGTATGTGTCAAAGAATTGAAAGGCTAATTGAACTTCTTTCAGATATGCAAAACGCTAAACTTAATCCAAGTAGAATTCAGTTCGTATCCACAGATTACGCTAAACCGCCGTATTTATTCTTAATAGAGGCTGTAAAAGGGGTAAAACCTCAAACCAAAGTATTAGAAACTATAATAAACGGAGATTAATATGCTATATTTTGTTGCAACGCCTATTGGCAATTTAGACGATATAAGTTTTAGAGCGATTGAAACGCTTAAAAGCGTAGACGTTATTGCTTGTGAAGATACACGCCACTCTTTAAAACTTTTAAATAAGTATAATATTAAAAAGCCACTTATTCCATATTATAAATTCAACGAAAAAAAGCAATCGGAAGAACTAATTGAATTATTAAACGAAGGCAAAAACGTTGCCGTAATTTCCGATGCGGGAACTCCGATTATTTCCGACCCTGGAAACGTTTTAACTGAAATTTTAGCCGAAAGACAAATTCCTTATACGATAATTCCGGGTGCAACCGCTTTTGTTTCGGCGCTTGTTTTATCGGGATTAGATTGTTCAAGATTTACTTTTATCGGTTTTTTACCAGAAAAGAAAAAAGATAGAAACAATTTATTAAATTTATATAAAAATCGTTTAGAAACTTTAATTTTCTATTCTGCTCCGCACGACGTTAATAAGGATTTAAAAGACCTTTACGAAGTTTTAGGCAATAGAAAAGTATCAGTAGTTAAAGAGATTTCTAAATTGCACGAAACGACTTATAGATTAGAGTTAAAAGACGCTTTTATAAGCGAAGCAAAAGGAGAATTCGTTATCGTTGTAGACGGCTCAAAAGAAATTAAGGAAGACGGAATTGTTTTGTCTGAAAAGGAGCATATAGACCTTTATTTAAGCCGTGGTTATTCTAAAAAAGATGCAATTAAGTTAGTTGCAGAAGAAAGGGGAATTTCTAAAAATTTGCTTTACAAATATACCGTTAACGATTAAGTTAATGGGTTATTTATAAATAAGAGTTTTAAAGTTCTAGAATAATAACTTATAATTTAGGGGACAATATGAATATTGAACTAATAACGGAAATTTTAATAGACGCAATTAAAGATAGCATATTAGTTTTACCTTTTTTATTTTTAACTTACCTTATAATAGAGTTAATTGAAAGAAAGGCAAACTTTTTTTCAAACGGCAAATTTTTAAGTGGACAAAACGCACCGCTCCTTGGCTCACTTCTTGGGGCTTTTCCACAATGTGGCTTTTCGGTAATGGCGTCTAAGTTTTACGATAACGGACTTATTAAAAGTGGAACTTTACTTGCGGTTTTTATATCAACCAGCGATGAAGCCTTTGCTATTTTAATTTCTAACGGCAAATTTTTAATCCTTTTAACCTTAATTATTTTTAAAATAATTTTGGCTATGATAGTTGGGTATTCGGTTAATTTAATTTCTAAAAGAAAGGTGTCTATAAAGTATAAAAAATTAAGTTATAAACATGAAGAGTATTGTAGACAATGCGGTAATTCAAGTAGGGCAAAAAATAGGTTAGAAGCCTATTTTATATATCCTTTTATTCACGCAATAAAGACCTTTTTATTTATATTTATAATAAATATAGCCTTTAATACTATTATTTTATTATTAACCGAAGAACTAATTGTGGACTTTATGCTAAAAAGTAAAATCTTTCAGCCATTTTTAGTAGGACTCGTTGGCTTAATTCCAAATTGTGCTTCCTCTATATTAATAACGCAGTTGTATCTTCGTGGCGGTATGGCGTTTGGAAGTATGTTTGCAGGGCTTTCAACTAACGCTGGAATTGGACTTGCAGTTTTATTAAAAAACAAAAGCAAATTAAAAAGCAATTTAATACTCGTTTTAATTTTGTACGCAGTAAGCGTGGTTAGTGGATTTATAATTAATATAATCTTTTAAGGAGTGCTTATGAAAATAACTTTTAACGAAAACTCTAAAATAGTTAACGCTATAAGAGAAGGTTTAAAGAAAAAAGACGGCTATTGTCCATGCCGTATTCAAAAAATAGAAGATAACGTTTGTATGTGCAAAGAATTTCGTGAACAAATAGCAGACCCTAATTTTGAAGGCTACTGCCATTGTAGATTATACTTTAAACAAAAATAAACAAAAATTTACAAAAATTTTTTTAATATGACATAATGTAGTCATATTAAATGCAATATCATAGTGGTATAAAGGAGAAACCACTATGATATTAGTTAAAAAAATAGTAAATTGGTGTTATAAAGAAAATGAAAAAGAAATTTCTGAAAGAAACAGGGTGTATATTCCGTGTAAAGACTTTTTTTTGCACACAAAAACTGAAAGCAAGATAAATTGCGAAAGGTTATATAAGATATTAGAAAGGGCTTAAATAGTGGATATAAAATAAGTTAAAATAAAAGCACGATAATTTCGCTTAAAGCGGAAGTATCGTGCTTTTTATTTTATTGGTTATTAATTTTCATCAATACTGCATTTTTCGTAAATTTTATAATTTGATAAAAAGTTTTCAAGTTCTTCGTTATTGCATTTTAAAGTTTCGTTTAAAATTTTTGAAAGGTTTTCTAAAATAACAACGTCAGTTTGATTATTTAAAAAACTAAGGGCCAAATTATCAATAGTTTTTAGTATTTTAGTTTTTCTTTCATTAGCAATTTCAAATTTATCTAAATTATCATATAGGTCTAAAACTGCGTTTAGAGTGCAGGTTTTAGTTTTATAGGATAATATCTTAGAAAATATTACGAGCATAGTAATTGCAAATATTATCGTTATAAATCCAAATACGAGTGGCAATACGAAGAAAGATAAGATAAAAAATGTTAAAGTTAATAAAGTTGCAACGGGAAAGAAAATCTTTAAATATTTTAATGTTTTCTCGGACGAAAAATGTTTAGGTAAATAATTTTTTAAATGTTTTTTTGTTTTATCACGCAAAGCATCTTCTTCCAAGTTGGAAATTTCTTCTCTTTCGTTTTTTGTCGCTCTATTTTTATTGTAGTAAGGTCTATAAATATTTCGTATAATATCTTTTTGCTCGTCGCTTGCGCACTCTATTGCTTTTTTAAGATAAATTTCGTGAGTTTGCTCGTTAAGTTTTTTAAAATTTAAAGTTAAGGCACTAACTAATCCCATATAAATTTTATAATTTGAATTGGTAAGGCCTAATGCTTCTAAAAAAGTTTGATATGCGTTTTCAAAGTCTTCGTTTTTCAAATAAAATTCGCCTTTATCAATTAAAGCGTCAACTTTCAAATAGTCTTCACCTTTTGCAACGACGGTGTTATCATTAACTTTTTTTTCAAAAGATTTATAAAATTTAGAGCCTTTTTGAGTGTTAAAAGTTTGATTGCATTTTTTACAAACGCAAGTTTCAATTGAACTTTCGTGCTCGCTATTAAAACCGCAAAAAGGGCATTTAATTTTAATTATCATTTCTTATTCCCACTCAATAGTGCCAACAGGCTTTGGTGTAAGGTCGTATAGAACTCTATTTATATTTTTAACTTCTTTTAAAATTCTATCGGTGATTTTATGCAATATTTCATAAGGAATTTCTTCAATAGTAGCGCTCATAGCGTCGGTAGTGTTTACCGCACGAATAATAACGGGATTTGCATAAGTTCTTTTACCGTTGCAAACGCCAACGCTTTTAAAATCGGGAACTGCCGTAAAATATTGCCATACCTTTTGGCTTAAACCTGCTTTTTCAAATTCTTCTCTTAAAATAGCATCGGATTCTCTAACTGATTCTAATCTATCTTTGGTTATAGCGCCTAAACATCTAACTCCAAGTCCAGGACCAGGGAAAGGTTGGCGGTAAACCATACCGTCAGGAAGACCTAAACAAGAGCCAACGACTCTAACTTCGTCTTTATAAAGCAATTTTAAAGGTTCAACTAATTCAAATTGCAAATCTTCTGGAAGTCCGCCAACGTTATGATGTGCTTTAACGCCGTCGCTTTCTAAAATATCGGGATAAATAGTTCCTTGTGCTAAAAATTCAATACCTTCAAGTTTTCTTGCTTCTTCTTCAAAAACTCTAATAAATTCAGCACCAATAATTTTTCTTTTCATTTCAGGTTCGCAAACGCCGTCAAGTTTATTTAAAAATCTATCAACTGCATCAACGTAAACTAAATTTGCGTCCATTTGATTTTTAAAAACTTCAACAACTTGTTCAGGCTCGCCTTTTCTTAGCAATCCGTGATTAACGTGTACGCAAACTAGTTGTTTTCCAATTGCTTTAATAAGTAATCCCGCAACTACGGATGAGTCAACTCCACCAGATAAAGCGAGTAAAACTTTTTTATTTCCAACTTGTTTTTTAACAATATTAATTTGTTCGTTAATAAATTTAAGCGCAAGTTCCTTGGTTGTAATTCTTTGCATTGAGTCTGGTCTTAAATTAGACATATAGAATCTCCTTTTAATTGTTAGGGCTGTAATTTGGTGCTTCTTTGGTTATAGAAATATCGTGTGGATGGCTTTCTTTAAGTCCAGCGCCAGTAATTTTAACAAATTGTGCTCTTTCTCTTAATGCTTCAAGGTTTTTAGCACCGCAATAACCCATACCAGAACGGATACCGCCGATTAATTGGAATACGATATCTGAAACCGTTCCACGATAAGGAACACGACCTTCAACGCCTTCTGGAACGAGTTTTTTAGCGTCTTCTTGGAAATATCTATCACTAGAACCAGCGTTCATAGCAGAAATAGAACCCATACCACGATAAACTTTGAAACTTCTACCTTGGTAAAGTTCAATATCTCCAGGGCTTTCTTTAGTTCCGGCAAGTAAACTACCAAGCATAACTGCGTTAGCACCGCCAGCCAAAGCCTTCGTGATATCGCCAGAGTACTTAATACCGCCGTCAGCAATAATGGTTTTGCCAAGTTTTTGAGCCATTTCAGAAGCGTCCATAACGGCAGTTAATTGTGGAACACCGATACCTGCAACGATTCTTGTCGTACAAATAGAACCAGGTCCAATACCGATTTTAACAACGTCTGCACCAGCGTCAATTAAGGCTTCAACTGCTTCGGCAGTAGCAACGTTTCCTGCAATAACAGGAAGGTTAGGGAATTTTGCTTTTACTTGTTTAACGCTGTCAATAACGCCTTTTGAGTGGCCGTGAGCCGTGTCAATAGTGATAATATCAACTTTATTTTTAACGAGTTCTTCAACTCTTTCAAAAGTGTTTTTAGCAGTTCCAACCGCAGCGCCAACTAAAAGTCTTCCGTTAACGTCTTTTGCAGAATTTGGGTATTGAATTGATTTTTCAATATCTTTGATAGTTATAAGGCCTTTAAGCATAAAATCGTCGTCAACGATAGGAAGTTTTTCAATTCTGTGTTTGCCGAGAATTTCTTGTGCTTTGCTTAAACTTGTTCCAACGGGAGCAGTAACGAGATTGTCTTTGGTCATAACGTTTACTATTGGTTGTTCAAAGTTAGTTTCAAATCTTAAATCTCTGTTTGTTAAAATACCAACGAGTTTTCCGTTTTCAGTAATAGGAACGCCACTTATTTTATATTTAGCCATAAGAACCAAAGCATCGGAAACCTTGTTTAATGGAGAAAGAGAAAATGGGTCTGTTATAACGCCATGTTCACTTCTTTTAACTTTGTCAACTTCTCTTGCTTGTGCTTCAATGCTCATATTTTTATGAATAATACCTAAACCGCCTTCTCTTGCCATTGCAATAGCCATAGTAGATTCAGTAACGGTGTCCATAGCGGCAGACATAAGTGGGATATTTAAAGTTATGCCTTTTGCAAGGGTGGTTGCCAAGTTAACTTCTTTTGGAAGAATTTCACTTGCTTGTGGGATTAAAAGCACGTCGTCAAACGTTAAGCCTTCTTTAATAGTTTTTGCCATTAGTTTTCTCCTTTTTGATTTTTTATTTCGTCAATTTTGTTTTTTATTTCGTTTTTAGCATTAGTAATGCTTTGCGTTTGTTCAACGCCGTCAAGTTTAGTTAAAATGCTTTCTAAACTTAATAAATCTTTATCTTTATACGCCAAATAACATAATGAAGATACGGGATTAGGCGTAATAAATTCTTTGCCAAGATACTGAAATGCGGTGTTTATAGCAACGTCTTTTTGTCCGTTTTCATATAAAGCGTTACAATAAATTCCCGCAACGTAATTAGTATAGCCAGAGCCTTTATTTTGAGAGTAATTCTCAAATTCGGGGTGGTTTAACATCTCGTTTGCGTATTTTATAGTTTTACTATCGTTTTCTGCCCAAACACATCTATAAACGAGAGTGTCTAAATCGCTAATTGAATTAGTTTTTTCATATTGTTTTTCCGAATATTTTAAGCAAGTGTTTTTATTTCCAACGTTAAAAGCAACGTTTGATAAAACCGATGGAAAGCAAGTGGAAAGGGTGAAAAAAGAAAGTAAAGAAATAAATGCTAAACATAGGATTGTAAATATAGTTGTTTTAACGTATAGTTTAGTCATTCTTCACCTTTTACCTAAAAAACTTACAATATTTCATTGTTATTATTAATAATAACAAAATATTTTGAAAAAATCAAGAACTTAAAGATAAATTTATATTTTTGTCATATTTTTTTTCTTAAAACAATAAACTTTTTGTGTAAAGGATATAATTATGAAAAGATTTTTTTGTTTTTTACTCGTTATAATAGGTTCGTTGTTTGCAATTTCTTGTAATAAACAAGTTGATTTAACGATGTATATATCTCAATTAAGAGTGGGAATTTATCAAGGAGAAACTAGTGGATACAAATTAACGGTTTACTCTGAAAAAAGAGAAGACCCGTTTTGTTGGGACGGATACGTTGGAACGACCAAAAATTTATTAATTTGCAAAGTTGAAAGCAATAAAGAAAATTTAGACGATTTATCAATAGAGTTTAATATTGATAATAAAAATTATACACGGAAATTTGAATTTAATCCAATAAGTGCCAAATATACCAGTGAAATTGAAGTGAGCAGTTTAATAACTGTTCCAAACCTTATTGGCGTTATAAATTTTAACGAAGAAAAAGTTCAAATAAACTTAAATAGTAAAGTGGTTGAAAATACGTTTAGTTATAAAAAGGCGTTAAGCAGTATTACTTCATACGATAAAACTACCGTTGAAAAGTATTTTGGCTCAAATAAAGTAAATACTGAAATACATATTAGACTTTTAAAAGACGATAACAGGAATTACTACTACGTTGGCTTTTTAAATAGCGAAGGCGGTATAGCGTATTTAGTTGACGGATTAACCGGTAGCGTTCTTGCAAAAAAAGTCCTAAACAATTTAAACGTATGAACACGTGTAATCTGAACTAAAATTTTAGTTTATATGCTTATATAAAACGTATAATCATATATAACGAATAAAAATTAAACCTACTTTTAGTAGGTTTTTTTAATTTTTGAAAATTAATTTAAAAGTTGTATCTAAAAAAATTTAAGAAAATAAAAGTTGACAAAAAATTATAAAAATAATTAATATTTTCTAAAATACTCACGCCTTTGAAGAGTAATATATAACTATAAAAATTATGGAGAAAATATATGGCAAGAAAAATAGTAATTACTTCTGGAAAGGGTGGAGTAGGCAAAACTACTATTTGCGTTAATTTAGGATTGTTTTTGGCAAAATCGTCAAAAAGGGTACTGCTTATTGACGGAGATATAGGTTTAAACAATTTAGATGCGGTAGCAAAGGTTGATAATTTAGTGGTTTTTGACTTAATTGACGTTCTAAACGGCAAATGTAGGGTAAAGCAAGCAATAATAGAAAGTCCGCTAAATAAAAATCTTTTTGTTCTTCCGTGTGCGCACTCTTTATATAAAAACGAGATTAGTGGGCAAAGTATAAAAGCGGTAATAAACTCAATAGAGAATTTATACGATTTTATAATAATTGATTGTCCTGCTGGAATAGACGTAGGGTTTCATAGAGCCGTGTCGTGTGCAGACGAAGGGATAGTAGTCGTTTCTCCCAATTTAACAAGCGTTAGAGATGCGGATAAAGTTATTTCAATACTCAAAAGTTATAATTTAAATTCTCTTAATATAATAATTAATAGGATTAGGGGAGATTTAGTTTTAAGCGGAGATATGTATTCGGCGGAAGATATAGAAAACACCTTAAAAATTCAATTAATAGGCGTAACTCCAGAAGACGATAAAGTTTTAGACGGACTTGTTGAACTTCCTTTTACTGAAATTTATAAGTCGTTTAAACTTCTTGAACAAAACGTAATTTTAAAAACCTATAAAAGTTATAATTATTTAAAAAAATACACGGGTTTTTGGGGTAGTATTAGAAAGGAATTAAAGAAAAGATTATGAAGAAAAAATCAAAAACTAGCCAACTTGCGTCGCTTATAGAAAGCGATAGATTGCTTTTAAGCAAAGATACCGCAGAACTTATACGTTACGATTTAAAAAGGCTTTTAGAAAATTATTTTTCGTCCGTATCAAACGTTGATATTGAAGTTTTAAGTGAAAATTATAATTATAAAATAATTATAACCGGCGAAGCGTCATCTATAAAATCTTTTAAAATTATTAAATAACTATTGATTTTTTAGCGTTTTAGGTGTATTATAAAACATATTAAAATTACAAGGTGGTATTATGGAATTTATAGACGTTTTAAATAGTAGATATTCTGTTAGAGATTATTTGGATAAAGAAGTAGAACAAGAAAAAATTGATAAAATTTTAAAATCTAGTCAAATAGCACCAACGGGAAAAAATACTCAATGCCAACAAATTTACGTTTTAAAAAGTAAAGAAGCAATAGAAAAACTTAAAACCTTAACAAAATGCGTATTTAACGCTCCGTTAGCATTTTTAACTTGTGCTAATTTGGATAGACAATGTATTTTATCAAAGACGGGAAAAAGTTTAAAAGAAACTGACGTTGCTATCGTTCAAACCTATATGATGTTAACTGCTAGGAGTTTAGGTTTAGGCAGTTGTTGGGTGTGTTTATTTGTGCCAGACGAAGTTAAAAAAGCCTTTAATTTACCTGAAAACGTTGAACCACTTAACTTGCTTATAGTAGGCTATGAAGGGGAAAATTCACAAATTAACGAAAGGCATTTTGATAAATTAGATTTATCTGAAACAGTTAGTTATTTATAAAATAGATATAAAATAGAAAAAATGCTCGCTTGTTGCGAGCATTTTTATTATGTTTTAAAGTTTATCTGCAAATTTTTCCAAGATAAAGTCCATATCTTTATCACCCCTACCTGAAAGGTTAATTAAAACGGAGCCGTGTTCTAAACTTTTTGCAAGTTTAATTCCGTAAGCAACGGCGTGTGAACTTTCAATAGCGGGAATAATACCTTCCATACGTGAAAGTTTGAAAAAGGCGTCTATGGAATCGTTATCGTCAATAACGTCGTATTTAACTCTGCCTAAATCCTTTAAAAATGCGTGTTCAGGACCAGAAGAAGGGTAATCAAGACCACTTGCTATTGAATAAACGGGAGCAGGTTCGCCGTTTTCGTCTTTAAGCATAATACTGTTAAATCCGTGCATAATACCTTCCGTTCCGTATTTTAAACTTGCGGCGTGGTCGCCGAGTTTAGTTCCTTTTCCAAGTGGTTCAACGCCAATTAATTCTACTTGGTCGTTTAAAAATCCCGCAAAAAATCCAGCGGCGTTTGAACCACCGCCAACGCAAGCAACTGCGTAATCAGGAAGTTCCCCAGTCATATTTAAAAATTGCTCTCTTGCTTCAATTCCAACAACGCTTTGGAAATCTCTAACCATCATTGGAAATGGGTGTGGTCCTAAAACAGAACCGATGCAGTAAATTGCATCTTTATATTCGTTAGCGTATGCCGAGAAAGCGGCGTCTACGGCTTCTTTTAACGTTTGAAGTCCTTCTTTAACTTCAACTACGTTGGCGCCTAAAATTTTCATCCTTGCAACGTTCGGTGCTTGTTTTTTAATGTCAACCGAGCCCATGTATATATCGCATTTAAGACCAAAGTACGCAGCCGCAGTTGCAAGTGCAACTCCGTGTTGACCAGCCCCCGTTTCAGCGATAATTTTTTTCTTACCCATATATTTAGCAAGGAGTGCTTCGCCCATACAGTGATTTAATTTATGTGCGCCCGTATGATTTAAGTCTTCTCTTTTTAAATATAATTGAACGTTTCCTAAACTGTTAGAAAGTCTTTCAAGATAGGTAATAGGGGTAGGTCTACCTTGAAATTGTTGCCTTATTTTTCTAAGTTCGCCTATAAATTTGCTTGATTTACAAATGTTAAAATAAGCGTCTTTAATTTCTTGCATCGCTTGTTTTAATTCATCACTTACGTAGCAACCACCGTATTTGCCAAAAAATCCGTTTGCATCTGGATAATTTTTAAAATAATTTTCAAAATCTACGTTGTTAATTTTCATAATAAAACTCCTTTATTTTTAAAGAAATAAAAAACCCGATAACAGCAAAAACTGTTATCGGGACGATTACTTAATCGCGGTACCACCCGAATTGATACTTGACGTATCCACCTTATAGCGTACTAAAAATACGCTCTGCATTGATTACGGGTGCAGGTTCCCGTCAAATACTACTTGCTTTCGCTTTCGGTTTGCCCTCGGCAGTCCATTTTCAAAAATCTAAACGTTTCGTTACACCAACCCGAAACTCTCTATGCTTTAAAATTTAAGATACTACTCTGCTTCATCAGTTTGTTTTTTTAAGTTTAACAAATTAAAACAAAATTGTCAACTATTTTTAACTTTTTTTAAATATGTGTTAATTTTTGGATAAATTATACCGTCTAAGAACTATTTTTTTCCGGCAAGTAATAGCAAACAAGACTTGGCAATATGTAAAAAGTTTTCCGATTGTTTTTGAACTAACGAGTTATTGCTTTCACAAAGTTCTTTATTAAATAAATTATAATCAGAAGGGACTACGCTTAAAATTTTGTAGTCTTTTTTATTTAAGGCAAAATCTTCTTTATCTATATATAATTTATCGTCTCCTTTTAAGAAACAAACGAAATCCGCATCTTTTAAAGCGATTTGTTTATTTTCCTCAATCTTAACGTCGGTATACTGACTTAAATACCTTAAAAGATTATTATTAGGAACACCGTTTTTGCAAGGTAAAATGGTAATATCCGCACCAAGTTTTGTTAGGCCTACGAGTAAAGAATTGTCTTCAATATTAAGGTTTCCAACAAGAGTAATTTTAGCGTTTGTTAAAGAGTGCGAATTTTCAAGCATAGTCATAATAATAGAAAGTGCTTCACAAGGGCTATAAAGTTCCGAACTATTAATAATTGGAACTGATAAATTATTTTTAAAAGTTTCACTATCAGAACACTTGCTTGTACAAACAGCAACGGCGGAAACACCGCAAGCAGATAAAGCCTTAATATAATTCGTGTCTGAAATAATATTTTCAAGTTGTTCGCCACTCATTAAAGTTTTAACGGGAACGCCGGATAATTCTTTTATTGCTATTTGAAAGGTTATATCAAGTCTAGGAAGAGACGGTTTAGTTATTAAAAGAACGTATTTCCCTTTTAAAGCGGAAGAACTTTCGTGAACTAAACGCATATTTTTGAGTTCTATTGCCGTACTAACGATTTCATAGATATCGTCTTCTAAAACGTTTTCTAAATTTAATAAATTATTAAAGGAAAGTTTTCCCTTTTTAACGTACTCTTTAATATTCATATCTATTTCCT
>JAZRLL010000132.1:0-7334 GCA_045646745.1 Christensenellaceae bacterium
ATAAATTCCATATAGAATTTAGCAACGTCAACCATACAGTTATCTTCATCCATAACGATTGCACCGCCCGAACCCATCATTGAGCCCTTTGCAACCAAGTTGTCAAAATCTATAGGAGTGTCTAAATCTTCTTCGGTTAAACAACCGCCGGAAGGTCCGCCCGTTTGAATTGCTTTGAATTTTTTATTGTCTGGAATACCGCCACCAATATCGTAAATAAGTTCCCTAAGAGTCGTTCCCATCGGAATTTCTACTAAACCTACGTTATTGATTTTTCCGCCGAGTGCAAAAACCTTCGTTCCCTTTGATTTTTCAGTTCCGTTTTTGTTGAAGGCTTCTTTTCCTTCTCTTAAAATATAAGGAACGCACGCTAACGATTCAACGTTGTTTATGATAGAAGGTTTTCCCCACAAACCTTTAACCGCTGGAAAAGGTGGACGTGGACGTGGCATACCACGTTGTCCTTCAATAGAGTTTAAAAGCGCAGTTTCTTCACCGCAAACGAAAGCACCTGCTCCAAGACGAATATGTACTCTAAACGAAAAGCCCGTTCCTAAAATATTGTCGCCTAAAAGACCTAGTTCTTCCGCTTGTTTAACCGCAAGTTTTAATCTGTTAACTGCAATAGGATACTCTGCTCTAACGTAGAAATATCCGTTTTGAGCGCCTATTGCATAACCCGCTATCATCATACCTTCAATAACTACGAGTGGATTACCTTCTAATATAGACCTATCCATAAAGGCACCTGGGTCGCCTTCGTCTCCGTTACAAATAACGTATTTTTCGCCTTCTGGTTGAGCGTAAGCAAATTGCCATTTTCTCCCCGTAGGGAAGCCACCGCCACCACGACCACGAAGTCCTGATTCTAAAACTTCTTGAATTACTTCTTCTCTTGACATAGAAAGCGCTCTTGCTAAACCTTGGAACGCTCCCGCGCCAATGCCTTCGTTAATGTCTTCTGGATTTATACTTCCGCAACCGTGCAAAGATATACGAACTTGTTTTTTATAAAAATTAATTTCGTCTTGCTTTACTACCTTTTGATTAGTGTTTGGGTCAACGTATAAAAGCCTTTCAATAACTTCGCCACCAATAATATCTTTTTCAATTATCTCTTGCGCGTCTTCAATTTTAACAAGCCTATACAAAGTGTCTTCTGGATATATTTTAACAAAAGGACCTTGTGAACAGAAACCAAAACATCCCGCTTGATTTACCGTAACTTTGTCTTCTAAACATTTTTCTTTAATTAATCTTTTTAATTCTTCGGTAATCTCGTTAGACATTGAAGATATACAGCCTGTTCCACCGCATAAAACCATATGCCTTTTCCCGTCTTGTCCGTTAAATTTTGAACTTAAACAAGCAGAGCATTTTTGACTTAACGCTTTTAATTCTTCAATACTTTTAATCATTTGAAATCTCCTTTGCCCTATATTCTTCAACCACACCGGGAACTGCGTCTACTGAAAGTTTAGGGTAAACTTTGCCGTTTATTGTAACCGCAGGTGCTATACCACAAGCACCAATACAACGAAGTGCGTCTAGGGTAAACAATCCGTCTTTACTCGTTTCACCAGGTTTAATTCCTATAATTTCAGAAAATTTATCTAAAATTTGTTGCGCTCCTTTAACGTAACAAGCCGTGCCTAAACAACAACCGATAACGTACTTTCCCTTTGGCGTTAATGAGAAAAATGAATAAAACGTAACTACTCCGTAAATTTCTGCAACCGAAATCCCCGTTCTTTTTGATACGATTTCTTGAACTTCAAGCGGAATATATCCGTATTCGCTTTGAATATCACTTAAAATCATCATAAGTGGAGTTTTTTCGTTAACGTATCTATCACAGATTTCGTTAATTTTCTTAACAGCCGTCTCTTGTAAATGAGCCATAATAGCCCTCCTTTGAAGATTTTTTATATAGCCTTTTTAGCCTTTTTATCTATACTAGTGTACTACCTAAAACCCTTATTGTCAAGAATTTAACAAAGGTTTGTTTATTTTTATACATATATTGTATATAAATAAAAATTTTTCTCGTTAATTTAACTATAACCGCTTTTTTTAAATTTTATTACTCTAAAATTATACGGCGAAATTTAGAGTAAAACCCCTTTATTTTGAACTTTTAATTTCTTGTATTTTTTAGAAAAACATACTCGCTTAAAAGTAATAAAAAACACACTTAAAAAAGTGTGTTTTTAGTTTAAAATTTTTATTTTTCAGCGGTTTTTTTGCGACTGCCAAAACTTAAAATTACTCCAAGTGCAACCGAAAGCGCAGCCGCCATCATTACTTGATATTCGCTTGGCAATAAGAAAGTTATGGTGTGTGCCGGTATCCAAAAAAATGGAACGGTTTTTAAAATTGTAAAACCCCAAAAACTTGACCAATTAATGCCCTTTACTATTGAAGTTAAACTAACTTTTTCTTTATTCGCAATAAGTTCAAGCATTTTATCCGTTATTTTATGTACCGCCATAAAAGTAGGGCCGAAAGACGTGTTCATAAGAACGCTCGTAAATAGTGCAAAAAGGAATTTATTATCCCCGCCTACGAGCATTTTTGACGCCATCATCGTTCCCACCGCCGAAGAGTAAACTTTCATCATAAAAGTTATCCAAACGCCGATAATTCCCCAAATTATAAAACGCCAAACGATTTTTACGGGCAAAGTAAACTTTTTGCTTTTAATTGCTATTGCAATTAATTCTCCCGCCGTTGCTAAAAGAGCAAACTTAATAAATCCCATAATATACGGACTCGTTGAAGAAAGTTTTTTAAATTCTTCTCTTAAAACGGGGACGGCAAGCATTGTTATAAACACGCAAAAACTAAACACTATATAAGCAAGTATTAAATTTCTTTTTAATACGCTATTTTTATTTTGCATAATTATATCCCCTTTCAAACGCCTTTAAATTAAGTTCTAAAAACTTAGGCGGAACGGTTTTTTCAATAACGTCTATCCAGACTTGTTTTTCAATTTGCATACTCCTTGCAAGAACGCCTATAAGAACTACGTTTACGGCTTTTTGCGAGCCCGCTTCTAAACTGAGTTTAAGTGCGTCAATAGCAACTACGCTTGCTTTACTTGAAAGTTCTTCAACTATTCCGTCTGGATATTTCATAGCACCCGTGATTACGGGCATTGGAAGAATTTCTCTATCGTTAAGTATAATTTTTCCGCCAATTTTAAGATATGGAAGTGCTCTTATGGCTTCTAATTTTTCAAAAGCCAAAATAACGTCGGCTTCGCCTAAATCTATAATGGGCGAATTTACCTTTTCGCCGTATTTAACGTAAGTTATAACACTACCGCCACGTTGACTCATTCCGTGAACTTCTGAAACTTTAACGTCGTATCCACATTTAATTGCAACGTTTCCTAAAATTCTACTAGCAAGAAGCGTTCCTTGTCCGCCCACGCCTACAATCATAATATTCGTAGCCATTTTATTCACCTTCCTTTTCAATCGCACCAAAAGGACAAACTTTCGTACAAAGTCCGCAACCGTTGCATTGAGTTGAGTCAATTTTAGCCTTGCCGTCTTTAAACGTTATCGCAGGACAGCCAAGTTTCATACACATTTTACAAGAACGACATTTTTCTTCGTTTACGGTATATTTGCCTTCATATTTAACGCCTTTAAGTAAAGCACAGGGTCTTCTTGCAATTATAACCGACGGCTCTGATGCGTTTAACTCTTCTTTAACCGCCTTTTCAAAGCCCTTTACGTCAAACGGGTCTTCTACTCTAACTCTGTTTACGCCGATTGCCCTGCAAAGCATTTCTATATCAACTTGTTTAGTTTCTTCGTTTCTAATCGTAAAGCCCGTAGTAGGATTTTCTTGATGTCCCGTCATGCCCGTTATAGAGTTATCTAAAATAATAACGGTGTTGTTGTTTTTATTGTAAACTATATCAATAAGCCCCGTAATTCCCGAGTGGATAAAGGTGGAATCGCCAATAACCGCAACGAGTTTTTTAGAAAACTCTTCTCCCCTTGCCTTGACCATACCGTGAGCAGCACTAATTGACGCTCCCATACAAATAGTCGTGTCAACGCTAGAAAGGGGCGCGACTGCGCCGAGAGTATAACACCCGATATCGCCTGAAACTACAACGCCGAGTTTGTTCAAAACGTAAAACGTTGCTCTGTGTGGACAACCCGCACACATTACGGGTGGACGTTTAGGAAGTTCCTTTTCGGTATTAACGTTTTTAACCGTTTCGCCTAAAACTACCTTCTTAATTAAGGACTGACTATACTCGCCTAAAAGACTAAACACGTCCTTCCCTTTAACGGTTATATTAAGGGCTTTAACGTGCTCTTCAATAAACGAGTCAAGTTCTTCAATAACGTAAATCTCATCGCAACAAGAAGCAAAATCACGAATAAGTTTTTCTGGCAACGGATACACCATACCAAGTTTAAGATAGTTAACCTTATTTTGAAGGGCTTCTTTTGCGTATTCGTAGCAAACGCCCGAAGTTATTACGCCTATTTTTGCGCCGTTTTTTTCAATTTTATTAAGAGAAGTCCTTTCTGCAAATTCTCTTAAATCTTTTTCCCTTTGTTCAACTACTACGTGCCTTTTAATTGCGTTTGCAGGCATCATTACGTTTTTAGAAATATTTTTTTCATAAGGTTTTAACGGAAGAATATTCGGCTCAACTTCTTCAACTAAACTTTGAGAGTGTGAAACTCTCGTTGAAAGTCTAACAAAGACGGGCGTGTCAAATTTTTCGCTGAGTTCAAAAGCAAGTTTTGTAAACTCTTTACACTCGCCCGAATCAGACGGTTCAAGCATTGGAATTTTAGACGCCTTTGCATAGTGTCTTGAATCTTGTTCGTTTTGAGAAGAGTGCATACCGGGGTCGTCTGCAACACATAAAACTAAACCGCCGTTTGCACCTATATAACTAACGGTAAATACGGGGTCTGCCATAACGTTTAAACCAACGTGTTTCATACACGTCATAGCCCTTGCTCCCGCAATAGACGCACCTATCGCCGTTTCGCAAGCAACTTTTTCGTTTGGCGCCCACTCTACGTAAACGTCATTATATTGAACTACGTTTTCAGTTATTTCAGTACTTGGAGTTCCAGGATAAGAAGAAACTACTCTTACTCCCGCTTCGTACGCTCCTCTTGCAACCGCCGCATTGCCAAGCATAAGTTTTTTCATGATGTTTTCCGCCTTATATTAAAGTTCGTTTTGTTGTGATACGAGTGCTTCGCTTCCGTATTCTTTTCTAAGTTTTGGTTTTTCAATTTTGCCCGTCGGATTTCTCGGTACGTCGGCAAAAACAATCTTTTTAGGTCTTTTGTATCTTGGAAGGTCTAAACAGAAATCACTGAGTTCTTCTTCCGTTAAACTTGCCCCGCTCTTTAACTGAACGACTGCAAGCGTCGCTTCGCCAAGTCTTTTATCGGGTATCCCGATTACCGCAACGTCGTTTACGGCATCGTGCTTTCTAATGTAGTCTTCAATTTGTACGGGATAAATATTTTCTCCACCCGAAATAATAACGTCTTTTTTTCTGTCAACGAGATAAATAAAGCCTTCTTCGTCTTCCATAGCCATATCGCCCGTGAAAAGCCAGCCGTCTTTTAAAATTTCGTTAGTTGCCTTTTCATCTTTATAATAGCATCTCATTACGCCGTCGCCTTTAACCGCAAGTTCTCCAACTTCGCCACGCTTAACGGGGTTTTTGTTCTCGTCTACGATACTCGTTTGCCAGCCGTATCCCGCTTTACCTATCGCTCCAACCTTATGAACGTTTTCCATACCCAAGTGAACGCAGCCAGGTCCTATTGATTCGGAAAGACCATAGTTCGTATCGTATTTATGCGTTGGGAAAATTTTCATCCAACGCTTAATTAAACTTGGTGGTACGGGTTGAGCGCCAATGTGCATAAGTCTCCACTTTGAAAGGTCGTAATCGTTTAAATTAATTTCGCCCCTCTCAATAGCGTCTAAAATATCTTGCGCCCAAGGCACTAAAAGCCAAACGATTGAGCATTGTTCTTCCGATACGGCTTTAATAATCCATTTTGGCTCCGTACCCTTTAATAAAACGGCTTTTGACCCTACCATAAGCGAGCCAAACCAATGCATTTTTGCCCCCGTGTGATATAACGGCGGTATACATAAAAACGTGTCTTCTTTCGTTTGCTCGTGATGGTTTTGCTCAACCTTTGCAGAGTGCATTAAACTCTTGTGCGAGTGTAAAATCGCCTTTGGAAAACCCGTCGTTCCAGACGAGAAATAAATCGCCCCGTCATCTTCGTCGTTAATCGTTATTTTTGGAAGTTTTGAAGAACAGAAATTTACTAATCTATCATAACTTTCAGCAAATACCGGACAATCTTCGCCCACGTAAAGCCACGTTTTAATTTTTCTTGCCTTATGACATATGCTTTCTATTCTTCCAACGAATTCAGGGCCGAATAAAATGTGTTCACAGTCGGCTTTATCAAGACAGTACGCAATTTCTTCGCCCGTATAACGAAAGTTTAACGGAACGGCAACTGCGCCCGCTTTTAAAATCCCAAAATAAATTGGCAACCACTCTAAACAATTCATAAGTAAAATGGCAACTTTTTCGCCTTTTTTTACTCCCCTTGAAAGCAAAAAATTGGCAAAGCGGTTTGAACTTTTTTGAAACTCGCCCCAAGTTATTTCTCTTCTGTAAGTTTCGCTAAAAGTCGCTTGCATAAGTGAAAATTCTCGCCAAGTCATAAGTTTACTCTCTTTGAGTTTGCTTTCTTCAAGTTTAGGATTAATTTCTACAAGGCAAACGTCGTTTGAATAAAAGTCTGCATTTTTTGTTAGTACGTCTGTTATTGGCATATCGTATCTCCTAATAAAAAATAAAGCCCCCTTGCTAAATTGCAAGAGGGCGAAAATTTCGCGGTACCACCTCTGTTCGTCAAAATTTGACCTTACGAGTGAAAACACTTCGGGCTATAACGCACCCGCACGGCTTATCTTTATTAATAAGCGACTAACGAAAACGTAATTCTTTTTTAAGGTATAATTGCCTTGCACCAAACGGCAACTCTCTTAATAAAACCCCTTAAAACGTACTGGATTTTCGCTCAAAACGTCTTTGTTTGTGTAATATAACGAAATTATACTATATTTTTACAAAATTAGCAACTGTTTTTCATTACAAAATAAAGGGCGAGAAATATCCCGCCCCAAGATTTTATAATTTAGGTTTACATCACCCTCCCTATATAGTTTTTATTTTCATATTTATTACTGCGTTACTTTTCTTTTATGTTTATTGCTTCTTTTTCAAGAATTAAAGA
>JAZRLL010000133.1:0-1342 GCA_045646745.1 Christensenellaceae bacterium
CGAGGGATTTTAAGTCCCTTGCGTCTGCCTATTCCGCCACAGCGGCATTTATTACGATAATTATAATACTACATTAAATTATTTTTGTCAAACACTTTAATTATATAAATTTAAATTACTTTTAATTTTTTTTATTTTTTGGTTTTGGGTATAAAATTTTTTGACTTTTGTTAATAATTTAGTTAATTAAGGAGGATTTATGAAAAAATTTTTATTACCTATTTTATCTTTATTTATTATTCCCTTTTTCTGTTTTAACTTTGTAGGTTGTGGGGAAAAGGATTCTACTTCAACTATTATGACCTTGTCATTAAACCCAAAAATTGAATTTATTATTGATTCAAGCGATAAAGTTGCAAGTGCGCACGCTTTAAATAACGACGGAAATCTAATTTTATTAAGCGAAGATTTCCTTGGCGACACCTACCAAAACGCATCGCAAAAATTTATTGAACTTTGCTATAAGTTCGGCTATATTCTTAAAGACGATAATCAGCCTATTAACCTTGCAATTAGCGGAAATAATTCAACGAAAATGTTTGATAGCGTTAAAATTTCCATTTCTAACTTTTTGGCTGAAAACGAGTATAATTTAGAAATTAAGAAAGAAGATTTGCCTAACGATTATTTAAAAAATTCCGTTAAAAAGGCATATCTAAATTTGGAAAACGTAGATTCTTTAAACAACTCTGAACTTATGAATCTTTTATTAAATAGCCGAATAGAAACTCAAAACCTTTACACCCAAGAATTGAAAGAGTTCTACTATCAAGATAGAGCAAAAGAAGTTTTAAAGGCTGAAATAATCGCATTAAAAACGTATATTCAAGAAAACGGAAATTCTTCTTTAACTACCATTATGGAAAACGTTAACAACTCTCTTGATAACACGCTAGCAAACCTTGATAATTCGTCTACGAGTTTTATTAATAATTATATGCAAAACGAAGGCGAATATAGAACGAAAATTAATAGTTATATGACCAATAAAAAAGGGCTTTTAGAAGCAAGATTATCAGGCGCTGAAAACGACGTTATAACCGCTTATTCTGACGCATTAACTATAACTTCATCTGAACTTGAAGATATGTATACGACTATGACTAATCATCTTTCTACCCCGCTAAATAGCTTAATTGCAATTAGAAACACCGTTTTTGATGGAATTAAGGTTGTTTATAAAGATATAGCAAACACAATTAACGAAGCGTCTAAAAAAGCGAGTGAAAACTATAACAAAACTTTTTCTTCATATAATCTATTAGAAAAAAACGATTATTGGAAAAATATGACGCCGTCAATTAATAATTAAACATGAGGCAATGAATTTTCATTGCCTTTA
>JAZRLL010000134.1:0-5773 GCA_045646745.1 Christensenellaceae bacterium
AATCAGTTTTAACGTTTGCAATCTCATCTACAACGTCTAATCCTTCAATAACCTTACCAAAACCTGCGTATTGACCGTCTAAATAAGGAGCGTCTTCATGCATTATAAAAAATTGCGAACCAGCAGAGTTTGGCATTTGAGTTCTTGCCATGGAAATTACACCTTTAACGTGTTTTAAATCGTTTTTAAACCCGTTTGAAGAAAACTCACCATTAATTGAATAACCAGGTCCGCCCATTCCCGTACCCATTGGGTCGCCACCTTGAATCATAAATCCACTAATTATTCTATGAAAACAGACTCCGTTGTAAAAACCTTTTTTAACTAAACTAACGAAATTATTAACGGTGTTAGGCGCTATTTCTTTATATAATTCAATTTTAATGGTTTTTCCGTTATTAATTTCCATCGTTACGATAGGATTACTCATTATCTTCACCTGCCTTAATTAATTCTACACCCGCATCTTCTAATAATACCTTAGAAAACTCGTCTGGATATCCGTGTTTATATACAACCCTTTTTATTCCTGCGTTAATAATCATTTTAGTACAAATCGTACAAGGTTGATGAGTTACGTAAATCGTTGCTCCTTCAACAGAAATTCCAAGTTTAGCCGCTTGACAAATTGCATTTTGCTCTGCGTGAACGGCATAGCAAATTTCATGCCTTGTACCTGATGGAATATTTAATTTTTTTCTTAAACATTCACCTCTTTCACTACAACTTTTTATTCCAGACGGAGCACCGTTGTATCCCGTTGTTAAAACTCTTTTATCTTTAACGATAACGGCGCCAACGTGCCTGTTTTCTTGATAACAACTAGACCAAGTTCCAATAAAGTCTGCCATCTCTAAAAAGCGAATATCCCATTTATCCATTGTAAATTACTCCTAAATTTCGTTTAATTTAGTTTAACATATTTACGAGTTTATTGCAATATATTTCCTTATATTATTTAAATTTTTTATATTTTATAAAAAACTAGCATAAATCTATTGACAAATTTTGGTATTTGTATATAATAGAATTAGCAATCACATGACAAGAGTGCTAATTTTTACAAGATTTGACATTTTAGGAGGTAAAATATGAAAATTAGACCATTATTTGATAAAGTCGTAGTAAAAACAACACAAAAAGAAGAAACTACAAAATCAGGATTTATTCTTCCATCGGCATCACAAGAAAAGCAACAAACTGCCGAAGTCGTTGCAGTTGGTCCAGGTGGAATTATTGACGGCAAAGAAATAACAATGCAAGTTAAAATTGGCGACGTTGTTTTATTTGCTAAATACGCTGGTAGCGAATTTAAAGTTGACGGCGAAGAATTTACTATAATTAAACAAAGCGATATTTTAGCAATCGTTGAGTAATAATAAGGAGATATAATTATGGCTAAACAAATTAAACATGGCGAAGAAGCAAGAAAAGCCTTATTTGAAGGTGTAAACACTCTTGCAGATACGGTTAAAATTACACTTGGTCCTAAGGGAAGAAACGTTGTTCTTGACAAAAAATTTACCGCTCCCCTTATAACTAACGATGGTGTTACGATAGCAAAAGAAATTGAACTTGAAGACGCATTTGAAAATATGGGTGCACAACTCGTTAAAGAAGTTTCAACAAAAACTAACGACATTGCGGGCGATGGTACTACTACTGCCGTTGTTTTAGCACAAGCAATGATTAGAGAAGGTCTTAAAAATTTAGCGGCTGGTGCAAATCCCGTTATTTTGAAAAAAGGTATACAAAAAGCCGTTAACGTTGCAGTTGACGAACTTAAAAAAGTTTCTGAACCTGTTAAAGATAAACTTGCTATTGCACAAGTTGCTTCAATTTCAGCAGGAGACGAAGAAATTGGTACTTTGATTTCAGAAGCAATGGAAAAAGTTGGAAAAGACGGCGTTATTACTATTCAAGAATCAAAGACGATGAAAACGGAACTTACAACCGTTGACGGTATGCAATTTGATAGAGGCTACGCCTCTGCATATATGGTTACTAATACGGATAAAATGGAAGCCGTTTACGATAACCCTGTTATTTTAATTACAGACAAGAAAATTTCAAACATACAAGAAATTTTACCAATTATTGAACCAATTGCTCAACAAGGCTTAAAACTTTTAATAATCGCAGAAGACGTTGAAGGCGATGCCCTTGCAGCGTTAGTAGTTAACAAACTTAAAGGCGTGTTTAATTGCGTTGCAGTTAAAGCACCTGGCTTTGGCGATAGAAGAAAGGCTATGCTTGAAGATATTGCTATTTTAACAGGCGGTCAAGTAATTTCTACTGATTTAGGTATTGAATTTAAAGACGTTAACTTAAATATGCTTGGTAGATGTAGCCAAGTTAAAGTTGATAAAGATAACACTACGATTATCGGTGGAAACGGAAATCCAGATGAAATTAAAGGTAGAATTACCGCAATCAAATCTCAAATTGAAAACGCAACTTCCGATTATGATAAAGAAAAATTACAAGAAAGACTTGCAAAACTTGCAGGTGGTGTTGCCGTAATTAACGTTGGTGCTGCAACCGAAGTTGAAATGAAGGAAAAGAAACTTAGAATTGAAGACGCATTAGCAGCAACGAAAGCCGCTGTTGAAGAAGGTATCGTTCCTGGTGGTGGTACTGCCCTTTTAATTACTATTCCACAAATTAAAAAATTAGCAGAACAATTAAACGGCGATGAAAAAACGGGTGCTGAAATTATATTAAAAGCAGTTGAAGAACCTGTTAGACAAATTGCTAAAAACGCAGGTCTTGACGGCTCTGTAATCTTAAATGAAATCATTAAAAACGATAATAAAAATTATGGTTTTGACGCATATAAGAACGAGTACTGTGATATGGTTGAAAAAGGCATTATTGACCCAACCAAAGTTACAAGGTCTGCACTTCAAAACGCTGCTTCAATCGCTTCAACACTTTTAACGACTGAAAGTATCGTTGCAGATATTCCAAAACCTGAAATGCCAATGCCTGCTGGTGGCGGTATGGGTGGTATGTATTAATACCAAAAAAATAAGTGGTTTACGATTTGTAAACCACTTTTTATTTAATATCAAAAATTAAAGGCGGTAAAAATCCGCCTTTTTATAATTAATTTTTATTTTTTTATAAATTAGTCGTTATCAATTCTTTCAATAGAAATTATAAAATCATTATCGTTCATAATTTCGTTTAAAAGTTCTGAACGGTACTCAACGTCAGTGTTTAAAGTTGCTTCATAAATAAATTCACCGTCATCTTTCTTAAGTACTAAATGATTAAACTTACTAGTTCCAAAAATTTGTTTTATAAGTAAATTTTCTCTACCATTTTGTTTAAATTTAATTTTAATTGAGTAATATTTTTTTTGTTTGAAAAGTTTAAAATTTAAATGGAATAAACTTTGCATTAAAATTAAAACGATTGTTGCCCCAACTGCTAAAACGTATAACCCACCACCGCAGGCCATACCAACGCCTGCCGTTGCCCATACGCCTGCCGCCGTTGTTAAGCCGTGAACTTGGTTTTGCTTATAAACAATCATACCTGCACCCAAGAAACCAACGCCCGCCACGATTTGAGCAGCAACCCTTGCGCTATCAGCATCACTACCAAAAGCGAATTTAGAAATTACCATCATTAAGCAAGAACCTAAACAAACGATACTATGCGTTCTAATGCCCGCTTCTTTCATTCTTGTTTTTCTTTCAAAACCAATTATAAAACCAAGCAAAACTGATAGTAATATTGGAAGAATCATATTTAATTGAGTTATATAATCTACAAACATTTTATCACCTATTTTCAACAAATAAATTATATTATACACTAAAAAAATAAAAAGTCAATATATATTTTAATTTTTTACGATTTTATCTTTAAAAAGATTTTTATTTTTACTGCTTAAAACTTGAAAGAAAAAACCTTTAAGAAATGCTTAAAGGCTTTTATACTAATTAATCGCAGATTTAAATTCAGTTGCAATACTAATTAATTGTTTTGCGTGATTAATTGAAGAATCGCTTACGTCTCCGCCAATTAACCTTACGACTTCGTTAATTTTACCAGACTCGTCTAAACAAAGAATTTTGGTTTGAGTTTTTAAATCAACTTCTTCTTTAAGAATTTTATACGCAGTGTCCGAATAACTTACGATTTGCGGTAAATGTGAAATTGTAATTATTTGTGTTTTTTTAGATAATATCGCAAATTTTTGAGCAACTATTTTAGCAATTTCACCCGAAATTCCCGCATCAATTTCATCAAAAATATAACTTGAATTATCTTCACTACAAACTATCTTCATAGCAAGCATAAACCTGCTCATTTCTCCACCGCTTATAATCTTGCTCATGGTTTTAAGCGGTTCACCACTATTTGCACTAAAATTAAATTCAATTTTATCTATTCCGTTATATGATAAAACGTTTTCATCTAACTCAAAAATAGCAACTTCAAATTTAGCACTATTCATACCAAGCGTTTTAAGTTCGTTTTCAATACTTTTAGAAAAAATAACGCTCGCTTCTTTTCTTAATTTAGATAATTCTTTATATAGTTTTATTAATTTAACAGTATTATTTTCAATTTTTAAAGTGGTTTCATTATAAACGCTTTCAAAATTTAACAAATTGTCTCTTTCTACAATAGCCGAATTATAAAACTCGTCAATTTCAGTTTTCGTAGAGCCATATTTTTTCATTAAATTTTTGATTTGGTCTAACCTATTTTCAATATATTTATATTCGCTTTCATCAAATTCTAAATTATCCAAATAATTGCTAACTTCACTATATATATCACTACTTTCAATAGACAAATTTTCAAGCCTACCAAACAACGTTTCATAGTCTTGGTTAATTGAAGATAACTGTGAAAGTTTACTAACCGCCGTTGAAAGTAGGTCTAACGCTCCTTCATTATCCCCGAATAAAGACTTAACCGCACTTAAATTTTCACCTATTTTTTCAATATTTAAAAGAATTTTTCGCTTTTCAGTGAGTTCTTCAAACTCGTTTTCTTTTAAATTGCATTTTTCAATTTCGCCTATTTGATATTCAAGCAAATCAAGTTTATATTCCCTATCTTTTTTAGAACCGCCAAACTCTTGTAGTCTATTTTTTAAATCTTTAATTTCTAAAATAATAGGTTTAATTTCTTCTTTAATTTTATTAACCTTTTCGCCTGCAAATTTATCAAGTAATTTTAGTTGATTGCTCTCTTGCAAAAGCGAATAATGTTCGCTTTGGCCATAAACGTCGCATAAGGTTGCAGTTAATTGTTTAAGCATAGTTAATGTTATTGTGTTTCCATTAACTTTTATATCACTTTTACCATCAATTGTGAGTTTTCTTTTGATAATTAATAAATTATCTTCATAATCAATAGAAAAATCGTTTAAAAGGCTTTTTGCTTCTTCATTTTTAGAAACGTCAAATACGACTTCTGCCATACAGAAGTCTTCCCCGTTTCTAATCATGGTTTTATCCGATTTTCCGCCTAACGCAAAATTAAGCGATGAAATAACTACGGTTTTACCCGCACCCGTCTCACCGGATAAAACGTTTAAGCCTTGATAAAAGTCAACTTCAACGCTTTTAATCAAAGCAACGTTTAAAAGCCTTAATTTTAAAATCATAATTTAATTAATTCCTCAATATAAGTAATAATATTTTTTGCTTCTTCATCGGTATGAGCAACGATAAGCAAGGTATCATCGCCCGCAATACTACCAACTACGCCCTTTGGTTTAATTTTGTCAATAGCCATACCACAA
>JAZRLL010000135.1:0-24252 GCA_045646745.1 Christensenellaceae bacterium
TCACAGAACGACATGGCTACGATCCGACTTCGTGTGTTTTGCAAAACAAAAAGTAAAGGATAGCGAAATTTTCGCTATCCTTTTGCGTTACTTAAAAAATCCCTATGGGAAGAGCGGTAAGTGAACTCTCTTTTTTATGTCAAATTTGCAAAAGGTTAATTATTATATTGCGAAATAACTATCATTTAAGCCGTAGGCGAATTATCATTATTTGCGTCAGCAAATTTTAGATAGGTTCAACAATTTCACTTTGTCGTGATTTTTGGGCATTTTATATTGAATTAAAAGTTTTATATTTATATAAAAACCTTGCAAGCGTTTGAAAATTATAGTATAATTTTAACAAGTTCAATTTATTTAGGCTATTAAAATGTTAAAAATACGAGCATAGGGGCATATTATTATGATTAGAAACGAAAAAATTGAAACGATGAGTAGGGAAGAAATTAAAGCCTTACAAAGTGAAAGACTTGTTAAGCAAGTTGAAAAGATGTACGAAAGAGTTGAGTGTTTTAGGCTTCGTATGGACGAAAAGGGGTTAAAACCAGAAGACGTCAAGGGGGTTGAAGATTTATATAAACTTCCATTTTCGTATAAAAAAGATTTAAGAGATTATTATCCTTACGGGCTTTTTGCAGAACCAATGGAAAATATCGTTAGACTTCACGCATCAAGCGGAACAACGGGTAAAAGAATAGTCGTTGGCTACACTCAAAACGATTTAGAAATGTGGTCTGATTGTATTGCAAGAATGTTAACGGCAATAGGTTTAACTGAAAAGGACATTTTCCAGGTTTCGTTTGGCTACGGCTTATTTACGGGCGGATTTGGGCTTCACTCGGGCGTTGAAAAAATAGGAGCAACGGTAATTCCAATGTCGTCAGGAAACACTGCTTTACAAATTCAAACCATGATTGATTTTAAAGCAACCGCCATTTGTTGTACACCCTCGTATGCGATGTATATAGCAGAAGAAATTGAAAAAATGGGTGTAAAAGACCAATTATCTTTAAAAGTTGGTATTTTCGGTGCAGAGCCTTGGACGGAACAAATGCGTCAAGAAATTGAAAACAAGTTAGGAATTAAAGCGTACGACATTTACGGACTTTCTGAAATTTTAGGTCCGGGTGTTTCTTGCGAGTGTGAAGAGCAGGCGGGTATGCACGTTTGGGAAGATAATTTCATAGTAGAAATAATTAATCCAGAAACGGGCGAAGTTTTAAAAGAAGGCGAAAAGGGTGAACTAGTTTTCACTACAATATCAAAAGAAGGTTTTCCCGTTATTAGATATAGAACGAGAGATATCTGTTCTCTTAACTACGAGAAGTGTAAATGCGGAAGAACTCACGTTAGAATGACTAAGCCAAGCGGAAGAAGCGACGATATGCTTATTATTAGGGGAGTAAACGTATTCCCATCACAAATAGAAGAAGTGTTATTAGGCCTAAACAGTCAAAATATAACGCCAAACTATTTAATTAAGGTGGATAGAGTAAACAACGTTGACACGTTTGAAGTTGACGTAGAAATGAGCGAAAACTTATTTAGTGATAACTTAAAAGATATTGCTAAATTAGAAAAAGAGATAACCGAAAAACTTCGTTCAGCCCTTGGTTTAGGCGTAAAAGTACACCTTGTAAACCCAAAGAGCATAGCAAGAAGCGAAGGTAAAGCAAAAAGAGTTATAGATTTAAGAAAACTTTAATTTAAAGGGAACGAGAAAAATGTTAGTAGAACAAATAGCGGTATTTATTGAAAATAAAAAGGGAAGATTATCTGCAATTACAAAAATTTTAGCCGAAAACGGCATAAACATAACGGCGTTATCTTTGGCGGAAAGTGAAGAATACGGCATGCTTAGAATGATAGTAAGCGAGCCACATAAAGCAAAAGAAATCTTATCTCAAAAAGGAGTCGTTTGTAAAGTTTCCAAAGTTTTACAAATTGAAATTAACGACGTAGCGGGAGAGTTTTCTAAAATCGTTAATATTTTATCTAATGAAGAAATAGAAATTTATTATATGTATGCAAGCGTTTCTAAAAATGATGGGAAGGCACTTATGATTTTTAACGTAGATAACGTTGAATTAGCGCAAAAAGTTATTGAAAAGGTAAGTTAAATATAATATGGGGGTAAAAATGCTTGAATTTATAGAAATTATAAAAATAGTTTTACTAGGTGTTATTGAAGGGATAACCGAGTGGCTTCCAATAAGCAGTACGGGGCATATGCTAATTTTTGACGAGTTTATTACTTTAAAAATGACCGAAAGTTTTAAAGAAATATTTTTCGTGGTTATTCAACTTGGTGCTATTTTAGCAGTTATTTTAACCTTCTTTAAAAAAATGTGGCCGTTTAATTTAAAAAATAAGGAAAAGGGCGTAATAAAAAAACAGACCTTTTCTTTGTGGTTAAAAGTTATAGTAGCGGTAATTCCGTCAGCGATAATAGGTTTGTTATTTGACGACTTCCTAGACGAGCATTTTTATAATCCGTTAGTAATAACTATAATGTTAATTTTATACGGCGTTTTATTTATAGTTGTAGAAACGATAAACAAAAAAAGGAAACCTAAAATAAATAATTTAGAAGATATAACGTATTTAACCGCACTTTATATCGGGCTTTTCCAAGTGTTATCTTTAATACCGGGAACGTCTCGCTCGGGAGCAACTATTATAGGCGCATTACTTATCGGCGTTTCAAGAGTGGCTTCTGCTGAATTTACTTTCTTTTTAGCAGTTCCTACTATGGTGGGAGCAAGTTTACTAAAAATAGTTAAATACGGTTTTGCATTTACAAGCGCTGAAATAATAGCCTTGTTAATTGGTATGGCGGTTGCCTTTATCGTTTCGGTTTTAGTTATAAAATTTTTGATGGGCTTTATAAAAAAATACGACTTTAAAGTGTTTGGCTATTATCGTATAGTTCTGGGCGTTTTGTTATTGAGTTTAATAATAGCAGGCGTGTTATAATACAAAAATAATCAAATTTAAAACGCACTGTTCTTTGTATAACAAAGTTCAGTGCGTTTTTTATTGTTAAATTATTTTACAAAAACTTAATTCTTTAAGTTCAAGATGTCGTCTGCCGAACAATCTAAAACGGAACATAATTTTGAAAAAGTGGCAAGAGTTGGCTGTGCCCTTCCTGATAGATATTGTGAAATAGTTGCTCTTGACACGCCGATAGCCTCGGCAATTTTGCTTTTCTTTAACCCAGATTGCTCTATTTCTTTTTTTAAATTTTCACTTATAATTAAATCCAAATTTTTATCCATATTTAAATTATATTAGGTAATGCCTAATATTTGCTTGACAATTAGGCACTGCCTAATTATAATATGTGTATAAATTAAATTTTTTTTAAAAATTATGAAAACTTGTTGTATAATAGGTCATAGAGATTTTGAAATCACAGAAGAATTAGAGTTAAAAATAAAAAAAATAGTGCTGAATTTAATTGAAAAAGAAGACACAACAACTTTTTTATTTGGCAGTAGAAGTGAGTTTAATTCTTTATGTTATAACGTAGTTAGTAAATATAAAATAATTTATTCTAACCTAAAACGTATTTTTGTTAGAGCAGAGTACCCTATTATCAATGAAGATTATTATAATTATCTTAAAACTTTTTATGAAGACAGTTATTTTTACACTGAAAAATTAATAACTAATAAGTTTAGTTATATTAGACGCAATCAAATTATGATAGACAAAAGTGAATTCTGCATTTTTTATTTTGATAAAAACTATCTTCCTAAAACGAAAACGCAAAGTGGAACCCGTAAAGCGTATGAGTACGCAATAAAGAAAGGGAAAAAAATTTTTAACGTATCAAACGGCTAATGATGAAAATAATTATTTACTTTAAGTATTAAAAACGCACTGTTCTTTGTATAAACAAAGTTCAGTGCGTTTTTATTTTTATAAATTTAATTAAGGTCTAAGTCCCATACCGCCTTCAAGGGTGATAGTTTCGCCAGACATATATTTAAAGTCAGGGCTAGCAAGAGATACACAGGCTCTACCAATTTCTTTTTCTGCATCGCCGTAGTGTCCCATAGGTGGCATTTTAACGTTTGCCTTAAATGCTTCTGGGTATGCTTGCTCAAATTTTTCAAGTTGACTAGTCCAAGCAAGTGGACATACTACGTTAACGTTAATTCCATCTTTACCCCACTCGGTAGCGGCAACTCTTGATAATCCCCTTATGCCTTCTTTTGCAGCGGCGTAAGCACATTGTCCGTAATTTCCAAAAAGTCCAGCGCCACTTGCAAAGTTAATAACCGTTCCTTTTGTTTCTTTTAAATATGGATAGCAGGCTTGCATATAATAAAAAGTTGCGTAAAGTCCACTGTAAACCGCCAAGTCAAATTGTTCGGTCGTATGGTCTTGAAGAGTGATACCTGACGCTGACGCTTGTGCGTTGTTAATTAAAACGTCTATTCTACCAAAAGCGTCAATCGTTTGTTTAATAACGTTATCAACCACGGCTTTATTGTCTGCACCTGCGTTAACGTCTGCTTGAACGATTAAAACCTTAATCCCATATTTTTCTTCTAAATTTTTTTTCGCGTCTTCAAGTTTTTTAACGTTTCTTCCCGTAATAACTAAATTTGCACCTTCTTTTGCATAAGCGGTAGCAATTCCGTAGCCTATTGAACCGCACTCACCGTTTTGTAGAGTTGCGTATCCAGCACCCGTTATTATTGCAGTTTTTCCTTTTAAAAAGCCCATAATAAATCTCCTTTATATAAAATTAATTTAATTATAGCAAATAAATTTATTTAAGTAAATAGTTAAATATCGTTTTTAGCAACGTCTTCAAAACTTTCTCTTTTAACGGCTAAGTAATCAACGCCGTCTTTAATCATAACGATAGGTGGTTTGCAAAGTCTATTGTAGTTAGAAGACATTGCGTAATTGTAAGCACCTGTCGTTAAACAAGCAATAACGTCTCCCCTTTTAATCGTAGAAGGCATTAAAACGTTTTCTTGAATAATATCCCCACTTTCGCAACACCTACCAACTACCGAGCAAAGCATATCTTTTTTCAAGCCCATATTGTAAGCGGGAACGAGAGTGTAATTTGACCTATATAAAGCGTATCTTGGGTTGTCCGCCATACCGCCGTCAACAGAAACGTAATTTTTATAACCCGTAATTTTTTTAACCGTACCAACGGTGTATAAGGTTAAACCAGCATCGGCAACGATACTTCTACCAGGCTCAAACATAATTTTAGGCATTTCAATATTTAAAGATTTTACTTTATCTTTAATAAAATTAGCAACTTTTTCAAGAGATTTTTTAATGTCTAAAACGGGGTCGGAAGAAAGATATCTAACGCCAAAGCCACCGCCAATATCCAAAATTTTAGTAATAGAGCCGTATTTTTTATAAATGTTTTTAACGAAAGTAAGCATAACGTCGCTTGCTTTAAGATAAATTTCACCGTCAAAAACCTGTGAACCGATATGGCAGTGAAAACCACAAAGAGAAATATTTTCAAGCGATAAAGCAAGTTTAGTAATTTCATCGGCTTGACCTGTTTCTATTGCAGAGCCGAATTTAGAATCAACTTTTCCCGTTGAAATTGCTTCATAAGTGTGAGGGTCAATACCTGGGGTAATTCTTAATAAAACGTTTTGAGTTTTACCTTTTTCCCCAGCAATTTTGTTAATAGAAATTAGTTCTTCGCTATTATCCACAACAAAATATCCAACGCCGTTATCTATTGCGTAAGAAATATCTTCGTCAGTTTTGTTGTTTGAGTGGAAAAATGCTTTTTGAAGTGGAAAATCAACAGAAAGAGCGGTGTAAATTTCGCCGGAAGAAACAACGTCTATTCCAATATCTAATTGTTTAGCAATTCTATAAATTTGTTTAAAAGATAAAGCCTTTGAAGCGTACAAAACTCCGCCAAAATCTCCAAAGCAAGCAGATATGGCGTTTTTGTAAGTTAAAATATTTTCAATAATTCTGTTTTCGTCCATTAAAAATAGGGGGGTACCATATTTTTTAGACAAGGATAAAACGTTTACTCCGTTAAAGGTTAAAACATTATCATCGTCAATATTTAAGTTTTTGCAAATCAAATCTTTATTTTTAATCATTATAATAATTTTCCTATTATTTCTTCGTATGATTGGTTTGTAAAATATTTAGGTGGAATATCAAAAATAGTTTTACAACCAAAATTATTTTCAAGGTGTAATTTATAAACGGCTCTTGCAAGACAGGTTAAAACGCTAGCCGTAAACTCTGGGTTAGAATCAAGTTTTAAAGAGTACTCAATTAAATGATTGTTTTCGTTTTGAATTCCCGTTTTTCCCGTTCTAATAACGGAACCGCCGTGTGGCATACCGCTATGATTTTCTTTAAGTTCTTCAAGAGAAATAAAATTTACCGTTGTGTCGTAGTCTAAAAAGTAATTAGGCATATTAACTATTTGGTTTTTGATTTCTTCTTTATTAGCGCCGTCTTCAACTACAACGAAGCACTCTCTTTTATGTTTTTCTCTCGTAGAAAGTTCTGGTTCTTTAAAATTTTTAACGTCTTCAACGGCAGTGGTTATAGGTATAGTGTATTGTCTTGCATCAACTACTCCTTTAATTCTACGAATTGCGTCAGAGTGTCCTTGTGATAAGCCTTTTCCCCAGAAAGTATAAGTTTTACCAGCGGGCAAAATGCTTTCTGCGTAAAGTCTTGCAAGAGAAAACATACCAGGGTCCCAACCGCCTGAAATTAATGAAGTGGTGTTGTTTTTTAAAGAAACTTCATTTACGTTTTTAAAATGAGTTAAAATATTTGCGTGAGTATCAAAACTATCAACGACGTTAAAGTTTTTTGCTAAATCAGGCGTCATAATAGGTAGGTCAGTTGCACTACCACCGCAAATAATTAAAACGTCTATTTCGTTTTTATGGTTTAAAATAGTATCGGCACTATAAACGGGGGTGTTGAGTAGCGTTTTTACGCTTTCTGGATTTCTCCTTGTGAAAACGCCTACTAAATTCATATCGGAATTTTTAGAAACTGCTATTTCTACACCTTTACCCAAATTGCCATAGCCGTAAATTGCTATATTCATATAAACTCCTTAGTTTTTAAGCATATCTTTCATATTATATAAGCCGTTTGATTGTGTAATTAAGAAAGAAGCCGCAGTTAACGCACCTTCGGCGAATAACGCTCTATTATGCGCTTCGTGTTTAAGAGTAATAGTTTGGTTAGGCGTGCAAACGATAACTTCGTGTTCGCCAACAACGTTTCCCATACGAAGCGAGTGTAATCCTATTTCATCGGTTGATTGTCTTTTACTCATACCGTTTCTACCAACCACACTATACGCGTTTTTTCTGACTTCTTTAATCTCGTTAAAAATCATAAGGGCAGTGCCACTTGGAGCGTCAACTTTTCTATTATGATGTTTTTCAATAATTTCAATATCAGCGTTTTCCATAGTCAAGGCAACTTTTTTTGCAAGTTCGCATAATAAAGAAACTCCAACCGACATATTAGCCGAGTAAAACAAAGGTATTTGTTTACTTGCGTTTAAAATGAGTTGTTTTTCTTCTTCCGTATGTCCAGTAGTACACAAAACGAGTGGAAGGTTATTTTTAATGGCATAATCTAAAAGAGCGGGTGTAGTTGAGTGATGAGAAAAGTCAACGATACAATCGCCTTTAAAATTAGCGTCGCTGTAATTTTTAACACAAGGGAAATCTTCGTTTCCCGACATAAAAGGGTCAATACCCCCAACGATTTGAGCGTTTTGGTAATTTGCGTTAGCAAGTTTAATAACTTCTTTGCACATAAACCCGCAAGCGCCGTTAAGAATAATTTTCATAAATTCACCTTATTTAATTAAGTTTTGCTCTCTCATATAAGCGTAAAGTTTTTGGCGATTACCATCTTCCATAGGCGTTAAAGGAAGTCTTAAATAATCTTCGCAGAAGCCCATAGCGGAAACAGCCGCTTTTACAGGGATAGGGTTAACTTCCGAGAATAATTGGTTAGCAAGTGGTAAAAGTTTAAGTTGAAGGTTAAGAGATTCCTGAGTTTTGCCTTCAAAATAAAGGTGGCACATTTGAGACGTTTCTTTTGGCATAATATTAGAAAGCACTGAAATAACGCCCTTTGAACCCAAGGATAAAATAGGAACGATTTGGTCGTCGTTACCAGAGTAAATATCAATTTTATCCCCACAAAGTTGAGCAACTTTTATAATTTGAGAAATATTTCCACTCGCTTCTTTGATTGCAACGATGTTTTTATGTTCTGCTAAAATAGCAACTGATTCTGGAAGTAAATTACAACCCGTTCTTGATGGAACGTTGTATAAAATACAAGGCAAATCACAACAATCGGCAATCGCTTCAAAAGATTTAATCATGCCTTTTTGAGTTGCTTTATTATAATATGGAGTAACGAGTAAGCAAGCGTCAGCCCCAACTTCGTAAGAGAATTTAGTTAAAGAGATAGCGTACTCAATATCGTTTGAGCCCGTTCCAGCAATAACGGGAACACGATGATTAACTCTATCAACGAAGAATTTAATAACTTCTCTATGTTCTTCGTCAGTTAAGGTTGAGCCTTCGCCTGTTGTGCCAACGGCAACGAGAGCGTCAATACCTTGTTCAATTTGCCAATCAATAAGTCTACCAAGATTTTCGTAATCAACACCGTCTTTGTTAAGTGGTGTGATTAAAGCGGTTGCAGCACCTGTAAAAATAGTTTTTTTCATAGTTAACTCCTTTAAAATGTAAACGGGATAGCAAACACTATCCCGATAATTCACAATAAGAAATAACGAAATAGCGCTCCGCATTACTGCGACAACAGTTAAGATATTATCCATACTGCCAGCAAAACAACTGCCACCTTGTTTAACTTCGGCACTTAAACCCTTTCACGCAAAGTTTTGGCAACTTTTTTACTGCGATACTATTGATTAAATGCACCTCTATCTACATTTTTATACCAATATATTAATTTTTATAGTTGTAGTATATCATTTAAATAAAAACGTGTCAACAATTTTTAAGCGGTTTAGCATTTTATTTTAAACCTAATATAAAATATGCGGGTTATAGTATTTTGGTTAACTCTAATAAATTAGAAATATTATAATCAACTTTATATTCGCTTGGAACTTCAATTTTGTTCGGGTTATATAAACAAGTGTCTATCCCTATATTCATACCGCCTTGTATATCGCTAGTTAAACTATCGCCAACGATTAAAGATTGACCGCTTAATTTGTCGTTGATTAAAAGTTCAACTTGCCTAAAAAATTCAGCCGTTGGTTTAGCATAGCCTAATTTTTCAGAAACAAAAACGTCTTTAACGTATTTAGTTAACTCTAAATTTTCCAAACGCTTTTTTTGAACCTTGTAAAATCCGTTAGTAACTATATAGATAACGTAGTTTTTCTCGTACAAATATTTAACTAATTCGGTAGCTCCTTCCATTAAAACGCTAGTATATTTTAATTCATTTAAAAAACATTTGTTAAATTCAGCGGGAGAAACGTTGGTTGCGTTGATTAAAGGAAGATATTCTTCAAATCTTTTAATAACTAATTCGTCTCTTGAACACTTTAAAAGTTCGTGTTCTTTCCACCATTTAGCGTTAATTTTTTTATACGTTTGATAAGTTTCTTCGCTAACGGGCAAGGAAAATTTTAGACTTGCGTTTCTATGCGCTATTTTTTCGGATTTTGAAAAATCTAAAAGCGTATTGTCTACGTCTAATAAAATATATTTGTATTTCATAGTTAAATTTTACACTATTTTAATCAATTTAGCAATAAATTAAACAAAGTTTAAACATTGAATATTAAATTTAACCTTGAAATTATTTAAAATACTATCCTTATGCGACTCGTATTTGGAATTGTGAAAACGATAGAGTAAATTTTTCACTTCAAAAATATCTACTCCTGCGTTTTTGCATTTAGATACTACGCTTTGTAAATTGTTTTCAATATATTGTTTAGAAAAATATTTAGTAATTTCGTTAAGTTCCCCTAAATTTGATAACGTTTTAACGTCTTGTGCAAAATTAGTATCTAAAACTCTAAGCCAAACCTTTAAATCACAATGCAAAACGGGAACTTCGTTTTCAAACGCCAAATAAACTTTATTAGAAGTTCTTGAAACGCTAATTAATAAAACGCCTGAATTCCCTTCGTTGTCTATCGCGTTAACGTTAAAATAACTTTCTTTAACGTTTTTGTATAGTAATGAATAACAAAGGGTTTCGTCTCCCGTAAGCTCGGTTTTTTTATATCCTTTATCAAACAAAATACAAGTGTCTGCGTTATAGATAACGAGTTCTTGCGAGCCACCGCTTTCGCCACTTTTTTCTCCACTGCCACCGGTGTTCGGCTCAATGGTAGTTGAAGCGCTTGAAGTTTTTCCGCCTTTTCCCGACTCGTCGGTTTTAACCGTTTTTACAAAGGGCATATATCCCAAGTTAGAACGAGAATAATAGCCTATTGAAAAACTTTTTATAGAACTAGTTAAAACTCTTGAAGCGTCTTTATAATCCCTAACGAAAATTTTAGATAAGGATAACCCCGAAATGTTGTCAAGTGGAGAAGAAGATAAAAGCAGTTCTTTTGCCAAGCCTTCACAAGAACACAAAATTGCAGAGTCTTCTACCTTATAAGAACGCAAGAAGAAATCTAAAACGTTCATAACGTTTTCGTTTAAAACGCTTTCTCCAAGCACTATTAAATTACAAAAACTAAGTTTAGGATACCAACCCGTCATTTCCCCAATTTTAGAAACGGCTTCGTATAAACTTTTTCCGCTTGCCGAAATTACCGACTCGTTATTAGTCGCCTTTTGATTCGTGGCTTCGGGAATTGCTATTTGAGCCGTTATTTCATAGCCTTCTTCAATATTATCAATACCCAAAGTAATTATAAGAGCCGTTTTTTCAATATTGATTAAGGTATAATCCATGGTAAAGTAATATATAAAAATCCCAACGAAGATTAGTGAAATTATTCTTGCTCGTTTAAACGCCATTTTGTTTTCTCCTTGACTTGATTAATAAAATAAGTGGCACTATATAGGTTAAAGGGATAAAAAGCCATACTAAAAAGTTTTGTGCAAAGTTAACCGCTTTTAAAAAATCGTGTTGTAAAATTAGCGAAAAACATAGTGCGGATACAATCGTTATAAGTGGAGCAAAATATTGATTTTTTATCCTTAAAATTTCCGCAATAAGATTTGAGCAAAAAAGCAAAGGCAAAACCACCACGTAAAAGTTAACGAGTGTAAGTAAAAAGGAAGCCAAATAGTCAAATCTTCCAATATTAGATAAGGAAATAGAATATTTACTCATTTTTAAAAGCACGAAATATTGCCTTGATGCAATACTATCAAATACGGCGTAAAAAATAACGAAAATTGTTAAAGTTATTAAAAACGCAATTAAAAAGGATAGATAAATTAGTTTTTTAAAGTTTTTGCTTTTAATAAGGTTTTTACAAAACAGCATTAAATAAATAGGGTCTCCAAACCAAATTAAACTTTTAAAAACTCCCGTTAAAACAAGTGGAATCGGTTGAGAAAACAAAGGTAAAATATAAGTATAATTTCCCGCTCCAACCGAGAGTAAAATAATTGCAATCAAGCCTAAAATTGAAATAAAAACACATAGTTCAACGCTTCTACTATAAGCGTTAACACCCTTTAAAATAACGTAAAAAGCAATTATGAAAAAGGGCAAAAAAGTTATAAAGTTAGGTTGAGTTTCGTATAAAGTAAGTTCAATAGAATTTTTTTGTTCGGTTATTAAAATTAGAGCCTTTAAAAAAAATAGTAAAACGTATAAAAAGCCGATAAATTTTGAAAAAGTTCCGCCAAAATTATATTTTAAAATTTCATAAAAGGACATATCTTCGTATTTATACAAAAGTTTCACTATAACCATTAAAAGCAAAAAATCAATTAAAAAATTGATAATGCAACAAAATATAATACCTTCCCCTACTATTCCTGATAAAATAGCGGGTAAAACGTTAAACTTTGTTAAGGAAAAGCCCAATAAAATTATTATAAAAAGTTGTCTCGTATTAGTTTTTTGCATAATCAACCCCTTTTTCTAGTTTTATTTTTAGATTTAAAAATAACAGGTCTTTTTTTAATTTCTGAAAAAAAGTTTCTCGTTATTCCGTCTTGCAAATCGTTTAAAACGAGTGGAGAATAAGGAGACAAATAAGGCACGGAAAAACTATCAAAGGAAACTAAATAAGTTATTAAAAAAGCACCGAATAAAATTATTCCGTATCCACCGAAAGAGCCTGCAATTACAAGGCAAATAAGTCTTAAAACGGACAAAGTTTCAGTAAGGTCTGGAACGGTATAAATACAAATTCCTGATAACGCAACTACCATTATCGTTGGAGTAGAAACTATGCCTGCGTTAACTGCCGTTTCGCCCAATACCAAAGCCCCGACAACAGACATAGCAATACCAACGTATTTTGGCATTCTGATACTCGCTTCGTTTAAAACTTCAAAGATAAACAGCGTAACGAACATTTCCACGCTTGGCGACAGCGGAATTCCCTTAATACTACCAACTATGGTAAGTAAAAAGTTTAAAGGAATTAGTTGAAGGTGAAAAAGTTGTGCCGACACGAATAAAGAAGGGAGTAAAATAGCCGTTAAAACGGCTAAAAACCTTAAAACTCTTGATATGTTTGCACGATAAGCGTTAACGTAGTAATCTTCACTTGATTGAAAGTCTTCAATAAAAACGAAAGGAGCGGTTAAAACTATCGGCGAGCCGTCAACAACGATTGCAATTCTACCTTCTAAAAGTTTAGAAACTAAAACGTCGGGTTTTTCAGTAGTTCCAACTTGTTTAAACATAGACGTTTTTTTGTCCGAAATGCTTTTTATAACGTAGGAACTATCTATAACGCCGTCAATATTAATTTTTTTAATTTTATCTTCAATAAGTTTTACTATTTTAGGATTGGCAATACTTGAAACGTAAACCACGCCTATTAAAGTGGAAGAATATTTTCCAACGGTAAATTTTTTATAAGTCAAATCTTTACTTTTTAATCTTTGGCGAATAAGGTTCATATTCGTTTGAATACTTTCAACAAAACCTTCTCTCGGGCCTTTTAAAACGGAAGACGTGGGCGGTTCTGTAACGGCTCTTGCAGAAGGTTTTTTGCTTGCAACAGAAATTGCAACGGAAAAATTTTCAATAAAAACAACGCCGTCCCCGTTGATAATTTTCTCAACGCATTTTTCAAAAGTAGTTAATTTTTCGGCTTCGGGCAAGATTATGCTTTTAATCGCATCGTTTATATCAAAGTCGCTATTCATTTTAATAAGTGGCTCTATAACTTGTTTGCCAATGAGCGTTTTATCCGATAAACTTTCAGGATAAATGCAAATAGCCTTATATTTATAAGCGTTAAAACCGAAGTAAACTATATCGTCGCTGTTTATTAAATTTTTAATGGTTGCAACGTTTTTATCTAAATTTTGATATAACTTCATACAATTACTATTTTTATATTTAGAAAAAATATTCACGTTCATAGGCTTTAAATTTAATCATAAAAAAAGGCTCTGCTAAATAGCAAAGCCCGTTTTTTCGCTTATTTCTTATTTAAAGTTTTTAAAATGATGCCCGTAATCGCCTTGCACTCGCTTTCGCTTATGGACGTGCTTTCGGCAATTAAATTAGAGATTGCTTTTGCGTTTTCGTCATTACTTTTAGATTGAGAGAAATTTTGAATAATACTTTGTGAAACACTTTTTAACGATGAAGAACTAATAATTCCTTCTAAAAGAGTGGATATACTTTTTTCTAAATTATTTCCCTTTAACATTTGCTTAATTATAGCGTAAATTAAAGTTGCTATTCCGCCAAGTTGAATCCCTTTTTCAAGGATTTCTTCAAAGTTTTGAGATTTTTTAGCGAAATAAAAATAAATAAAAGATAAAGCAATTCCAATTAAAAATGGCAAAAGACAAATTTTCTTTTTTAAACTAGTAGGAATTATCGGCTTTATAAGATTAGTGATTAAAAATACTACAAAAGCGTTTAAAAACAAAATTACGTTGCAATTTTGAATAAGCGATAATAGTTCATCTTGCATATAAATTCCTTTTAGAATAAAACTTTCCTTTTACGTAGTTAGCCAAAAAACGTAAAGCCTACGGCTTTATTCTACAATTTATTCCCAGACGCAAGATAATTGTATCATTTAACTTTTACTAAATAAATACGTTATGCCACTTTTTTAAAAATTCTTATACATAAAACGGTCATATCGTCTTTTGGGGTGTTATTTTGCAAGTTTAATGCGTGTTTTAAAATGGTGTCCGTGATGTTTTGTGGATTTCTATTATCCAAAGTTCTTAAAAAATCTATTAAATCGGTAGAAGAAGAAAATGCATCGCTAACGCCGTCGGTCATCATAATAATTGAACTTCCTTCTTCTAAACAAAAGGAGCAAGAGTTTGGCTTTAAATCGTCTAAAATTCCTAATGGTAAAGAGTTGGCTTCAACTATTTTAACGCTATCGTCTGAAAGAATAAAAGAATAAGGAGCGCCAATTTTAATAAAATCTGCCGTTAAAGAAAACAAGTTTACGCTTAAAAGGTCCATAGCCGAAAAATTATCGTCGGTATTTAAGGTTAAAACTTTATTAACCATATTTAAAATTAAATTGCTATCAAGTCCTATTTTATATAACGACTCAATTAAAGAAATTGCCGTAGAAGACGTTTGGTTTGCAAGCCTACCACTGCCCATGCCGTCGCTTAAAGCGACCAAAAACTTGCCTTCGTCAATCTTCAATAAAGAGTGAGTATCACCACTTAACTTTGAGCCGTCTTTTTTTATTAAAGAAAGACCGAAAGCAACGTCAATAAGTGGGGAAGGCTTTAAGGTTATTGCCGAAGTATGATAAGAAACGCTGGTTTTAGAAACTATGCAGTAATTTTTATTTAAAACCTCATAAACGCTATTTAAAAGTTGAGAGTGTTTTAAAAACTTATTGTTTAAAATTAAATTAATTTCTAAATTATCTAAATTTCCAAAAATTAAAATTTCGTTAATAACGATGCCTTTTTTATGAAAACTTTCGGTTAATTTTTTTTCTAATTCAGTGTTAAAGTTTAAGTTTTTAGAAAACTCCAAGGCTAAACTTTTTAGAACTTCGCTAACGCCTTGCGACTGCATTTGCAAAAGTTGTTTTCCGCTATAAACGTCGTTATTTTCTTTAACTTTTTCACGATATTTCGTAATTAAATCGTTCATTTCGCAAATAATTCCGTTAACAAAACCGCAATTTTCGGTAAAGTGTTTGGTTAAATCAATTAAAGAAATTCTGTTTTTAGCAACTCCAACTGAAAAAATTTTATAGAGTTCTTCTTGTAAGAAGTCATTTTTTTGTTTGCATTTTAGATAAGACGGACATTTTTCGCAAACGCTTAAAAGAATTTCATCGCACATTTTAAAAATAAGTTCGTCATTTGAAGATTGAGAGTTTTTTAAATAAGAAAAACTATTGTGCATTTCATTAAAAACGTCGCTAATTGAAAATAGTTTTGAAGAAATAGCCGATCTAATTCTACCAATGGACTGTTTTGTTAAAACTTTATCTTTATAAGAAGATATTTTTTGATTAATTTCATCAAAAATAGAAACGGGAATAAAAAGGTATACGCAAATAGGGGTAATAGTATAAAAAATATCAAAATAGTAAAATGATGGATATATTGAAGAAAAAAGCATAAAAACTAGGTCGGTTAAAATAATTAAAAAGCAAGATAAAAGTTTAGAATTTTTTATAAATAGATTACCAACCACGCCTAAAATAACGTATAGGGATAAAGGGTTTAAAGACCTTTCAAAAAAGCAGGGAGCGATAGATAAAACCGCCAAAATTTGAAAGGAATTTTTATCTTTTAATAGGGTTAGCGAGAAAAGAATAATAAAAATATTAACGCTTTTTAAAATTTGAAAAGAAATTCCGTTTATAAAGCCGAATTCTAATAAAATAACGAAAATAGAAAGACAGAGTTTTTCATCTGCGCTAATTTTGTAATTAAAGTTTTTAATAAAAATTACTCTTGAAGAAGAAATAAATATAAAAACCGCTAAAATAGAAAGGACTAAAGAAATTATTTTATAAGTTAAATCAATTTCTTTAACGAGTAAAAATAGCGAAAGAGAAATTGCCGAATAAATTATTAATTCGGCGTTTGGTTTTTTATTTCGTTTTTTATAAATTGAAAAAATAACGAAAAGAAAAATACAGGAAATTATTCCTAAAACGAAGTAATTTATATCTTTTATAAAAAGCAAAGAAACGAGATAAGACAGTCCCGCTAAAAAAGGATTAAAGCCTAAATACAATAATGATATGTAAAAGGAAAGACTTAAAAAACTATAATTATTAAAAGTGCAATTAAGCAAAAAACAAAAGAAGGTTGAAATTAAAAAAACAACCACTTCTTTATACGTAATCTTTTTTTTAATCATAAAAATACCACCTAATATTTTTATAACTTATATTAAGTGGTATATTTTTTGTTTTAATATATTAAATTGTCGATTATTAAATCTTTGTAGTTCCAACCTTTCTAATAGAGCAAGCAAAAACGTTTTCTTCGCCGAACACCTTTTTCATTGAATTTAAATAATTTTCAACTTCATCGTCTTTAACGAAGGCTAAAATAGAACCTGCAAAACCTCCACCGTGAACTCTAACCGCTCCGTTTTTAATGATTGAACGAGAGTATTCAATGCCCAAAACTACGGGTTGATTAGTATCGCCGTCAACGTAGCAGTTTTGTAAAACGCATAAACTTGAAACGCCAGATTCGTTAACTTGTTTTAAGAAAGTGTCAACGTCGCCGTCTTCAAGTGCCTTTTGAGCAATTAAAACTCTTTCGTTTTCCCTATAAAAGTGCATCGCCCTTAAAACAGCACGAGAAGAAAAATGTAGTTTAAGGTTGTGAACGTTTTTAATAAAATCTTCATACGGAACGTCTCTTAAAACCTTTTTCCCAAAATAGTTCGCAATACTTTCCATTTCAATTCTAATAGATGCGTAATACTCGGTTAAAGAAGCGTGGTCACCACCCGTATTAGTTAAAACGAGAGTATAGCCTTTCGGTGCGTTTAGACTGGTAATTTCAGGGCTTAAAGGATTGTTGAAATCAATTTTTATAAGAGAGCCGTAAGATATTCCGCTTTGGTCTAAAAGTCCGCAAGGTTTATTGAAATAAACGTTTTCTGCATATTGCGAAATAATAGCCCTTTGAGTTTTATCAATTTGGTTATTAAGGTATAAATCGTTAAAAATTTCAACTACTAACACTTCAAAAGCCGCGGAAGAAGACACGCCTGCACCTTTAAAAATATTGCTCGTAGTGTAAGCGGTAAATCCGTTGAAATTAAATCCACGTTCCTTTAAAGCGTTTGCCACGCCACGAACTAATGCGTTAGAAGTTCCGTATTCTTTTTTATTAATCTTCGTGTCGTTTAAATCAACTAAAACTTCGCCGTATTCCATTGAACGAATTTTAACCTTTTGGTCGTTTCGTTTAGAAACTACGGCTAAAATATCACAACTAATAGAAGCAACGATAACGAGTCCGTGATTATGGTCGGTGTGGTTTCCCATAATTTCTGCTCTGCCGGAAGACGAAAAAGTCTTTTCAGGCATAGTTTTCTCACTTTCAAAAAACCAATTTTTTAAATCGTCTATTCTTTGTTGTTTTTCAGTTAAATTAGCAGTTTCGCCGTAAATAGTTTTTAAATCCATAATAACACCCTAAATATTTTTTTATAGTGTAGCACAAAATTTTTTATTTGTAAACATTAAAATACGACTAAATAATTAATAATTTTTGAACTGATGTTTTTATATGTGTTGCAAAAAAAAGTAAACGAGTGTATAATGTCTTTATAAAACGTGAAAGAAATTTGGAGTTTAAAATGTATTTAATCGTTGGCTTGGGAAATCCCGATAACAAATATTTAAAAACGATGCACAATCTAGGCTTTATGGCAATAGATATGCTCGCAGAAAAATTAGGGGTTGAAATAAATAAAAAAGCGTTTAAAGGCGTATATGGTCAAACGATAATAAAGGGAGAAAAAGTCCTTTTATTAAAGCCTCTAACCTATATGAATTTAAGTGGAGATTGCATTTCACAAGTTTTATCATACTTTAAAATCCCAACTCAAAACATGATTGTTATTTACGATGATTTAGACGTTAAAATAGGTGCTTTAAGAATAAGGGAAAAGGGTTCGGCAGGCACGCACAACGGTATGCGTGATATAGTTTTGAAAATATCAAGCCAAGATTTTCCTAGAATAAGAGTAGGCTCTAAACCTGTAAATTTTAAAGGCGACGTTATTGATTACGTTTTATCCGACGTTAAAAAGGAAGACGAAGAAATTTTTAAACTTGTTTTAAAAAATGCAGGGGAAGCGGCGGTAGCGTTTGCTTCTGGGGAAAGCATTGAAAAGGTAATGAACAAGTATAATAAGGACTATGCTAATACAACTTCTTAAAACGGAAAAATTTAGCGGAATTTATAATAAAATAGTTAGCGACACCCGCATTGGAATTCCCAATGCGGTATTCGGCGTTGGTTTTAGTGAAAAATGTAGGATAATATCATCTCTTGATTGTCCTACTCTTTTTATTGTGCGAGATAATATTTCAGCGCAAAAAACGGTTGAGCAAATTAACGGCTTTATTAAGGATAAAGCGGTTTTTCTTCCTGCAAAAGACGACGTCTTACTATTTAAAAACGCCTTTAATAAGGATAGTTTATATAAGAGATTAACGGCTTTACACAAAATTAAAAAAGGGTATAACGTAGTAGTTGCAACTATTGAGAGTTTAATTCAATTATTTCCTAAAAACGTGGAGTTTTTAACCTTTGAAAAAAGCGGAGAATACGATTTATATAATTGCATAGAAAGACTTATAAAATTAGGATATAAAAGGGTAGATTTTTGTGAGAATAGAGGCTCTTTTTCGGTTAGGGGAGATATATTAGAAATTTTCCCAATAAATGAAGCGGAAGTTTTCAAAATTGACTTTTTTGGAGATTTTGTTGAAAAAATAAGAAAAGGAAGCGAAGAAGTAGATTTTTTAGACGTGGTTATGGCAACCGACGTTATTATAGATGAAGAAGAAATAGACGGCGTTATTAAAAGTTTAAAAAATGCGTATAGTGGAAGTAATTTAATCAATAAAGACGGGGCAAAAAACATATATAGTAAGGTTGTAGAAAAACTTCAAAGCGACCTTTTTGACGATTGCTTGCAATACGTTATGCCTTTGATAAAAAACAAAACTTCTAACTTTTTTGACCTATTTTATAGTGATTTAGTAGTAGCGTTTGACGAAAGCAAAATTTTATATAGTCAACTTTTAAATTTAGAAAAGGAAAGCAGTGAGAGAATAGCGTCTTTAATTAGAGTGGGCGACGGACTTCGTTTTGTTGACGAGCAACTATTAAAAAGCCACGAACTATTAAACCTGTTTGCAAACAAAAAACAAATTGCTCTGCAATCTTTAACGGCGGAAGTTAAATTTTTCAATCCGTTAAAAACGTTTAACGTTAAATGCACTCCGCTTATTAAATATTGGCTTGATAAAAAGTCGTTATACTCCGACCTTTTAGCGTGGCAAACTACGGGCTATACCGTTTTAATTTTATGCGATAAATTATCTCGCCAAGAAAACGTTTACTCGGACTTAAATCAAAACAAAATCAACTGTACTTTTTTAAAGGAAATAACTCAAAACGTAAAGGGCGTTAACGTTGCAATTTATCCTTTAAAAACGGGGTTTATTGACCACGAAACAAAACTCGTAGTGCTTGGATATGAAGACGTTTTTGCACCAAGAACTAACGAAAAATCAATAAAAAAGAAAAGAGGCGACCTTTTCACCGCTCCAAATATCGGCGACTATGCAGTGCACGAAAATTTTGGTATAGGTTGCGTGCGTGGTGTTAAGAAAATTAGCACGGTTGAAGGAATTAAAGAATACGTTGAACTTGAATATTTAGGCGGAGATAGGCTATACGTTTCCACCGACCAAATGGATAAACTTTCCAAATATTTAGGTGGCGGAGAAAATCCTAAATTAAACAAAATAGGCAACGGCGAATTTGAAAGAATAAAAGAAAGGGTTAAAAACGCCATTAAAATGATGACGATTAACCTTAAAAATTTATACGCCACTCGTAAGGAAAAGAAAGGTTTTGTTTTTTCAGAAGACAATCTTTTATCTTTGGAATTTGACAACGCTTTTGAATTTGAAGAAACGGAAGACCAACTTATTTCCATTGAAGAAATCAAAAAAGATATGCAAAGCAGTAAGGTAATGGATAGGCTCTTATGCGGAGACGTAGGCTTTGGAAAAACCGAAGTTGCTTTAAGAGCGTGTTTTAAGGCTATTTTAGACGGAAAACAATGTGCAATAATTGCTCCAACCACCATTTTAACCGAACAGCATTATCAAACGGCAATAAATAGGTTTAAAGATTTCGGTGTTAGAATAGGCGTGTTAAATAGGTTTAGAACTAAAACCCAGATACAAAACACTCTGAAAAAATTAAAAGACGGCGAAATTGATTTAATAATTGGAACGCATAGGCTTTTTTCAAAAGACGTTAAGTTTTACGATTTGGGCTTATTAGTAATTGACGAAGAACAGCGTTTTGGCGTAGAGCATAAAGAAAGGTTAAAACTTTTAAAAGAAAACGTAGACACTTTAACTTTAACCGCAACTCCAATTCCTAGGACTCTACATTTATCGTTGTCTGGAATAAGGGATATTAGCACTATTAACACTCCGCCTAAAAAGAGAATTCCCGTTCAAACTTTCGTTGTAGAACTAACTGATTCTTTAATAAAAGACGCAATCAACAAAGAACTTGCAAGAAAGGGTCAGGCGTTTATCTTGTACAACAGAGTAGAGAGCATTTACGCCTTTAAAGAAAGAGTTCAAGCGTTAGTTCCACAAGCAAAAATAGTAGTTGCTCACGGACAGATGAGTGAACGAGAACTTGAAAACAACGTTTCGGCTTTTTATAGGGGAGAAGGCGACGTTTTAATTGCAACGACTATAATTGAAAACGGAATAGATATGCCAAGAGCGAACACTTTAATCGTTGAAGGTAGCGATAGATTGGGATTATCTACTTTGTATCAATTAAAGGGAAGAGTAGGAAGGAGTAATTTGCTTGCCTACGCATATTTTACCTATTCGCAAGATAAAGTTTTAACCGACCAAGCCTATAAAAGACTTTCGGCTTTAATGGAATATAACGAAATGGGTAGCGGTTATAAAATTGCTATGCGTGATTTAGAAATTAGGGGTGCAGGAAACGTTTTAGGTAAAGAACAGCATGGAAACATGGACAAAATAGGCTACGAACTTTATTCTAAACTCTTAAAGGAAGAAATGGGCGATGCAATAAAAGATAAAGAAATAGAGTTAGATGTTAAAGCAGACGCGTATATCCCAGACGATTATATAGAAAGTCAACGGGGAAAAATGGACGCCTATAAATCTATTGCCGAAATTAAAAATGAAGAAGACAAAAAAAGGGTAGAAAAATCCTTAATAGATAATTACGGAAAAATACCAATAGAAGTTCAAACCTTAATAAATATAGCCGAGTTAAAAGGAAAAGCAAAAGAAGTTAACGCAGTTAAAATTATTCTTTCGCAAAACGGCGGGAAACTATATTTAAACGATTTTAACGATTTAAAAGACGGTAAAATTACTTCTAAAATTCCTAATTATAGAAATAGAGTTTCGTTATATTTTGAAGAAAAGCCAATACTTTTTTTCAATACAAACACGAAAAACGCAAGAGATATTTTGTATTTAATGATAGAATTTTTGACTTTTTAGTAGAAAAAATTTTAAAAGGGATAAAAAAACGATTAAAAAGTATTGCAATAAAATTAAATATTATGTATAATATATATTACTATTTATAAAATGGAAGTTTGTCCAATTTTTGACAAAACTTATTAAACTTATATTGATTTGGAGTAAAACATGAAAAAATTATTAGTAAAAATCGTATCGTTGTTGACCGTATTTATTCTTTCCTTTGGATTTTTAGGTGGTTGTGAACTTATTACTACTAACGTTGAAAGGGATATGGCACAAGTTATTGCAACTATTTCAATAGACGATGATTTTAACGATAAAATATATAAAAGGGATTTAAAAGCGTCATTTAACAAAAACGCTTATATCTACGTTAATTATTACGGATACTCTGAAAGCGAAACATACGAATATTTGTTTGACGAAATGGTTGAAAACAGAATTATCGTTCAATATTCTTTAAAGGCTTTAACGGGAAAAATTGACGACGCTCACGAATTAGGCTATTTAAATATGGCGAAAAACGTTAACGAAGAAAAGCGAACGTCTATTGAAAAAGTTTTAACAACTTCCGTTTATGGAAAAGACGGTAAATTTGAAACCGAGCCGTCTGAATTATCTAAAACTGATAGTGCGGTAAGTTTTTTAACTAAATACGAATATGAAAAAGCAAAGTACAACGTATATTATGCTACTGACAATATGCTTAAATCGTATATTAAAGAAGAGGAAGAAGACGAAGAGCATAATCACGACCCTTATGAAAGTTATACCTTCACAAATAGAACGACTTTAACTCTTCCAACCGAAACTTCTGGAAACGAGTACGAAAAGAAGTACGACGAAGAGTTGTCTAAAATTTCAGAAGACGCTATTAATCAAATTGCAAAAGTTAACAAAGATTTTGATTTAGATATAAACGTTGAAGATTATACTAACTTATACGATTTAGAATTAGACTTATTTGAAAAGTTTAACGCTAAATTTGAAGAAAACGTTAAATCTAACAAAAAATATAAAAGAGCCATTAAAAAATACGTAAAAGACTTAAAAGAAGTAGGCTTTATATCTTCAAGCGAAGCAACTAAAACCATTAACGATATAGATGATTTAACTGCATTAACCTACGTTAAAAACGAATTAAACGACCAATTTGATTCTTCACTCGTTAACAAGTTTAAATTAGCGCTTGAAAACGAACAAGAAAAATTAATTGACGAAATTGAAGACAACGGCAATAGCGCTTTATATAACGAATACACCGCATTATACAATAATCAAAAATTAAATTTTGATAGTAGTTATACTGCTTACGAAGAGGCGCTTGCTAACGCTAATAGTTCAAGTTTTGTCGTATATCACCCAGATTACGGCAAAGGTAATTACGGCTACGTTTCAAACTTATTAATAGGTTTCAGTCAAGAACAATCTACTTTATTATCTAATATGAAAAATAAAGCAAACGTTTCTCAAACTGAAATTAGCGCTTTAAGGCAAAGTTTACTTAACAACCTTATGGTTAAAGACCAAAGGGCAACTTGGGTGCTTTCAAATTTAGGCGAATACGATAAAAATAGTAGCACCTTCACTTTTGATAGCAAATACGTTAAAACTCAAACTAACGACTATTTAACTAAATATCAAGGAACTATTGAAGGCGCAAAAGAATATATTTATCACGACGATTACGACAACGAGAAAACGGGCTACAATTATAAAAGAGTAAGAGCAAACGATATTCCGTTTGATACTTTCTGGAAAGACGGCGTTTGTCAAGTAATGGGAATTTCTAACACGACTTCATACGCGGGTATTTTACAAGGTCAATCAGGCGACGTTATAACTGATAAAGACATGGAAAAGTTTAGAGATTTAATTTACGCATACTCAACCGATGATGGTTCTTTAAAAGAAAATTACGGCTACGTATATTCTCCAATAACGTCTAAAACGAACTATCAAATTCAAGGCACTTACGTTGACGAATTTGGAAACGAAGCGCAAAATTTAATTAATAGCGGAGTTGGTTCTTATAAAGTAGTTGCAACCGATTACGGCTATCACATTATGCTTTGCACTAAAATAATAACTCCTACGACTAGCAAACTTTCATCAACTGAATTTAAAGTTCAAATTGCTAGTAAAGAAGGTGTTGCTTACGAATATAGAGAATATAGAGTTAACGCAATAACGTCATCTTTAATTAACAACATAACCAAGAGTTTTATTAACGAGAACTTGAAAAACGGAGTTAAATACAATAAGTCTGCTTACGAAGACCTTATAAAAGATTAATTTAATTTATTATA
>JAZRLL010000136.1:0-10212 GCA_045646745.1 Christensenellaceae bacterium
TTATGAGCCGACCGCTCTAACCAACTGAGCTAAAGGCCCCAATAATTTGTGGTCGGGGTGAAGAGACTTGAACTCCCGACCCCATGGTCCCAAACCACGTGCGCTACCAACTGCGCTACACCCCGCTAACCAACAAAATGCTTAAATATAATACAATATAATAAAACGTTTGTCAAGCAAATTACACGAATTTGTAATAAAAAATTTTATTAATTATTTTTGATTTGTTTATAAAGCATTTTATTTGCGATTACTAAAATATATTACCATAATAATTTGATTATTGCAAGCATTTTATAGTGCTTTTTAATATTTTTTTAAAAAAACGTTTTCAGTTTTAATTGGGGACTAATTAAGAGTTATAGTTTTTAATTTTTCATATTTTTTTATTGCCAACTCTTTAAGTGATAAAAAGTTTTCAGACTTTGAAAATGCTTCATCAGACAAATTCTTTGCAAAAAATATTACGCTTGACGAGTATTTTAATCCACCAAGATTTGATAAGAATTTTCCTGATTGTCTTTCGCCTAAGAAGTCTCCACCACCACGTAAATCGTAATCTATTTCGCTAATTTTAAAGCCATCTGAGCAACTTTTAATTGCATTTAACCTTTCAATTGATTTAGGGTTTTCGTTTTCACTAATTAAAAAGCAATAACTTTTTTTATCTCCCCTTCCAACTCTTCCCCTTAATTGATGAAGTTGAGAAAGCCCAAATCTTTCTGCATTTTGAATTACCATAACGGTAGCATCTTTAACGTCTACACCAACTTCAATAACGGTTGTGGATACTAATATATCGCCGTTACCATCTTTAAAATCTTGCATAATTTGATTTTTTTCGGCATCTTTAAGTTTTCCATGCATTAATAAAACTTTTCTATTAGGAAGAAGATTTTTTAAATCATCATAAAGTTCTTTAACGCTTATTATACTGCCTTCGTCGTCGCCGTCAATTTTAGGACAAACGAAATAAATTTTACCGCCTTTTTCTATTTCTTTATCTATAAAAGAAATCATATCGTTATATTTATTTTGCGGAACAATACCCGTTGATATTTCAACACGTGATTTTGGTTTATCTTTTATTGTAGAAATGTCTAAATCGCCGTAAAAAATTAAAGAAAGAGTCCTTGGAATAGGAGTTGCACTCATAACGAGCATGTCAACGCTTTGTCCTTTATCACTTAAAGAACTTCTTTGAGCAACGCCAAACCTTTGTTGTTCATCACACACGCACAAACCTAAATTTAAAAACTTAACGTCGTTTTCAAGTATTGCATGAGTTCCAACAACTATTTTTGCCTTACCAGAAGATATATAGTTTTTAATTTCATTTTTATTTTTTTGGTTAACGCTACCTGATAAAAACACGACGTCGCTATCGCTGAAACGCTCTTTTAAAATATTGTAATTTTGCGTTGCTAAGACTTCCGTAGGCGCCAAAAAAGCAACTTGATACCCGCTTTTAATTGCCATATACACCGCACATAAAGAAACTGCGGTTTTACCACAACCAACGTCGCCTTGCAAAAGCCTGTTCATAATGGTTTTGCCTTTTAAATCTTTAAAAATTTCGTTAGTTGCAAGCTTTTGACCTTCGGTAAATTCAAAATTAAATCCCGAAATAAACTCGGAAAGTTCACTTGCAGAACAATTATATTTACGCAATCTAACTCGTTTTTTATCCCCTTTTATAACTTTGAAGGCTGAAATTAGCGAAAAATATTCTTCAAGTGCAATTCTGTCAGACGCTGATTGTAATGAGTTTTCATTTTTAGGATTATGAACTTCAAAGTAAGCGTTTTTTAAATCGGATAATCCGTATTTTTGTTGTAAATTATAAGGTATTACCGAAGTTATTTTAGATAAATGCACGGCTGATTTAGTAACGTTTTTTATTAAACTTTGCGTTAAATTATTTGTAATTTTATATACAGGTACAAGCCCTTTAAGTTTTATGTTTTTATCAACTTCTTCAAATACGGGATTAGTTAATGAAACCAATCCGAATTTGTTAGAAACCCTACCGTAGAAAAAATACTCTTTACCTTCTTCCAACTTATCAATAACGTAAGGTTGATTAAACCAAACGATAGAAAAAGTGTCGTTCTGTTGCGAACAATACGTTTTAACAATTTTTAATCTTCCTGAATTAAATAATTGTGGAGTAGTTTCAATTTTAGCAATAGTTAAAATGCAATCGTTATGATAAGAATATTTAATTGGCGTAATTTTGGTCAAGTTAAGATAATTGCGTGGAAAATTATTAATTAAATCCTCGCAATTATATATATTTAATTTATTTAATTCTTTAATTCGCTTTTCGCTTAAATATTTAATATCTGTTAATTCCATAACTATCCATAAAAAAAATGAGAGATAGAAATCTCTCATTTAACTTATTCTAACGATACGATAAAGTAATAAACTGCTTGACCGCCATTAAACAACTCAACGTCGCATTCAGGGTACTTTTCTTGTACGGCATCTCTAACTTTTAACGCTTCTTCTTCTGAAATATCAGTACCGTAATAAAGGTTAATAGCAAAATGAGAACTATCTTTAATTTTATCAATAAGAGCAATCGTACAATCAGTGATGTTAGCACCTTTTGATAAAATCTTTTTATCGTTAAGACCCATAATATCGCCTTTTTTAAGGTTAAAGCCGTCAATTTTTGCAGTTCTAACTGCATAAGTAATTTGACCTGCCACAACCGTATCAATAGCGTGAATCATATTAATTTTATTTACGTCTGCCTTTTCTTCTGGGTCAAGAGCCAAAGCAGCAGCAATACCTTGTGGTACGTTTTTAGTAGGAATAACGTGAATATTTTTGCCTTGAATTAATTGTTTAGATTGTTCAGCGGCAAGAATAATATTTTTATTGTTTGGGAAAATAAACACGTTTTCCGCATTAATCCTACAAACAGCATCTGCAATATCAGACGCACTTGGGTTCATCGTTTGACCACCTTCTATAACTTGGTCAACGTTGATATCTTTAAATATGTTTTTGAAACCAACACCTGAACAAATTGCAAGCATACCGATTTTTTTCTTTTCGGCATTATACTTTTTAATAAGTTCTCTATTTTGTTCAAGCATGTTTTCAATTTTAACTTTATCAATTTCGCCAAGTTCAAGCGCTCTTGTTAAAGCCCTGCCAGGATTGTTTGTATGAACGTGAACTTTTACAAATTCAAGGTCGCCAATAACTAAAACACAATCGCCAATACCCATTAGGTATTCTCTAAACCTATCAATATCAGCAAGAGTAGTTTTCTTTTTGATGTTCGTTATAAAAAATTCAGTACAATAACCAAATTCAATCGTACCTAAATTTAAAATATCTGCGTGTTCAATAGAAACGTCTTCTTTCTTAATTTCAATTTCAGGTAAAGCACCTTCAATTTCTTCACCTAAAATTGCTTTTTGCATACCTTTATATATAGTTAATAAACCCATACCGCCTGCATCAACTACGCCCGCTTTTTTCAAAACAGGCAATAATTCAGGTGTTAAATCAAGGGCTTCTTGACCATTTTTAATGATTTCTTCAAACAATTCTTCAAACGTTTTTGCTTTTGAAGATTGAACGCCTTCTGAAATCATACGAGAAACAGTAAGCATAGTACCTTCTTTTGGATTAGTAACGGCACTATAAGCAACGTCCGTTGCGCTTTTTAAGGCTTTTTGGAAAAGTTTAATATCGCATGAATCAACACCTTTTAAGGTTGAACAAAGTCCCCTTAAAACTTGGGAAGAAATAACTCCACTATTTCCCCTTGCGCCTTTTAAAGCACCACGCATAACTGCTTCTGAAATACCTTGTAAAGTATTTACCTTACATTGTTGTAATTCGTTAATTGATGCTTTTATAGTTAAGGACATATTCGTACCCGTATCTCCATCAGGAACGGGGAACACGTTCAAAGCATCAATTTTATCTCTATTTATATCAAGTAATTTTGAAGCATTGGTTACCATTTTAGCAAACAATGCACCATTAATAGTTTTCATTTAAATAATCTCCGCAAAATTAAAGTTTAACGCCCGTTATATTAACGTTGACCGTATCTACAACCATACCCGTAAATCTTTCAACCTTATATTTGATTGCTTCTTTAAGAGATTCTGCAACCGCAGAAATAGAAACGCCAAATTTTATAATAACGTAAACGTCAATAAAGATACGGTCGCCAGAAGTTATAACTTTAACACCTTTTGCTCCCTTATCTTTTTTAAAGAATTGTGAAAGAGTATCAGTAAACTTACGTGAAACCATTTCAACAATTCCATAGCACTCCAAAGAAGCAAAAGCGGTAACTTTTGCAATGGCTTCATTTGAAATTGAAATTTTTCCGTACGCATTACTAGTTTTAACTGCCATAAAAATCTCCTTACACGTTAACAATAATATTCTACAATAAAAATAAATATTTTGCAAGAGTTTTTACCAATTTTAATTCAATTTATACTTTTTTAAAATTTTTTATAATTAAATTGAATAAATGTGGTTAATATTGTTGCTTTTTTAGTAAAATAATGTTATATTATGTATGCTAAATTTATACTTAGTTATTTTGGAGGTGCAATTATGTCAAAAGTTTGCAGTGTTTGTGGAAAAGGAAAATTATCAGGAAATTTAGTAAGCCACAGTAATCGCAAAACTCCACGCTTATACAATGCTAACGTTCAAAAAGTTAGAGTTGTTAATGACGGTGTAGTTTCATCTGAATATGTATGTACTCGTTGTCTTAAAAGCAATAAAGTAGAAAGAGTTTAAGAAACATTTTGGCCGTTTTAAAAACGGTCTTTTTGTTATCGTAATTATTATATTTTTAGGAGAAAACTTTATGTATAAAGATTTTGAAAGAACTCTTATATCTAAAGACGAATTAGATAAAAAAATTAAAGAATTAGCATTAAAAATTAGTAACGATTATAAAGATTCTAACCCTATGTTTATTGGTATTTTAAAAGGTAGTGTTTTTTTTATAACCGATTTGCTCCGCGAGTTAACTATTCCCGCTCAAATTGAATTTATGGCAGTTTCTAGTTACGGCTCAGGAACGAAATCTTCCGGTGAAGTTAAATTAACAAAAGATTTAAACGTACCAATTTCCAATAAGCACGTAATTATCGTTGAAGATATAGTTGACTCTGGAAATACATTATCTTACTTAAAAAGACTTTTAGAACAAAGAAACCCACTTTCAGTTAAAATTTGTACCTTACTTGATAAGCCTGAAAGAAGAAAAGTTGACCTTAACGTTGACTACGTTGGTTTTCAAATTCCTGACGAGTTCGTTGTTGGGTACGGTCTTGATTATAATGAAAATTATAGACAACATAAAGAAATTTACGTTTTAAAAAGAGAAGTTTACGAGAAATAATACACAATTATAAAGGCTAATGAGAAACTCATTAGCCTTTTTTATTGGAAAAAATATTAATTTTTAACTAAATTAAACTCTTTATACAAACTTTCAACGATTTGTAGGTGTAAATTTATCATAATTATTGGCCAATTAAGTAAATGCGCCCCAATTACAACCGAAACCTTGTTTACAGGGTCAACCATTATATACGAGCCCGCTGCTCCGTCCCAACCAAATTCGCCAACTGCTAACCCCCAATCTGTTGACTTTCTTCTTGTCCTAACACCTAAACCATAGCCGTAATTATCACCCTGAACACACGTAAACGTTCCTTCAATATGAAATTTTGAGAGTTGCTCGCCGTATAAAAGTTTTAAGGTGTCTTCATTAATTAATCTATACCCGTCTTTTGAAATTCCGCCGTTTCTTAAACAATCGGCAAAAAGCGAATAATCGTAATTAGTTGAAATTAGTCCTGCTCCGCCACTTTCGTAATTTTTTGAAATAAATAAAATATACTCGTTAATTTTTTCAATGTTTTTATTCTTTTTAACGATATATTGGTCAATTAAATTATCGTTATCGTATAAACTAAACGAAGAATTTTTCATTTTAAGTGGTTTAAAGATATTTTCACTTATAACTTCAGAATATTTTTTATTACAAACTTTTTCAATTATTCCCGCTAAAACGTCGTGACATAAACTATAATTAAACTTTTCGCCGGCAATAAATTCTAGTGGAGTTTCTGAAATCACGCTTATAACTTCGCTTGTAGTAGGATTAGCGTTTTTTAATAATAAATTTTTAATTTCATTTGTTCTAACGTTATAATTAAACCCCGCAGTCATCGTAAAAAGATGCTTTAAAGTTATTTTATTCCCAACGATTATTTTGTTTTTATCTTTATCAAGAATATAAGAATTTTTGTATTCAGGGAAATATTTTATTAGTTTATCTTCTAAACTAATTTTCCCTTCTTCCAAAAGTTTTAAGCCCATAACTACGGTTATAGGCTTACTCATAGAATACATATAAACTTTTTCGTTGCCGTTAGCAGTAAAATCATTTGAATAATGGTATTCAAAAAGTTTTCCACTTTCATCGTTTGCAATAACGCTTAAATACGGCAATTTAAGTTCTTTAATTTGCTCGTTTATAAAATTTATAGTTTTCATTTATTGTTATACATTTCAAATAATTTATCGTAATTTTCTTTAACGTCTTTAAAAGTATAGCCGTATCTTGGGCCAATACTAACTTCGTAATTAAAAGCGTTTTTAAAGCCAATTTTTTCTAACGCTCCAATAACTTTCATAAAGTCAATCTTGCCATCAAGTGGCATTTTGTGTTTTTCGTTAATATAATCGTAATCGGAAATATGAATTGCCCCTACTTTATCGCCGTATTTCAAAATAGCGTCTTCTGCTTTTTCGCCATTTAAGAAATGGTTTACGTCTACGCAAGTTTTAACGTTTTTACAATTATTTAATAATTTTAAAACTTTATCAGAAGAATTCATAATTGGAATAGAGTTAATCATATTCTCTACGCAAACTTGACCTTTAACCCCATCGGCAATAATATTAAAAGAGTCAATAGCGTATTCAAGAAATTTATCTGCATCTTCTTCTTTATGACAATAATGTCCGCCTGGGTGGAAAATATACGAAGTAATTTTATATTTATCAATTTTTTTCAAAAATTTATTAAATAATTTAGCAAATTCTACCCTGTCTCTTTCCCAAGGATATGCAAAATCAACCCACTCATGACTCATAGGCATATGTAAAGAATTTACTTTGATTTTATGTTTTTTACATATCTTTATCGCCTTAACGGCAATACTTTCTAAATCTTGTGGGCAATATGGTTGTAAAAGCAATTCAACGCAGTCAAAACCTAATTCTTTTAATTGGATAATGTCATCTTCTAAACTATCCCTTACCCCGTAATTAAATCTTCCGTTTTTAAAACCTAACGATTTATTAACATCCAAAGAAATACTTAATTTTAGTTTATACATAATATTCTCCTTTATTCTAGTTCATCTAAAGTTAATTCATATTTAGGTAAAATATTTTTAACAAAATATTGAACTTCTTCTCTTTCATTTTTGTTTAATTCTTTTTTAATACTTTCTTTTGCTTTAACGAATTCTTTATTTCCGAACTTAACTTCTTCAACGCATTTGATATATGCTGAAATTTTATCCGCACATTTCATTATTTTAAACTCTTCCGAATTTTCATCAGGCAAAACGTAATCTTTATATCTATCATATAATTCTTTTGGTAAAGTTGTGAGCAATTTTTCACAAGCGCCGTTTTCAATGTCTTTATAAGCGTGATTTATCTCTTTATTAAAATACTTAATCGGTGTTGGTAAATCCCCTGTGATAACTTCGCCCGTTTCGTGATATTGCGAATATAAAACAACCTTCAACACGTCCACGTTTCCACCAAAATAAACGTTTTTTATTTCAGCCAAAGCGTGAGCAACCACTGAAACTTGTGCCGTGTGCTCCATAATATTTTCATCAACCGTTGAGTGCATTAAAGACCAACGTTTAATGTATTTCATCCTATTTAAATATGCAAAAAAATCGTATTTCATAATTAAAAATATTATATCATTTAAAAAAATAATTTGCAATACTTATAAAAAAAATCTTGACAAATTTTATCATTTTTTTTATAATACTATTATCAAAATAAATTACGCAGGGGTGCTTAACGGCTGAGATTATACCCTTAGAACCTGTCAAGGTAATGCTTGAAAGGAAGTAAAACTTTTTTAGTGAGCCGAATTGGCTCATTTTTTACTTTACGGGACTTTGCGTAGAAGGAGTTTTTATGTTTAATTTATTGTTTCTTAACACTGTGTTGCCCGATTGGGCAACCGACAAAGTAAGCCTTATTTCTATAATAAGCATTGCATTAATAGTAATTGTTTTACTACTAATTTCAATCTTTTACAAAAAAGCGCCTACTAAAAAACTTGCACTTATGGCATTGTGTATAGCAACGTCGTTTACCTTATCTTTTATTAAAGTTAAACTATCGCTATACGGCGGAAGCATAACTTTACTTAGCATGCTACCACTTATATTCTTTGCATACACTTACGGATTTAGTTACGGACTTATGGCAGGCTTTATCTACGGAATATTGCAGTTTATTGAATCGCCTTATATTTTAACCGTAGCAACTTTCTCACTTGACTATATATTACCGTTCTCGTCAGTTATGATTGCACCAATATTTAAAAAGTTTATTAAAAATAAGACTGTATCATTTTCACTCGGCGTTGTTGCAGTATATATTTTAAGAATTAGTTTCCATATTTTATCTGGAATGATTTTTTACGAATTTGGATACGTTTACGATGGATTCCCACAAGGCTCTGCATTTATTTATTCTTTCGTTTACAACATTTCTTACCTACTTCCAGATATGATATTAGCAGTAATCGGCTCAATCTTTCTTGCAAAAAGTAAAATTGACGAAAGATTAAAATTACTTTAATAAACTTAATAAAAAACACCCAGAACCTTACCGCTTTTCACATAGGGATTTTTATTAAATAATTTATAAAACCCGACTTTTTTTAAGTCGGGTTTTGTTTTTTCACGCAAAACAACTTGAATAAATTTTATTTTTTTGATACAATAAACTCAACGTTAAATATGAATTTGACGAAGGAGTGAAACTGTATGAATAAAGAAACGACCGGAACCGTACTATCCGTTGCAAAACAATGGTGGTTTAAGGTTAATACGAAGGCTTTACGAATGGGAGCCTTTGATGGAGCAACTTTTCCGCATATCATTAAAGTGCAGTACGTTGTAGACGGAAACACCTACACTAAGAGAAAATGGATTAGCGCAGGTAAAACAGTTCCTGCTGTGGGGAGCAAGCTGACTGTTCTTTATTGTTCTAACAAGCCAAGAAAAGCAAAAATCCTCTAATTATACAAAATCCAATTTGGCGAACAGTTAATCCTTTTAAAACATCTAAAAGTGTAGCACACTATACTTTGCAAGCAAAGTCGTGTGTTTTTGCAAAACAAAAGGAAAAGAGTAGCAAAATTTTGCTACTCTTTTATAATGTCTTAAAAATTCCTATGGGACACGCCTATTGTGTGTTTTTTTATTTCTTTTTGTATTCAAACAAGCGATATAACTTTTTTGATAAACTTCCTGCATAAACTTTTGCAAAAATTAACCTTTCAAATCCTTTTAATTCGTCTACGTATTTTTTTGGTATCATCATAAACTCTTTTACAAAAAAAAGTTTCTCTGTTTGATATGCTTGCGGTTCGTTTATACCATAAACTTCGCTTACGCCGACATCATTTATAGGGTTTCTTCGCTTTGACATTTTAGCACCAAAAGAAGTATAAGCGTCCACTAAAAGCACAAGATTTTCAAAGTAAGAACAAAGACCATCTAATAAACTTCGCATTTCGTCTACTTTTAAGTACATACTTACACCTTCCATAACGACGATAGCGGATTTCTTTTCCTTAATATTAGTCAACCAAGCACAATCTCTTACGTCGCTTGCAATCATTTTGTAGTTATCCGTTTCAGTATAGTAGCGTTTTCTTTCTTTAATGACTTCTAAAAAATCAACATCGTACCACTTATGATTTTCAGTTCCAACTCTTAAAATTCGGCTATCCATTCCGCACCCGATATGAATTATCACGGCATCTAGATAATCTAACATTTGTTGCTTTAACCATTCGTCAAACACTGCTGAACGAATACCCATATAGTAAGCAAGCCATTTAGATTTTGATTTTCCTTTAAGCAAAAAACC
>JAZRLL010000137.1:0-1656 GCA_045646745.1 Christensenellaceae bacterium
GGATTATTAATTTTTTCTCTAATTTTTATAAAACTTGCCCTTATAAGTCTTTTTATTCTGTTTCTTACAACGGCTTTACCATGTTTTTTACTAATACTTATACCAAATTTAAAACTTTTACTCTCAATAAAAATTAAGGTTAAAGTTTTTGCGTATATTCTTTTTCCTTTATTAAAAACAAGGTTAAAATCTTTTTGTTTTTTTAGTCTATAATCCAATTTCTTCTTTTTATGCAGAAAGTTTATGGCGACCTTTTTGTCTTCTTCTTTTAAGTACGTTTCTTCCGTTTTTAGATGCCATTCTTTTTCTAAATCCATGAACTTTGCTTCTTTGTCTTTTCTTGGGTTGGTACGTTCTTTTCATTTTTATTTCTCCTAATTTTTTTTAATGCTTTAAAATTATACTTTTTATTTTTATTTTTGTCAACGATTTATTAGTTTATTCTTAAAGGTAATATAAAATATAAATACTCGTCTCCATAGAAAGGTTTTATTATACAAGGATTTATTTTAGAATTAAAGTGTAAATTAATAAATTCATCGTCAATAACTTTAATACAATCTGTTATAAATTTAGAATTAAAAGCAATAGAAAGGTCTTTTCCTTCTAAATTAACAACAACGTTTTCACTCATTTTACCAATTTCGCTATTTGCAGAAACGGTCATATAATTTTCTTTAATATCAAATTTAACTATTTTATTTTTATCGTTTGCTACGATAGACGCTCTATCTATTGCAGATAATAAAACGTTTTTGTTTACTCTAACAGTTGATAAAAATTCATCTCTTATTATATCTTTATAATTAATATATTCGCCTTCTAAAAGTCTAGAAATTAAAACAGTGCCGTTAATTTCACACATCATAACGTTCTTTTGTACGACTATCGTTATAATATCTTCATCATCTTCTAAAATTTTTACTATTTCACTTAAAGTTCTTGATGAAATTATAATTTTTAAATCACAAGTTGTGTTTAAAATTTTCTTTTTCATTATTGCAAGCCTAAATCCATCTAAGGCAACGGAAGAAATAGTATCGTTTTCAATTTCTAATAAACAACCTTTTAAAAGTGGTCTTGCTTCGTCTTGTGAGCATGCAAAACTTGATTTTAAAATAAGTTCTTTAAAATCTTTTTGTTTTAAAGAGAAGGATTTTTCTCTTATTTCTTTATTTATTATAGGAAATTCTTCAACATTTAAAGTTTGAATATAACCAACGGAAGAACCATAACTAATTTTTAATTGATTTTCTTCTTCACAAATTTCAATTTCTTCTTCATTTTCTAATCTTTTAGTAAATTCGTAAAAAAGTTTACCTTGAACTAAAATTTCACCTTCTGTAAAAGTAGAAGCACTAATAGTTTTTTCAATAGAAATTTCAGTATCCGTTGCAAGTAAAGTAAGTTCATCGCCAACAACCGATAATTTAATTCCTTCTAAAATAGGGTTAGTAGTTTTTGAGCCGATTGCTTTAACAACTTTTGATACAGCGTTTGAAAGTTCTAATCCTGAAACTATTATTTTCATATATATATTCTCCTTTTTTTAATAAATAGTTATAATAATAAAAGAACGTTAAAATGTTGATAAGTTAAAAAAGTTAAATAATATATAGTTTTATTTAAATTTTTAACGTTAATAATTTATAAATA
>JAZRLL010000138.1:0-6237 GCA_045646745.1 Christensenellaceae bacterium
ATAGTTATTAATAACGCAAATTTTAAACATAATTTGGCATTATTAAAAAAAATTTTTAATAATGCTTGCAAAATAGGTGTGTTTAATGATAAAATATATATCAAATCAGTAGGGTTTGGTTCAAGTCTAAAAACCGTTAAGTGTATGCCTTTTCCGAGTTTTCCAACCGACCTTCAAACGCCACTTTGTGCTTATGCTACTACGCTACTTGGAACTACCGTTATTGAAGAGTGCGTTTTTGAAAACAGGTTTAAGCAACTTTCGGAATTAGAGAAAATGGGTGCAGACCTTTTAATTTCGGGCAACAAGGCAATTATTAGGGGAGTGGACTCTTTAAAAGGCGCTAACGTAAAAGCCTTGGATTTACGTGGCGGAGCGGGTATGGTTATTGCTGGATTAAAGGCGGAAGGAACAACCACTATTGATAATATTGAAATAGTTTCTCGTGGCTACGTAGATTTAGACAAAAAACTAAATTCACTTGGCGCAGACATTAAAAGGATTTAATAATGAGATACAAAAGGTTGCTTGTTTTTTTCACTTGTTCAATATTTTTAACGGCACTTATAGTGTGTTTTTTTAGTGTTTTTAAGGTGGCGGAAATTTCAATTTCCACCACTACTATTTCAAACTCTAACGAAAACGTTGAAGAGATAGTGTATAGAACGGCTAATAAGCATTACGGCGAAAATTTATTTTTTATAAGTGAAGCCGAACTTAAAAAAGAGTTAAACAATGCGTCTTCATATATAAACGTTAAAAAAATAAAAAAATCTTTTCCTAACAAATTAGAAATTTCAGTTATTGAAAGAAAGGAAGTTTTTTGTTTAAATTATCAAGATAGTTGTTATATGTTAGACGAAAATTTATTCGTTTTATCTAAAAAAGAAAGCAATCAAAACAATATTGACGGATTTAATAATATCGCAATAAATTTAAACGTTGCGGATTTTGATATCCAAAGCCTAAAAGTAGGAAAAGAGTTGAAAATTTACGATAGTCAAAGCCTTAAATGTTTAACTTTACTTTCTAACTTAATATGCGAAAATAGAGTAAACTTAAATTCAGTGGAATTAACGGTTAAGAAAGACGGGTATTTTATGCGAGAATTAACCTTAACTTTTAAAGAAGGGTTAGTAATCGTTTTACAGTCGTTGCAAGAAAAATGTGTGGACAAGTTTAATAAGGCAATTTCATACTATTTAGATTGCGAAAACAAAGGCGACGATACCGTTTTATACGCAAATATCCATACTCAAAGTGGCGAAATTATTATAACGCCTTAAAAATTGGTATTGACAAGTTATACTATAAAATAGTATAATTATGTACAAAGGTAGAAATTATGCTAAAAGATTGCGTTGCTATATTAGATATTGGCTCATCATCAATCAATTTAATAGTTGGGGAATACGGTGTAAACGGCACTTTTGTAATAAGGGCTTCTGAAAGTGAAGATTATTACGCTTTTTACGAAAGGGAGTTTTCCGATATTAAGGTTTTAGAAAGTAAGATATCTTCGCTAATAAAAAGGGTTATAGACAATAGTGATATAAGATCTATAACTAAAATTTTTGTAGGAGTACCGGGCGAATTTTCTAAAACTTTTTCTAATAATTACAAAATTACTTTTAGCAAAGTAAAAAAAATAACTGAAAAAGAAGTAAAAGCCTTATTAGACCTTGGTTATACTGAAAACGATTGTGAGTATTCCTTAATGCACAGAAGTGCGGTTTACTATTTAGTTGACAATTTAAAAACTCACCAGCCAATAAAAAAACAGGGTAGGGTATTGGGTGGAAGGTTATCGTATAGTTTAGTTAGCAACAATTTTAAAGAAGTTGTTACGGCGATTTTAAAAAAATGTAAAATAACCACCGTAAAGTTTATTTCAATAGACTATTGTTTATCTCAATATTTATTTAGTATTAGTGAAAGGGACGAGTGCAGAGTTTTAATTGATGTTGGCTCGGCAACCACTTCATTAAGCATAATATCGGGCGATGGGCTACTTTATTCTTCGGCATTTTCAGTAGGCGGGGGATTAATAACCGCTTATTTATCCGACCATTTTTCTTGCGAGTACGAAGTTGCTGAAAAATTAAAAAGGAAACTTAATTTAAGTTTAAGAAATAACAAACTTGCAAACTATTTAGTTTTTGATAATATAAGGGGAGATTTTTCTTTTAATAGGGACAAAGCTAACGAAATTGCTAAAAATATTTTAGACGAGTTGGCTGAAAAATGTGATAAAGCACTTTCTAATTGTACTTTAAAAATACCGTCAGACGTAGAAGTTTGTTTTACGGGCGGTGGAATTTGCTTTATTCGTGGAGCAGTTGAGTATATATCTTTAAGGTTAGGAGTTTTCCCTAAAATCGTTTATCCAAATCTTCCAAAATACTCAAAACCGAACTACTCGTCAAGGCTGGCATTACTTTCAACGAGTATAAAATATAAAGACGATAAATTATTTTTTGAAAAATAGGAGAAAATTATGGACTACGAAAAAATTAATTGGAGAGGATTTGAAGGAGTACAATTCAACTTTAAAGGACTTCCTGCAAAAGTAATAAAACCAAACGTAAAACCCAACGGTCATTGGATGTTAAAAACGGAATATTTTGACGCTTTTCCTGAAACGGAAATAGAACTTTTAAATCGTGGTTGGCATTTAGCCTTTAACGAAAATCACACTCGTTGGGCGGAAGATATTGACGTAATGCGTAAAGCAGAATTCGTTTATTTCGTTGCAAACGAATTTAATTTAGACGAAAAGTGCGTACCCGTTGGTATGAGTTGCGGTGGTTTATACGCTGTTAAATTAACGGCGGTAATTCCGCAAAAAATAGCGTGTTTGTATATTGACGCACCCGTTATGAATTTGCTTAGTTGTCCTTTTGGTTTAGGCATTAAAGACGATACTACTGTTACGGGAGAAGAGTATACTAGAATTACGGGTAGAACTTTAAAAGATATGATTTCTTATCGTGAACATCCAATTGATAAAATGCACGTATTATTAGAAAATAAAATTCCCGTTATAATGGTTTCTGGGGATAGTGATAAAATCGTGCCTTACGTAGAAAATGGTGCTTTACTTGAAAAATATTATAAAGAAAACGGCGGTAAAATTTCCGTATTTATAAAAGAAGGTGGCGACCATCATCCACACGGTTTACAAGACCCTAAAATTGTAGCCGACGAAATTGAAAAATTTATAAAATAAATGTAAAGCAATTAAAATTAAGGAGCTTATTTAAATGTTTGAAAATAACGAATTAACTTATAATGAACAATTAGCGTGTCCTAACGTTTGTAAAATTAAAGTAATAGGCGTTGGTGGCGGTGGTAATAACGCTATTAACAGAATGCTTGACGAAAACATTAAAGGTGCGGAATTCGTTGCGGTTAACACTGATTTGCAAGCACTTATGATGTCAAAGGCAGAGCCTAAAAACAGAATTCAAATAGGAAAAGAAAAAACTCAGGGTTTAGGAGCGGGTTCTTTCCCAGAAATTGGAGAAAAGGCAGCCGAAGAAAGCAGAAAAGAAATAGAAGAAATTTTAGAAGGCGTTAATCTTTTATTTATAACCGCTGGTATGGGTGGCGGTACGGGAACGGGTGCGGCACCAGTTATTGCAAGAATTGCAAAAGAAAAAGGTTGCGTAACCGTTGCAGTCGTTACAAAGCCGTTTGCTTTTGAAGGTAAAAAGCGTGAAGAAAACGCTAAAAAAGGTATTGCAAATTTAAGTAAATTCGTTGATACGTTAATCGTTATTCCTAACGATAAACTTTTAGACGCTCTTGATAAAGGTATGAGTATGGTTGACGCGTTCAAAAGAGCAGACGATAATTTAAAACAAGCAATATGCGGAATATCCGACTTAATTACCGTTCCAGGACTTATCAACCTTGACTTTGCCGATATTAAAGCCGTAATTCAAGGACAAGGCTTGGCACATATGGGCGTTGGTAGAGCAAAAGGCGAAAATAGAATTGTTGAAGCGGTAAGACAAGCCGTTTCTTCTCCAATGCTTGAAACAACCATTGAAGGTGCAAGAAATATCATAATGAATATAACGGGCGACCCTAAAATGAGTATTGGTCAAGTTTACGAAGCAAACAATTTAATTCACGGAGTTGTTGATTATTCTGCAAATATAATTTGGGGAACGAATACGTCAACTGACCTTCAAGACGAGGTTATTATAACCATTATTGCAACGGGATTTGTTGATAATCAAGAATTTAAAACACCTAACAAGCCTTTTATTACGATAAACAAAAACTTTGAAGAAATAAAAGAACCTGAAACTCCACAAGGAGTTGAACCTCAAAATCAACAAGTTGAAGATGAAAAGGTAGAAGAAGTAGAAGAGCCTAAAAAGGAAATTCCACCTTTCGTTAAAAGATTGTTTGGTAAAAAATAAATGATAAAAACCGCGTTTGAGCGGTTTTTTCTTTTATATTATTTATTGACATATTTTGCTATTAATTATATAATAATTAAAGGAGTTTTTATGAATAGTACGAATTTATACGAATTAACGATTTCCAATAATGGAAATGGCGTAAATTTAATATTTTCAAAAGTTTTTAAGATAATTAAAATAATTTTCTTTTTATTAGCAGGTGTTTTATTATATATTACCCTAATGGTAAATTTTAACTTTTTTATTTTTGGACTAATAGCGCTAATAATAGGCTTTTTCTTTAATTATTTACAAGGTCTTTTTGACTGCTCGTACGATTACGTTTACGTTGACGGCTCTTTGCGTTTTACTAAAATAGTTAGGTCAACAAAACGCCGTAGAATTGCAAATTTTGATTGTAAAGATATTGAAAACCTTTATTTAGTAAATTCGCCTAATTACCTTAAAAAAGCAAGAAAAAAAGACTTTAAATTATTAAGAGCGATATCAAAGTTTAATTCTGATATTAAAATTGGTATAAATTACGTTTATAACGGTAAAGAGTTTATGCTTTTAATAAAGGTTGAAAGGTCGTTTTTATCATATATTTTAAAAAGGCTAAATTCAAGAAAAATTGATAAAGACTTATTAGATTATTTGAGTGGGAAATATGAGTAGTTTGATTTATTTAGATAACGCTGCAACAACTAAACCATCAACGATGGCTCTTGAATACGCAAGCAAAATTAACGCAGAAAATTATTTTAACGCATCTGCACTTTACGAGATGGGCATTAAATCAAAAAATCTTCTTGAAGATGCAAGAAAAAGCATTTCAAATAGTTTAGGCAGTAATTTTGACGTGATTTTTACGTCTTGCGGAACGGAGTCTGATAATATGGCAATATCGTCTTACTTAAAGCGTGGTAATGCAATCACCACTTTGGGCGAGCACTCGGCAGTTTATAATCCATTTTTAGAATATCAAAAAAACGGATTTGACGTTAGATTTGCAAAATTAAACGAAAACGGCTCGGTAAACGTTGAAGATTTGCTTAAATTGGTTGATGATAAAACCACTTTCGTTTCAGTCGTTCACGTTAATAACGAAACGGGCGCTATAAACGATATTAATTATATTGCAAAAAGGGTAAAAGAAATTAATAAAAGAATTATATTTCACTCTGACGGCGTTCAGGCTTTTATGAAAATACCTTATAAATTAAGCGAAGATATTGATTTGTATTCCGTTTCGGCTCATAAAATTAACGGGCTTAAAGGCGTTGGTGCTATTTTTAAGAATAAAAAATTAAACAACTTAAAACCTTTAATTTTAGGAGGGGGACAAGAAAACGGATTAAGAAGCGGTACTGAAAACTTGTTTGGAATAAAAGTTTTTGAGTACGCTACGAAATCTCATTTTGAAAATTTATCTAATAACTATCAAAAAGTTAAAAAATTAAACGAAGTTTTTTTAATTAATTTAGATAAAACGATTTTTAAAGTAATATCAACGGATAATTGCTCACCGTACGTTATTTTGCTTTCAGGCGTAGGGTTAAAGGGCGAAGTTTTAATGAGATATTTAGAAAACGACGGTGTAATTATAGGAACGGGTTCGGCTTGTTCTTCAAAGCACAAACACAGCAGAATTTTAAAAGAAATTGGTTATAGCGTAAAAATTTTAGATGGTGTTATTAGAATTAGTTTTTCTTATGAAAATACCGAAGAAGAAGTTTTATACGCCGTTAAAAAACTTAACGAGCGTGGTTTAGAACTTAAAAGGATGATAATAAATGGATAAAGTTATAATAATTAGATG
>JAZRLL010000139.1:0-19272 GCA_045646745.1 Christensenellaceae bacterium
AGTAAAGAATTCATTAATGCGATTGCTCCTAAAATAAAGGAATTATTTGATATAACCGAAGCAGATGTAACGATAGCGAGCATAGAAAATTGACGGCTATTTTATGAGTGAAAGTCAAAAAACACAAGATGGATTTTTCTATCTTGTGTTTTTTTATATGGTTTAGACACGGGAGTTAAAGGGTTATTCTTGCTTATAAATAATTGAATAATTTTGTATTGACTTTAATAATGTATAATTATATAATAGATAAATAAGGAGCTATTATGAGAAAATTAAAAATTTTAACAACTTTTATTTTGACAATTATGCTAGCCTTATCGTTAACCGCTTGTAAGGGCGGAGAAGGCAATAAAGGAAACAATCCGACTACACCAGCAGAAGTTTGGAGCGAAGTTGTAGATGACGCAGACATAGTTTATAATAAGTTTTCAAGCGCTTATAGAGATAGCAGCGTGTTTGATATTTACGATTATTACGAAAACCCCGTTCATTTTTCATATGATATGGAATACAAAACGGTGTTTACCGACTTAATTAGTAAGGGTTCTCTTGGTTGTGAACAAACTATGGATTGGACGGGCGAGTCTGTTGTTTATGCTGACGATAAAGAAAACCTCCAACTTTTATATAAAGAAGCAATTTTAACAAACGATTGGGGTTTTGACGTTTATGGTAGCGAACAAAAACAAGAAGTAGCATCAAAAAAATATTCTTATTATAAAGATAAATACGTTTACAACTCTATAGACGATAAAACTGCAAGTAAATCGTACGACGGCGGAAGCGTAAAAAATTCTATTATAATGAATAGACCGGGCGGAAATCTTACTTCGCGTGTTTTTAACCTTATTGAAGTAAATTATAATAAAGCGATTAAAGCGCACGGAAACGTTAAAATTTATTTAAATGAAGACGGCAACGCTATGAAATTTGTAATAACGAAAGCCGTTTCGTTTGAAGATATACGTGATTACACAATTATTGACGGGTACAAATACGTTTCTACTTATAGGCTTGAACAAAGAAAAAATGCTTATACTTGGACTATTATTAACAACTATGAAATGAGCGTTATACTTTCTTTCAACGAAAATGAACTTGGAGAATTCACTAGCCTTAACTACGTTGATTTAAACGTTTCAACTATTGAAGACAACGAACAATCTGCAAACAAAGATAAAGTATTTTCTTCCGTAAAAATTTCTGAAAGAGTTAAAATGCTTGACGGTATTGAAATGGAATTCCCTAAATACATACTTGATATGTAAAATTAAAACAAAAAAACAACTGAAAAAGTGCGTCAGTATAATTATTACTGGCGCACTATTAATTTTTGTTTGTTGAAAAGTGATATCGCTAATTTTACCCCTATTATTAATTGACTTAAACAACTCATAGTGATAAAATCTATTAGTAATAAATTTATTTTAATTCTCAACGACAAAAAAGTAAAATTTTACCAAAAAGACAAAAAGTTTTAACATAAAATAAGTAATTTTCATAAACTACTTTGGTAGAAAATTTTAGCAAATAAAAACTACTATCTAAAAACTATAAAAATTTAAAAAACAAAGAAAAATTATGATAGAAAAAACTACAAAAGCATTAAATTTTACAAAAAATTTTATTAAGAAAAATTTAGTAACGTGTATAGCGTTAGTTGCTTGTATAACGACTATATTTTTTGTGCCAATAGATAGAAAATATTTAAATTATTTTGATTTTAGGACTTTAACCTGTCTTTTTTGCGTGTTAGCCGTTGTTTGCGCATTAAAAAACGTTAACTTTTTTTACGTGATTGCAAGAAAAATCGTTCAAATATTTAAAACGTCTAAATTGTGCGTATTAAGTTTGGTTTATATAACGTTTATAGGCTCTATGTTAATTGCTAACGATATGGCGCATTTAACTTTCTTGCCACTTGGATATTTGGTGTTGTCTACCACAAACAAGAAAAAATATATGGCGTTTACATTTATAATGCAAAACATAGCCGCAAATTTAGGTGGAATGCTTACCCCGTTTGGAAACCCGCAAAACCTATATTTATATTCTAAATTTCAAATACCTAATTTAGAATTTATGGGAATAATGTTGCCACCATTTATAATTTCAGTTTTGTTAATAACTATTTGTTGCTTGTTTTTTGTAAAATCCGAGCCGTTAGTTTTGAAAGATGAAAAAATTTCGCTTAACCCGCTTAAAACAACCATATATTTGATTTTATTTGCAATAGCAATCGTAATCGTTTTTCGTGGCGTTCCATATTGGATAGGACTAATAGTAATTCCGCTCACCCTTTTATTTATGGATAGAAAAGCTTTAAAAACGGTGGATTACGGATTATTATTAACCTTCGTTTTCTTTTTTGTTTTCGCAGGGAATATGGCAAGAATAGACGTTATTAAAGACGTGTTTTCTTATCTATTAAACAAAAGCACCTTACTTTTTAGTGTGTTATCCTGTCAAGTTATAAGCAACGTGCCGTCGGCAATACTTTTATCACAATTTACAACGAATTATGCCGATTTGTTAATTGCCGTAAATATTGGCGGTGTAGGAACGCTTATTTCTTCACTTGCAAGTTTAATTACGTTTAACGAATACGTAAAGCATAACCCAAAAAAAACGTGGAAATACGTTTTAGAGTTTTCAATATTTAATTTTGCGTTTTTGATTATATTAACGAGCGCTATGCTTTTATTAACTTAAAATATAGTTGACTAATTAAAAAAAACCTTTTATACTTTTATAAAAGGTGGATAAAGTTTAATGGATAAAAAATATATAAGATTTCCAAATTTTAAAATCAAGGCTTTAACTTTGAACTACGACGATGCTGAAAGGCAAGACAAGCGCTTAATTTCCATTATGCAAAAATACGGATTAAAAGGCACTTTTAATATTAATAGTGGCTTTATTGGTGTAGACGAGTATAAGGGAGTTGAAAAAGGGCGTATGTCAGTAGAAGAAGTTTATAATTTGTACTCTTCGTCTGGTATGGAAGTTGCCGTTCACGGCTACAAGCATTTAGATTTGGCAAGCGTAGATAAAGAAACTGCTTTTAACGACGTTGTAAAAGACAAAAAGGAACTTGAAAAAATTTTTGGCAAAACTATAAACGGTATGGCGTATGCTTACGGCGGATGCAACGAAGAAGTGATTAAGATATTAAAACAATGCGGAATTTCGTATTCAAGATTAGCAACGTCAACGGAAAGTTTTGATTTGCCTATTGATTGGTTACGTTTTTCTGCAACTTGTCATCACAACAACAAAAAACTTATGGAACTTGCTGAAAAATTTATAAAGTTGGACAAAAACGATTGCAAAGAGCCTAAATTTTTCTGTCTTTGGGGGCATAGTTACGAGTTTGATAAAGACGATAATTGGTTGGTTATTGAAAACTTTGCTAAATACGTTGGTAATAGAGAAGATATATGGTATGCAACTACCGGAGAAATTTTCAAATATTTACAAGCGTGCGATAAATTAGATTTGAGTCTTGAAGACAAAAAGGCGTATAACCCTACGAGCATTGACCTTTATATAAATTATTTAGGCAAAGACCTTTTAATCCCTGCGGGTACAACTATTGAATTATAAATAAAAAATCGGCTATTTAAAAGCCGATTTTTTTACGTTTAATATTTTGATTTTTAATTAAGTATATGAAAATTTTAAATTATAAAGATTTTAAAAATTCAGCAATTTTATTTGCTAAAATTCCGTGGCCAAGGTCGTTGAAGTGTAATCCGTCTACGGTGTATTTTAAGTTGTCTTCCTGAGCGTTTGGGTCAATTCCCAAGCAGTTATACAAGTCTAAAACGGGAATACCGAAATGTTCGCCCGTTTTTTTAATAATTTCAACGTAATTTAAAAGTGGTAAAGCATCGCTAATTTTAGTAGGGTAAGTAGAAGGTTTTTCGCTTGAAATTCCTTTATATAACATGCGTGCAGGGGAAATAAAAACCACTTTTGCAGTGTAATTAGTCTTTAATAAGTTCATTAAGTAGTAAACTCCGCCGTAGAAAGTTGCAGGTGTAACGTCCCCCCACTTTCCAATAGGTGCGTCCCCGTGGATATAATCGTTTACACCGCCGTAAACTATAATAAGGTCTGATTTAGGATTTATATCGTGTGCTCTACCGCAAAAACACAAGTCTTTTCTTGGAGTGTCGCTCGGTTTAGTCTGGTGCGCTAAACGTGTACCAGAAACCCCGTAATTAATCATTTTTTTAAAGCCGAATATCCTTTTTAAACGATTACAGTAGCGGTTTTTAGTGTTGTTAACACCTTTTCCTTCGGTTATGCTGTCGCCTAAAAAACTCACGATTTTATTCTTTAATTCCATAATATTTGCCTCACAGTTGGTTTTAAATTATTATATCATTTAATTAAATTTTATGCAAATGAATATTGGGTTAAAACGTCGTTTATTCTTGACAATTTTACTTTTCCCGTGCTATCCTATTGGGGTAGAAATTTACAAATATACTTTTATAAAAAGGCTAAATAATTAGTTTGGGAGAAAGGTATGAAAGAACAAATTACGGCAATTATAGTTGGTTGCGGGCATAGAGCGAGAGAGTACGCAGAAGTTGCTATTAAATACTCAAACAAATTTAAAGTGGTTGCTATCGTTGACCCAGACGAGCATATTTTAGAGTTAAACAAAGTAAAATTCAACGTGCCTGATAATATGTGTTTTAGGCATATCAACGAAGTTTTAAAACTTGGGAAAATTGCAGACTGCGTTATCAACGGCACGATGGATAATTTACACGTTGAAACTGCAATCCCCTTTTTAAAGCAGGGATACGATATGTTGCTTGAAAAACCCATTACGAACAATGCCAAAGAATTGTTGAAACTAAAAGAAGTGGTAGACACTTATCACAACAAGGTTTTAGTTTGCCACGTTTTGCGTTATGCAAAATTTTATAAAGTTGCAAAGGAAGCCATTTCAAACGGCGAAATAGGTGAAGTGGTGCATATTGAAACGACTGAAAGGGTTGGAGTTGCGCATAATTGTATTTCGTATATTAGGGGAAAATGGAATAACGAAGAAGATTGTGGTTCTTCTATGTTGCTTGCAAAATGTAGCCACGATATAGACTTGATTTGCTGGTTTAACAACGCAACGAAACCAATCAAAGTATCAAGTTTTGGCGGAAGGAATTTTATAATCCCTGAAAAAGCGCCAAAGAACTCTGGAACGAGATGTATAGTAGATTGTCCGCTGGTAGACAGTTGTCAATACTCTGCTAAAATGATGTGTTTGGAAAGCAACGACTATCTCGGTCAATATCCTTGGCAATGCACTGGAAAAGAGTGGTACGAAGTTTCTTATGAAGAGCGCGTTGAATCTTTAAAAACGTATAATCCACACGGCGAGTGTGCTTATAAAACCAAAGCCAACGTGGTTGACCATCAAGCAGTTATGATTGAATTTGAAAACGGCTCAACGGCAACTCACGGGATGTTGTGTTCTGCACAAAGAGCAGGGCGTTCTTTCTATATTTTAGGAACGCATGGCGAGATTGAAGGTTGGGGCGGAGACGGAAAAGTTTACGTTAGAACTTTTGACGCTATAAACCGAAACAATATTGATAAAGGAAAAGAAAGAGTTATAGATTTCACGAAAAAAGACCAAAGTGAAGGTGGCGGACATTTTGGCGGAGATGAACTTCTCGTTCACGACTTCGTAGACTATATGTTAGGTGCAAAGCCGTCAATTAGTTGCTCGTCGTTAGACGATTCAATTAACGGACATTTATGCGTTTACGCTGCGGACAAATCAAGATTAGAAGATAGAAACGTTTATCTTAAAGACTTAAAATAATTCGTAAAAACAATTAGTAAGATTATATTGTTAAATGCAAAACTCAACCAAAGTTTTGTTAAAACTCAACCAATGGTTTGTTGATTTTACTTTAAAATTAGACTATACTAATAACGAAGGGTAAGCGATATGAAATTTCTAAAAGGAGACCGTTTATGAACCAAATTAAAATAGGAAAGTTTATTGCGGAAAGAAGAAAGAGTTTAAATTTAACGCAGTCTCAAATTGCCGAAAAATTAAACATTACCGATAGGGCAATATCTAAATGGGAAAACGGAAAGGCTTTACCAGACTCTTCAATAATGCTTGAACTTTGTGATATTTTAAAAATTAGCGTAAACGAATTATTAAGCGGAGAAAAAACTAATATGGGAAATAAAAATCAACAAAACGAAGAACTTTTACTTGAAATGGCAAAAGAAATAGAAAGAAAAAGCAAAACCATTTGGACTAATATGTGGATAATTATGTCGGTGAGTTTAATCGCTTTATTAGCAGGGCTTTTAATCGTAGCGTTTTTAGTTCCGGAAGGAATATTGCAATTAATTTTAATACTTTCAATTACGATAGTGTTTTTAATACCTTGTTTTTACGCCCTAAAACTTGAAATTAGCGTAGGAGCGTATAAATGCAAACAATGTGGCGAAGAAATTGTTCCTACTTATAAGCAGGCGTTAATGGCGATGCACATGGGAACTACAAGATATTTAAAATGTCCTAAATGCAATAAGCGTACTTGGTGTAAAAAAATAATAAAGAAGTAAAAAATCAATTTTAAAAAACAAGTCTCCCCACGAAAAAAATTATGTGGGGAGGTTTTTTTACAAAAACCGATAAATTTAAAATAGCAAAAACAATTACTAAATACGCTTTACAAATAATTTTAAAGTGATATAATAATATAAAAATGTAAACAGAATTTAAAGACAAACAGGGAGCAAAATGGCGTATATTCAAACTGTTTTAGGGAAAATAAATCCAAACGATATGGGCTTTACCCTTCCGCACGAACATCTTTTGTGGGATTTAACTAAACATTGGTCTGCAAAGAACTTGCAAAAAGACGATAAAAGATTAAAACCGCTTTGTATGGAAATCGTAGGCGACTTAAAATATCATTTGTGGGAATATAAAGACAATATGTTCCAATTAGATAAAGAAACCGCAATAAAAGAAGTTGAGTTTTTCAAAAAGTCGGGTGGCTTAACTATATGCGATAATACTTGTTTTGGGGAAAGAGACGTTCTTGCTTTGCAAGAAATTTCTAGAAAAACGGGAGTAAACGTAATTTTAGGAACGGGAACGTATACTGAACTTCATATGAGCGAAAAGCAAAAAAACATGTCGCCCGAAGAACTTGCAAACACTTTCATTAACGAGATAGAAAACGGAGTAAAAGACACGGGAGTTAAATGTGGTTTTATTGGCGAAATCGGGCTAGACTATGAAATGCCCGAAACTTCGGTTTTATCTGTAACGGCGGCGGCTATCGCTCAAAAAAAGACTAAAACTGCAATTTTAATTCACCAATGCGGAAATAATAAACAAGCAGACAAGGTTTTTGATATAATCGTTAAAAACGGCGGAGACTTATCAAAAGTTATAATGTGCCACTGCGACCCGTTTTTGCCAGATTACGAATATCTTGACTTTATAGTTAAAAGCGGAGCAAATTTCTCTTTGGACTTTTTCGGATTAGAAGCAATTTTGGGCTACACTTTTATTTTACCAAACGATAAAGAAAGAATATTGGCAATAAGAAATCAAATAGATAAAGGTCATATAAGCCATATATTTACGTCGCACGATATAGCGTATAAATCAATGCTTAAAAAATTTGGCGGGCACGGATATTCGCATATAAAGGAAAATATATTCCCGATAATGAAAAAATTAGGGTTTTTAGATTGCGAGTTAAATCAAATAACAACTTTAAATCCAAAAAGGGTATTTTCAATAGATAAAGATTAATAAATTTTAAAAAATTTACGATAACTAAATTTTAATCGTTTTACTTTTTTAGTTTTAAATGGTATAATGTACTCGTTAAGCATACTAGGGGAATTTTATGGGGTATTTATTTATAAGTATAGCAGTGTTGTGTTTTGCTGGTCAGTTTGCTTTTACCAACGTGTTTCAAGCAAAAACAAAACAAAACGTTTTAACCGTAAATACTTTAAATTTAATTTCTGGAATCGTTGGAGCGTTAATTTGCTTAATAATCAATGGTTTCGTTATTAATTTTAGTATATACTCCTTAATTTACGCTTTACTATTTGCCTTCGTTATGATATTTTATAACCTTATTAGCGTTATGATTTTATCAATCGGCAACGTAGCGATTTATAGTATGTTTATGATGATGGGCGGTATGATGGTTCCGTTTTTTTACGGTGTTGTGTTCTTGCAAGAGCCAATAACTCTGTTAAAAGGAATTGGTTTTATATTGCTCACCGCATTTTTGATTTTACAAGTCTCTGGGAAAAAGGACGAGAGCAAAAACAAATTCAAGTTTTATTTTTTGTGCGTAGTCGTATTTTTTGTTAACGGTGCAACGGCAGTTTTAGGTAAAGCGCATCAAATTGGCAGTATGCCCGTTGACGAGATTAGTTTTACAGCCTTATATTCAACGGCAACAATAATATTTGCACTTTTAATATTTGCTTGGTATTTAATAAAAGGCGAGAACAAAGCAATAATGCAAACTATAAAAGAAGTTAAACTAATAACTCCGTTATACTCGTCAATATTAGTTGGGTTAACTATGGTTTTAGGCAACGCACTACTTTTATACGCAGCCAATACCGTTGACGCATCCGTTCAATATCCAATGGTTTCGGGAGGAACGATTGTAATTTCTACGCTTTTATCTTTATTCGTTTTCAAAGACAAGTTAAGAAAAATTGAAATATTTTGTATAATAGGAATTTTCATTTCAACTTTCTTATTCTTATTTTAATTAAATAAATTTTTGTTTGAACCTTTTAAATACGGCTCAAAACAAAAATAAAACGCTGGTGTGGCTCAGTCGGTAGAGCAGCTGATTCGTAATCAGCAGGTCGCAGGTTCAAGTCCAGTCACCAGCTCCATAAATAAAGCAAGGCTTTCGCCTTGCTTTTTTGTTATGCTCTTATATTGAGTATAATTCATATTCTCCTTGACATAAATTTGTATAAGGCTTTTTACGTTTAAGACGTTACGCATTTTTGGCGGAATTTAGAAGGGGAAATACCCTCACTCTTTTTAAACGCGTTTGAAAAATAATAGGCGTTTGCATACCCGCAACTTTCCGCTATCTCAGTTATTGTAAGGTCGGTATTAAACAAAAGGTGTTTGGCGTGCTTTATTCGGCACATTGAAATATAGTCTACGGGGGTTACGTTTAATTCTTTTTTAAATTTCCAAATTAATCCGTTATGGCTTAAATGCACCTTTTTTGCAAGCATAGAAACGGATAAAGGCTCGCTTAAATGCTCAATAATATAATTTTTTGCTATTAGGGTTTCTTTGCTTAATTGTGTAGATGGAATAGTGTGTGAAAACAAGTAATTGTCTATTAAAATTTTGGATAAAACCTGTTTTGCAAGGTCGTCTGTTTCTGCTGGGAAAAATGATATTATTTCAGCACTATCAAGGCTTGTTTTTACGTGTTGTTTAGGTATATTGAGTTTGCCTGCGGGAAGGTTAAATCGCTCATCGTGTTCGTATAGTTGATAGGTAAATTGATAAAAATCAATAGGCTCTATAACTTCACGACAAAACTCGGTATTTGGCGGAACGTAGGCTATTTCATACGGATTAATAATAAAACTTTGATTTAATTTAGGCAAAGTTAAACGAAAACTGCCTTTTGAAATTGCAAGTAAAATGCCCCAAGGTCTAATTCCGGAACAAAGCCTAAATTGTGATTTATTAGTGCCGTTATTATATAGAACGAGTTTAATTTTCATTTGACGTGTACCCACTGTGAATTTTTATAAAAATATTATAAATCATTGTATTGTAGAAATCAATAATATTTGGTAAAATTTAATAAACTATTTTATATAAAGGAGCAATTTAAATGAATAAAAATTGTCGTGTAAAGAAATTAGATTGTGATATGTGTATTATTGGAGGGGGTCTTTCAGGTACTTTTGCTGCTATTGAAGCGGCAAGAAACGGTGCAAAAGTAGTATTAATGCAAGACCGACCAGTACTTGGCGGAAACGCATCGTCAGAAGTAAGAATGTGGATAAGGGGAGCAAAAGGTATTTATGACCGTGAAACAGGCTTAATATCCGAATTTGAAGAAAGAAACATTTATTACAACCCAATGCTTAGCCACTCGCTTTTTGATGCTACGCTTTACGGTATGGTAGAAGAAAATGAAAACATTGAACTTTTATTAAACACGAGTTGTCTTGACGCTAAATCTAAAAAGGGCAAGATAATATCGGTAACCGGCTGGCAACTTACGACTTACACGTTTTACGAAGTAAACGCTAAAATTTTTATGGATTGCTCTGGCGATAGTATTCTTGCGGAATTAGTAGGAGCGGAATTCCGCACGGGGCGTGAAGCAAGGGATGAATTTTCGGAAGAATTAGGTATGCCAAAAGCGGATAAAAAAGCGATGGGCATGTCATTAATTCTTGCGGCAAGAGAAACCGACCACCCCGTTAAATTTACCCCGCCACCATTTGCGAACGTATATCCTGATGATTCTTGTTTTGATGCAGACCTTGGAAGAAGTGTTCACGCACAAATTAGAAATCACGAAGTAGGAACTTGTGGCTCAAACTTGTGGTGGATTGAACTCGGCGGAGAATTTGACACGATTTACGATGCAGATAAAACGAGAAAAGAACTTATGGCGTGTGTTTACGGTGTTTGGGACCATATTAAAAATCACGGAGACCACGGCAAAGAAAATTGGGAATTAGATTGGGTAGGCGTGCTTCCTGGAAAGAGAGAATCAAGAAGATACGTGGGAGATTATTTAATGACCGAAGCAGACGTTAAAAGTGGTGGACACTTTGAAGACGAAGTTGCATACGGCGGATGGCCAATGGACCTTCATAACCCATATGGTATGAGAAAAAACGAAGAAACTTGTTTTGCAACGGAGATGATTCCCGTTACCGAGCCTTACGGTATTCCGCTTAGATGCCTTTATTCAAAAAACGTTGAGAACTTAATGTTTGCAGGACGAAATATAAGTGTTTCGCACGTTGCGCTTTCATCAACAAGAGTTATGGCAACGTGTGCGTTGATTGGTCAAGCGGCGGGCTGTGCTGGTTCAGTTGCAATAAATAAGGGAATTACGATACGTGAAGTTGCCTTAAAACACTCAAAACTAGTTCAAACTATTTTAATGGACCACGGTGTTTTCCTTCCACACGTAAAACGTGAAGCGTCCGATTTAACAAAGAGAGCGGTCTTTAATTTAAAAGATAGCGAAAAAGACGTGTTGCTTAACGGCATAGAAAGGCCACGTACCGAGCCTAACGAGAACTCAATAGCACAAAATATTGGCGATGAGTTAATTTTAACGTTTGACCGCACTGAAAAAATTGAAAGCGTTAGATTGTGTTTTGACCCAGATTTTACTCACCAATCGGTGTCTGATAACTTTAAAATGAGAGTGTTTGCAATGAAACTTCATACGGGAAAAGATTTTAGACCGGTAAGAGTAGCAAACACGATAGTAAAAGATTTTGTAATTTATGCCGACGGAGTAGAAATAGCAAAAGTTGAAAACAATTTCCATCGTTTAGTCAACGTTAATTTAAATACGGAAGCAAAAGAAATTAAAATTAAATGGATTGCAACAAACGGCGCCAAAAACGTTAGACTTTTCTCGGTTGACTTGTATGAAGAAAGCAACGTTTTCCTTCGTTAATTTTAAATATTAACAATAAAAAATAAAGGGTTATAAAACCCTTTACAAAGGCAAATTTTGGGTGTATAATATTTTTCAAAAGGTAAAACTTTAAAAGATATTTAGGAGTGTGTTAATATGAAGTTAATTATTAAACAAGATTATCAAGAAATGAGCGTTTGGGCAGCAAATCATATTGCAAACGCAATCAATAACCATAAAGAAAATCGTCCTTTCGTGCTTGGACTTCCTACGGGTTCGTCTCCACTTGGCGTTTATAAAGAACTAATCAAAATGAACAAAGAAGGTAAAGTTTCTTTTAAAAACGTTGTAACGTTTAATATGGACGAATACGTTGGCTTACCAAGAGAACACGACCAAAGTTATTGGTACTTTATGCATGATAATTTCTTTAATCACATAGATATACCAGCAGAAAATATTAACATTTTAAACGGCATGGCTTCTGATTTAGAAGAAGAGTGCCAAAGATACGAAGATAAAATTGCATCATACGGCGGAATTGATTTGTTTATGGGCGGTTCTGGTGTTGACGGACATATCGCCTTTAACGAGCCTTTCACTTCACTCACGTCTAGAACGGGTGTTCGTGCTTTAACGGAAGACACTTTAATAGTTAATTCTCGTTTCTTTGATAACGACCCAAACAAAGTTCCAAAAACTGCACTTTCAGTAGGCGTAGGCACCGTTTGCGATTCTAAACAAGTAATGCTTTTAATTAGCGGACACAATAAGGCAAGGGCACTTCGCCACTGTGTTGAAGGTGGGGTTGACCACGCGTGGACTATTAGTGCATTACAACTTCATAAAGACGGCATTATTGCTTGTGATGAAGCGGCTTGTGGCGAATTAAAAGTTGACACGTATAAATACTTTAAAGAAATTTATAAAAACGAAAAATAATTAATAATAAAGAAGGCTAACGAAAAATTCGTTAGCCTTCTTTTTTTGTTTTAATCTAAATTCACGCCTTTATTAAAGAGTTTATTTGTTATAAAATAAAACAATATTGAATATCCAAAGTAAATAACGAGAGCGGAAACGATTAACGTAATAAAAGTTTCGGCTTTCATAACCGTTGCGGAAAGGTCGGCTATATTTCCACTTATTAATAAAACGAGTGCAACAATCAATAAGGTCAAGATGCTTGATAAAACGTAAAAAATTGCAAACCATAAAAAACTTTTAACTATTTTTCCGTTGTTATAAGAGTGTCCTTTTACTATTGAAGCAAAACCTATTAAAAGCAAGGTTAAAAACTGAAAGAATATAGTAAAGGCTAATAAAAGGATAAAACCGATTGGGCTAACGTTAAGTCCTACCGCCACAGAGTTTATTAGAATTTTTAAAAGTTCAATAAATTCGTTTGAATAAAAAATTATAAACAAACTTGCAATTATAACTAAAATCGTTAAGGTTAGCACTAATAAAGCGCATATAAATTTTGAAAGCAAAAGTTGATTTTTGCTAACGGGTAAAGTATGAGTCAAATATCCTTCATCGCTATAAAAAGAATTTTTAAACGAGCGAATTAAAATGGCTAAAACAGTGTTGATTAGGCTGTTTATCATAAGAGCAATAGTCGTGCCTTGAAATATTTGACCTAAAATAAACATAAATTGAATATCTTGCCACACGTTAACAAGTCTTGTTAATCCTGCGAAAAACAAAGTTGCAACGTAAAAGTAAGGAAGAACGTAAAACATTTTAATAAAATCGTATTTTATAAGTTTTTTAAGCATTATATACTCCTTTTGAAAACGTCGTTAATAGATGCGTTTTCTTTTTTACGAATTTCGTCCGCATCGCCTTGTAAAACCACTTTGCCATCGTCTATAAAAATAACTTCGTCTAAAATCTTTTCAACGTCAGAAACAAGGTGAGTGGTTATTAAAAGACTTGAATTTTCCCCAAAATTTGACATTATAGTCCTTAAAATTTTATCTCTTGTTGAAGGGTCAACGCCACCCAACGGCTCGTCTAAAACATAAAGCCTTGCACGCCTACTCATTGTTAAAACGAGAGATAGTTTTTCAAGCATACCTTTACTCATTTTGGCAAGTTTTGAGTTTTTGTCAAGGTTAAGTTCAGTTAAAAGTTTTTCGGCTTTTATTGTGTCAAAATCACTGTAAAAATCCTTGAAAAGTTTAAGCATTTCACAAACCTTTTTACTCTTATCTAAATAACTTCTTTCAGGGAGATAAGAAACGAGCGCTTTGCTTTCTTCACCAATATTTTTCCCGTCAATTAGAATTTCGCCTTTGTCAATCGTTAAAATGTCGTTAATCATTTTAATAATAGTTGATTTTCCCGAGCCGTTTTTTCCAAGCAAACCAACTATTTTGCCTTCATCAACGTCAAAACTAACGCCCTTTACAATCTGCTTATCATCAAAACTTTTGTAAAGGTTTTTAATTTGTAAAATTTTCATATTCCCTCCTATTTACCAATTAGTTTTTTTGCTTCTTCTTTATTTATGCCTAATTTTTCCATAGAACTAAAAAAATCACCAACAATTTTCTCTACTTTTGTTAAACGTGCGTTTAATAAAATCTTATCATCACTCGTAACATACTTTCCGCTTGTGCGTTCAGTTATAATAAGCCCTAATTCTTCAAGTTCAAAAAGCGCTTTTTGAACGGTGTTTGGGTTGGCTTCAAACTGCATGGCAAAATCCCTTACCGAAGGCAGTTTTTGTCCCGCCTTGTATTTGCCAGATATAATTTCAGTTCTAATAACGTCCATAATTTGTAAGTATATAGGCGTTTGATTATCAAAAAAATACGACATAAATTTCTCCGATTGTATCACTCAACTAACACAATAATACAATAAAGAAGATTAGTTTGTCAAGTGTTTTTTGAAAAAATTTTTTAAAATAAAAGTGTAGAATTTTTTTAAAATAAAAAAAATTTTTAAAGCAAAAAAAAGATAGCGACAAACTCGCTATCTTAAATTATTTACAAGATAATCTTAAAATAGTATTACAAATATTTTTTATCCACGAAAAGTTTAAAGTCGTGGCGTGGAACTTGTTGTGATTTAGGTGGCAACTTCATATAGTCGCCGTATTCTTGGGTTAATCTTAAATCGTAGTGCTTTGATATATAGGCTTTGGTGTTTTCAAAATCAACTAAAATAAGGTCGTCTATAAAATTTTTTGGCAACTCGTGTGGAACTTCGCCGTCTATCATAGAAAATCTATAAGCAATATAGTCTGACGAATTATAGTCGGTTTTTAAAACGTTTTTAATTTGTTTTTGCACCCTTTTATTTACGGGAACTAAACTATAAATAAATTTGCGAAGATGTTTTAAAACGATTAAAGGTTTTTTCCACCAAGTAGTAAAAGGAGTTATTTGATGAACGCAAGCCGAAACTTTTTTTCTTTGACTAACGACGTATTTTAAACTTTTCTTTTTTTCTTTATACGTTTTAGGTAAAGCGTCTAATGGGAAAACGTCAATATACAACTGACTTTTTGCATATTTTGGTGCTAATCTTTCGTACAAAACGGTATCTTTGAGTCCGATTTTAATCATAGGATAGCAATAGGTTTTTGCGTTAAAATCAATCACTTCAATGAGGTCGTTTGGCTCGGACTTTAAAATTTTAATTAATTTTTCGTAATCTGGTCTTGCCATAGCAACGTCAATATCGTCATCCCAAGGGATAAATCCCTTATGTCTAACTGCGCCGATTAACGTGCCGTAATCCAGGGTGTATTTTAAAGAGTGTTTTTCGCAAACTGCGTGAAACTCGTTAAAAATTTTTAAAAGTAATTGGTGAATAGTTTTAATATCTTTTACTTCTACGTATTGATTTTGCATTTTAAACTTCCTTTACGTTTTGTTTTTTGGTTTTTTTGAAGAAAAATCTCATTGACTTTAAAAGCATGCGTCTATTAAATAATAAGATAGACAAGAGTAAAATTACGCCCGTAATACCCGCTACTATAAAGGCGTAGATAAACCAAGAAGTAAAACCGCTTACCTCAAAGTTTATAAAATAACAAAGAATTCCCGTTAACGCGAACACGAAAACGCCACTAATAATGCCTTTTATGGATTTTAAAATAGACCTATATAAAATATGTTTTTTCAAGTATATAACGTGTAAAATTGCTCTTACGCTCATTGCAATAAAGGTTGCAAAAGCAATACCTGCTATTCCAAAAACGAAGAATAACGAGATAGATAGAGCAATATTAAAAAATGCTTCTAAATAAGCAAAAATCGCAGTTTGTTTAAAACGACCTTTTGCATACGCTACTGAAACGAAGGGGTCTCTTGAACAATAAACCATTTCTGCAAACATTAAAAATATTCCAATAAGTGGTTGATTATAGTTTGCATCGGTTATTCCGCTCGTATAAACGCTAACTAACGGAGCGATTAAAACGGCTCCGCAAGTAAAGGCAAAAATAGAAATTGCGCTTATGAAAAAGGAATAAAAGTCAAAGGCTAAATTCATTTTATCCTTATCGCCACGGGCTAAAACTCTACCCATACTTGGGTTAATTGCTTGCGATAAAGACATTATTATCATTTTTATAGCGCTAACGAACATTAAGTAAACGCTGTATACTGAAACGTTTGATAAGGTGGATAAAATGGTTATTAAAACGACGTCCGTATTGCTATGAATAAAAAAAGCAAGCGTTTGAGAAAAGCCGTCCCACCTTTGATTTAGTGCAGTTTCGTCCGGCGTTGACTTTTTATTGATTTTATAATTCTTGTTTAAGAAAGTTCCGAAAATTAAGGGCTGAATTAAGAATAAAATAGCGCTAGCAATCTTTAAAAGGAAAATATTCTTAAAAAAGTTAACTACTAATATAGTTATAATTAAATTGCCAACGGTTATAAGCAAAGAGGTAATTGAAACGACAAAACCTTTTCTATCCGCATTAATAACTACTCTTGGAGCCAAAGAAAAGCAGTATTGAACGAAAGTGTTAACGCCAACTATTAGCGTTAAAGCGAAAACGTAGTCCCAAGTATATCCCGTTGAGAAAACAAGCGGATAAAAAGTTGCAACGGCAATAACGAGCAAAATATAAATAAGCGAAATCTTTTTAAAAAATCTATTAGACGCCGAATAAATTCTGCTAACTTTATCCATATCGTTATCTGCAAGTGGTTTATATAAAGACGCTGAAACAACACCGACTATTCCGCCTTCAATTAAGGTGATAAAGCCTAAAAATTGATTAAGCGAAGAAATTAAGCCGTTTAAATTTGAGTTAAAATGCTCAATTATAAGTCTAGGTATAATAAGGCCACTAATAAGAGTTGCAAATTGACTAATTAGCGAAAATATTATATTGATAATAGTTATTTTTTTACTGCTTTGTTCGCTCATAAAAGTTTCCTTACACCATTAAAGTGTTTATATAATAAACTTATATAATTATATTATAAAAGGAAAACTTTGTCAATACATGCTTATACTAGTATTAATAAACATGTTGGCAAAATAAAAAGATTAGCAAAAAGCATTTGCTAATCTTAAAAACTATTATTCAGTGGCGGTTGCGTTTTTAAATTTTAAAGCCCTTTTATTTTGCCTTTCTAATCTTAAAAGTGAGCCAATAGCCTTATAACCGCTATTTATTGCAATAGGAAGCCCGCCAATTAATGAAAGCCACTGAGTAGCAAAAATAACGTTTTTGTGCTTGGTAGAATAATTTTTAAAAGTTGATGGGATAGTGCTTTTTGGTAAAATATTACTCATATAAGAGCCGTTCTTTTCGCCGAAGAATCTATTATAGGTTGCGGGTGTCCAAGCATCAATAATTTTTAGATTTTGCTTCAAAGCAGGGAAGTTTTCAGTTAAAATTTCCATTATAGTTTGGGAAATTTTGAGTTTTTCTGCAAAATATAGGTTTTGATTGTTTTTCAAGTCTATCCAGCGTTTTGAATCTTGCTCGCCAACAAAAAACATCGCTTGTATTACCGTTTTATTATTAGGAGCAAAGGTTTTTTCCTTAGAAAACTCTCTAATGGCAATAGTTTTTGCTTTTATAACGTCTTTGTGTTTTTCATCAACGTAAAGTATTTGTTCGCCTTTAAAATTTAGATTTTTTAAATCGCAAGAAAAAGCCGTGTGAAAACTTGAAAAACGTGCAAATTTAGGGTTATAGAGTCGTTTTTGTACGTTTTGTGGCAAATTTTCATTTAGTAATTTATATGCGTTTTCTAAATCAACGGCTAAAATTGCATAATCGCTATAAAGCGTAGGTTTATCTTTAAAATTAACGCTAACGAAATTACTTTCACTATTAACTTTTACTGCGGTTGTGTTAGTTAAAATTTTTCCGCCTAAACTTAAATACTTATCTCTTATCTGGCTGGCAACTTCCATTGAACCGCCAAATGGTATTTTTCCATTACCTTCTGAAAAGCAGGCGTAAGCAAAAATAAGCCCGAGTGCTGAAAATTTATCACCTATAAATCCGTCAATGCAAAGTTTTAATAAGGGGTGTTTAAAATTGCTAGATAAATCGCCTAAACTTTTATTAAAATAATGCAAAATATAAGATAATCCTTTAAATTTTTGAAATAGCGTTCCCTTTACGTCGTTTGTCTCTCCGCCCATATTTTGCAGTAATTTAACGCTTTTTACAGCGTTTATAAATCGTATAATCTCCTTTTCATCTTCTTTTGATATAAATAGCATCTCTTCTTTTGTTTTATCTAAATCTTTGTACATTGAAATACTTTGTCCGTTTAGATGAGTAGTATAAAAACTATCGTTCATATAAAAATTATCTAAAACGCCAATTTCTAAAAGTTTTTTATGTTCGCTAGAATTTTTATTAGTTCCCGTTAGCCAATGTATGCAATTATCTATTTTGTAGCCGTCTCTTTCCCAGCCCGTTAAATTGCCACCCACTTTACTATGTTTTTCTACGATAATCGTGCTATAACCTTGTTTTTGTGCTAAAATGCCGGCGGTTAATCCCGCTATTCCGCCACCAACTATTATTACTTTTTTCATAATCACTCCTTAAAGAAATTATTTCTAAACAGTAAAAAAATATAACAAAATCATTGAAAATTTAATTACTTATTGTATAATATAGATATGGATAAAAAATTAAAGTTAAATTTTGAAATGCTTCCGGCGGGTGCTTGGAATTTTAATTTAAGAACTCAACTTTCTAAAAAAGCGTGGGATTTTATTAGAAAACGTGCTTACGATGAAGCCAACGGCAAATGTAAAATATGCGAAAGAAGGGTTAAAAGGTTAGAAGCCCACGAAAAATGGGAATTTAACGAAAAAACTCACACTCAAACTTTAAAAGACGTTATTGCCGTTTGTAATTCATGCCACTTAGTTATTCACATTGGAAGAACGCAACTGTTAGGAAAGGAAGATACTGCGATTATTCACTTTAAAAAGGTCAACCAAACGGACTTTCAAAGATATATTTCTGAACTTAAAAGGGCAAACGAAGAAAATATTGAATTATCAAAGATAGACGATTGGCAATTAAACCTAGAATATTTAAAAAAATACATTAATCAATAAACTTTTA
>JAZRLL010000140.1:0-2536 GCA_045646745.1 Christensenellaceae bacterium
GGAACTATTCCTATTGATAGAGATAAACCAAGTTTTAAATCAATTAAAGATGCGTTAACGGTATTAAAAAATGATAAACGTTTAGGTATTTTCCCAGAAGGTAGAAGGAATTTTGAAACTAACGAACTTCAAGAAATTAAAGAAGGTGTTGGTTTATTTGCAGTAAAAGGAAAGTCTTTAATTACTCCAATTATAATCTACGACAGATTAAAAATGTTTAAAAAAACCTACGTTATAGTTGGAAAGCCTATTGATTTATCTCAATATTATGATAAAAAATTTAACGATGAAGTCTCAAAACAATGTGCAGACGTAGTTAATAACACTATGCACGAACTTCAAAGTGAATTATTCAAGATAGTTGAAGATATAAAAACTAAAAAGAAGAAATAAAAAATGGAAATTATCGTTTCAAAAAATTCGGGTTTTTGCTCGGGAGTGAAAAGGGCAGTTGATACCGCTATAAAAGAAGGCGGAGAAAACGTTTACATTTTAGGTGAGATTATTCATAACGATTCAGTCGTTTCTCAAATTGAAAAAACGGGCTCAAAGGTAATTAATTCCCCAGACGAGATAAAAGAAAGTAGTAAAATAATTATCCGCTCGCACGGTGTTGGAAAGGACGTTTTAAACGCTTTAAACTCAAAAAACGTTCAAATTATTAATTGCACCTGTCCTTTTGTTTGCAAAACTCAAAAAATAGTTGATAAATTTTATAAATTAGGCTATCAAATAGTTATAGTTGGAAAAAAAGACCACCCCGAAGTTATCGGACTAAACGGTTGGTGTGATTATAGCGCTATAATTTTAGATAGTGAATATTTTGAAAAAGAAGTATTTTTTGATAAAAAAATATGCGTTGTTAGTCAAACGACCTATTCAGTTGAAAAATTTAGAAAAATTTTGAAAAAAATAACGGATTTTGGCTTAAAAACAGTTGAAGTTTTTGAAACAATTTGTTATACTACAATGGAGCGTCAGATTGAAGCGGAAAAACTTTCAACTTCGTGTGATGCTATGATAGTTTTAGGTGGATTTAATAGTTCTAACACCAATAAACTATATGAAATTTGCATAAAAAATTGCAAAAATACTTATCGGATATCAAAGCCAGACGAGCTTGATTATAAAAATTTTAATAGGCACTATAATAGTGTCGGTATTGTTAGTGGGGCTTCCACTCCACGTGAACAAACTATGGAGGTTTTCTTAAATATGGAACAATTAAAAGATGTTACAATGGAACAAGCGGTTGCTATGCTTGATGAAAGGCAAAATCTTAAAAAAGGACAAAAAATTAGTGTTGTTATTTCACAAGTTAATGATGACGGCTTGAAAGTTTACTTTGATGGTAAAACTGATATAACTCTTTTAAAAGATGAACTTGCTCAAGAAAATTTTGATAAAAATGCTTACACTATCGGCGATGAAATTGAAGTTATCGTTATGGGTAAAAGCCCACTTAAAATTTCTCAAAAGCAAATCCTTGTTTTAGAAAAAGAACAAGCACTCGTTAACGAACTCAACGAAGGCAAATACATCAACGTTTCAATCACAGGCTCTAATAAGGGCGGTATCGTTGGTAAATACGAAAATTTTGACGTTTTCGTTCCAGCAAGCGAAATTAAAATTGGTTTCGTTTCTGACCTTAATAAATACGTTGGTAAAACTTTAAGAGTTAAACCTATTAAAGTTGAATACACTCCAAGAAAGAAAGAAATTATCGCATCTCAAAAGGTTATTTTAGAAGCAGAAAAGGCTCAAAGAGAAGCAGAAAAACTCGCAAAAGAAGAAGCATTTTTCAGTTCTATCGCAGAAAACGATATAGTTGAAGGTACTGTTGTTAGATTTGCTAAATTCGGTGCTTTCGTAGTTGTTAACGGCTTTGATTGTTTAGCACACATCTTTGATTTATCTTGGACTAACGTTAAAAAAGCGTCTGACGTTTTAGAACTTAATAAAACTTACGATTTCGTAGTTTTAAAAATTGATAAAGAAAACAAGAAGGTTTCTATCGGATATAAACAATTACAACCAAAACCATTTGATTTATTCATTGAAAATCATAACGTTGGCGACGTTGTTAAAGGTAAAGTTGTTAGACTTGTATCTTTCGGTGCTTTCGTTGAAATTGAAAAAGGTGTTGATGGTTTAGTTCACGTTTCTCAAATATGCCACGAATTCATTGAAAATCCACAAGCTAAATTAAAAGTTGGCGATGAAGTTGAAGCAAAAATTATTGAAATTGCTCCTGATAAGGAAAAAATTAATCTTTCTATTAAAGCTTTAATTGAACAACCAAAGAAAGAAGAAGTTGAAGAAGATAAGCCTAAAAAAGAAAAAAAGGCTAAAAAAGAAGTTAACGATGAAGATTTACATAGTTGGACTGAAAGTTCTTCTTCAGAAGTATCAATTGCTGACCTTTTAAATAAGTAATTAAATAAATTATTTATAAATGAATTAAAATCCTATTTATGCAAACAATATGTGTATAATAGGATTTTTCTTATGCAAAAAAATATAATTTTTAACAAAA
>JAZRLL010000141.1:0-5636 GCA_045646745.1 Christensenellaceae bacterium
GTAGAAAATATTATTAAAATAGATATCGTAAATATCTACTAAGCCATTTATATTTTCTACAGTCATTGAGCCTTGTCTCTTCCAAGTTGGTGATTCTCCATTTTTCCCACGTAAAGACATTAAATATTTTTCCTGCTCGTCAAATCCTCTTGTATAGATAGGTTTTTCTGGAACTAAACCAAAGTCGTCATCGCCCTCATAATTTGGTTGTTCATTACGATTATTTTCTACGGCTTTTTTGCCTTCACCTACAGCAATAGTCAAAGCATTACAAATTATATCTTTAGTTTGCTTTTTATCTTTTTTATAGTATGCTGATAAGCCTGAAATAACAAATATCAAACCTATTAAACCAATTAAAAAATAGCCTAACAAGAAAAACAAATCATAAAAGAACACGCTGATATTATCAAAACTTAGTTGAATTTTATAACCACTTTTAGAATTTCCTATAATGCTTAAGATTTGTAGAAAAATTAAAACACAACCCACAATAATTCTTGTTTTACCTTTTTTCATTGCCGTTCCTCCTTTGTAATTCTTTGTTTTCCTATTATACCATATATTTACAAACTTTTCAATCGCTTTCGGTATTTCGTGATAAATTAAAATTTTCAAAAATATTATACTTTTGTTTCCATAAACTTTCTCTAAACTTTATTTTGTGACAGTAGGACGTGTGCTTGTCTTGATACAAGTCGGCTCGGCTAAAACTAAAACCTTTGCAAAAGAAAAAACCTAAAACAATATGTTCGTTTTAGGTTTTGATTGGTGACCCCTACGGGATTCGAACCCATGATACCGCCGTGAAAGGGCGATGTCTTAACCGCTTGACCAAGGGGCCGTATTAAATTTTGGTAGCGGCGGTCAGATTCGAACCAACGACCTGCCGGGTATGAACCGGCCGCTCTAACCAACTAAGCTACGCCGCCATATATGCCGCCACTAAATTACCTTTTAGTAATTTGGTTGCGGGGGTGGGATTTGAACCTCACGACCTCCGGGTTATGAGCCCGACGAGCTACCAAGCTGCTCTACCCCGCGATGACTAATGCTTGTTTATAATACATAAAATATTTTTGTTTGTCAACTATTTTTACACGTTTTTATAAAAATTTTATCTTTGACACTTTTTTTGCGTTTTTTTGTTTTATTTATCTTTCTATTTTTACCGTTTTATGATATAATTATGATATTCTACGGCTGATGGAGAAATTTTAATGCTTAATACTTCTCTTTTTAAAAAAGGCGACGTAGTTGCCGTTGCTTTATCCGGTGGGAAAGATAGCATGTTTTTGCTTTCTTTACTTTTAGCGGAAAAAGACACTCTCGGCATTACGGTAAAGGCTATAAACGTTGACCACTCTATTCGTGGAAAAGAAAGCGAAAATGACAGTGAATTTGTTAAAAACTACTGCCATAATCGTTCTATACCCTTGTTTTTTAAAAAAGTTGACTGCATTAAATTTTCGGAAGAAAACGGCTTTTCGCTTGAACAAGGCGCTCGCATTTTAAGATACTCCGTTTTTGAAGAAGCAATAAATTCCGGCTTCTCTACCAAAGTTGCAACCGCTCATCATCTTGAAGATAATTTTGAAAGCGTATTGTTTAACGTTTTTAGGGGCTCGGGCTTAAAAGGTTTATCTGGAATTAGCGAAACTTATAACGACGTAATTAGACCTATTTTATCCGTTTCAAGAGAAAAAATTGACGATTATATCGCAAAAAATAGCGTTCCTTACGTTGAAGACAGCACCAACTCTTTAACTGATTACACAAGAAATTATATAAGACAAATTATCTCGCCTAAAATTAAAGAAAAGTTTGAAAACGCGCCTAATTCCGTTTTAAAACTTTCAAGGCTTGCAAAAGAAGAAGACGAGTTTTTAGACAGCCTTGCAAAAAATCTTATAATTAATAGTGAAAACTTTTATAAAATTCCCGTTTCTTCGCCTAGCGTTTTATTCAAAAGAGCCGTTATTATTGCTATCAAAAATTTGGGCCTTAAAAAAGATTACGAAAAAGGGCATATAGAACGGATATTTGGGTTAATTAACAAGAAAAACGGCTCTAAAATTACTATTAAAAACGGGCTTATAGCAATTAGAGAATACGACTATATCCGCATTTTTAAAAATGATGAAACAATAAAAATCAATACACCGTTTAAACTTGGCGAGTTTGAATTTTTAGACAAAAAAATAGTACTTTCTTTAACCTCACAAGAAAACTGTTTGTTTTTTGATTTAGAAAAAATTCCTTCTTCGGCGGTTATTAGAAACAGAAAAAAAGGAGACGTTTTTACAAAATTTGCTTGCGGAACAAAAAAACTTAAAGATTATTTTATTGATAAAAAAATTCCATTAAAAGATAGAGATAATATTCCACTTTTAGCCGTTGACAACGAAATTTTAATTGTTTTTGGCTATGAAATTTCTGAAAAAATTAAAACTGACGATAGAACTAAAAAAATTGGCCATGCAAAGTTAATCAATTAAAATTTTTGATTATTAAAAGTCCGTGTGTTTTGCAAAAAGCAAACTGCACGGACTTTTTTTATTAAAATTATTCACTTATTAATTCTTTTATTGCTAATTTATATATTTCGTAGCATTTTTCTAAATACGTTATTTCTTCGCTTTCGTTTATTATATGAGCCTTACTTACTTTATCAGGCGTTGGTCCAAACGCAACCCCTTTTTCAAGTTGTTTTGCATAAGTTCCACCACCCATTGAAACAGGCTCTTCGTTTGTTTTCATTACTTTATTATACGTGTTGCATAAAGTTTTAACGAGTTTGCTATCTTTTGAAACCATTAAAGGTTTAGTGTGTGATATAATTTCGTTTTTGCCTATTTTATCTAAAATTTCAATTATTTCTTTGCCTTTTTTAGTTGAAGGATATCTAATATCAGTCGTAATAAAAATATTTTCTTCATCACAACTAATTAAGTCGGGAGAAAAAGTCAATTCACCCGTTTCATCTTTTAAATCTTTTATTTTGAACCTATCTTCTACGAAATTTTCAAAATCTTCTTTTTCAAACTCGTTTATCGCATATAAGAATTTTAACGCTTTTAAGATAGCGTTGTCGCCTAAATGCGGTGTTGAACCGTGTGAAGACACCCCTTTAAACGTTATTTTTCCGTTTTCTTGTGTCTCTCCACCAAATTCCGCCACCTTTTTTATGATTTCTTCGTTTATTTCATTAAGCGAGATTTCAACATTGTCGCAAACGACGTTAACTTTTGTTCCGCCCTTTACGATTAAAAGGTTTTTACCCTTTTTAAACGTGTATTTTGCGTGAATTATTCCCTTTTCCGCATAAATAACGGGGAAATGTCCGTCAGGAGCAAAGCCTTCGGTTGGCATAACTGCAACTTTTTTATAAAAATCTAAACTTTCGTTTCCCGTTTCTTCGTCTAAACCAAAAATCAACTTTACTTTGCGCTTTGGAATTATTCCGCTATCTTTTAACTCTTTTAAGGCGTATAAACATAAAGCCGTTGCTCCTTTATCGTCTACTACACCTCTTCCGTACATAACGCCGTTTACGATTTTACCGCTAAAAGGCGGATATTTCCATAATTTTTTGTTTCCGCAAGGGACAACGTCAAGATGGCATAAAATTGCTAAACCTTCTTTATCTTCGCCTTCGCCCCAGACAACTTCGCCAGCGTAATTTGAATAATTTATTGCTTCAAAACCAAGTTTTTTACCATCTTTTAATGCAAGTTTTAGCATTTTATTAACGCCTTTCCCAAAAGGCATATTTTTACAACACTTTCCCTTTTCGCTATTAATTTTTACCCATTTTTGTAAAGTTTTTATTCCTTCATTAAAATAATTGCTCATTTTTTCTCCTTTTTATGTTATTATATACTTTATTTTAATTTTTGGCTACATAATTATTAACATTTTTTAAAATATATGTTATAATCTTTTTATAAAAATTTAGGAAACACTATGGATAAAGCGAAAAAATCACATCACGAAGGCCATCGCAAAAGACTGAGAGAAAAGTTTATTGATGGTAAAGAATCTTTTAAAGAGCACGAACTTTTAGAACTTTTGTTAGGCTATTCTATTTCACGAAAGGACACTAACGCTCTTGCTCATCTTCTTATAGATAAATTTGGTTCTCTTGCTAACGTTTTAAACGGGGACGCTGAACTTGTTGCCACGATTGACGGTGTTGGCGAGAAGACTGCAACGTTTTTGTCATTAATTGGCTATATTTCTAAACTCGTTAAAAACGACGACTTTTCTAAAAAGCCGATTTCTACCATAGACGAAGCGAAAACCCAATTAGTAAAATTGTTTAACGGATACACACACGAAGTTTTCTTTGCTTTATACTTAAATTCTAAAAACAACGTGATTGGCCTTACTAAAATTGACGACAACAACGAAACTTCGGTTAACATTGATTTTAACGAGCTTTCAAAAGGAATATTAATTCACAACCCTAAATCAATAATCGTTGCACACAATCACTTATCTAAATTTCCAAAGCCGTCTTTTGAAGACGACGTTGCTACTGAAAAGATATTTACTCTTTTACAACTACACAAAGTTAATTTCTACGACCACTTAATAGTGAGCGGAAATGAAATTTACAGTTATTTTTACGATAATAGACTACAATTAATCAAAAATAAAGTTAAAGGATTAGGAGAGACTTAAAATGAAAAAAGTTAGAACTAGATTTGCTCCAAGCCCTACGGGATTTATGCATCTTGGCGGTTTAAGAACGGCTCTTTACGCATATTTATTTGCAAAGCATAACGACGGGGATTTTATATTAAGGATAGAAGACACCGATAAAGAAAGATTCGTTGAAGGCGCTATTGAAGTTATTTATTCTTCCTTAAAAAATTCTGGACTTTCTTACGATGAAGGTCCTGACGTTGGCGGAGATTTCGGACCATATATCCAAAGCGAAAGAAAGGAACTTTATATGCAGTACGCTAAACGACTTATTGACTTGGGTGGTGCATATTATTGTTTTTGCTCAAAGGAAAGGCTTGAAAGTTTACAAGACGAAAACGGAAACAGAAAGTATGATAAACTTTGTTTGCATACCGTTTCAAAGGAAGAGGCCGAACGAAGAATTGCAAACGGCGAAAGTTTTGTAATTAGGCAAAATATTCCAACTAGCGGAACGAGTTCTTACGAAGACCTTATTTACGGAACTATTGAAGTTGATTATAGCGATTTAGAAGACAATATTTTAATTAAGTCAGACGGAATTCCTACCTATAACTTTGCAAACGTAATTGACGACCACTTAATGGGAATTACGCACGTTATCCGCGGTATTGAATATTTATCTTCAACCCCTAAATATAATCTTATGTATGACGCTTTCGGTTGGGAAAGACCTGTTTATATTCACCTTCCCCCGATTATGAAAGATGCGCAACATAAACTTTCAAAGCGTAACGGCGACGCAAGTTACGAAGATTTTGTTAAAAAGGGTTACGTTAAAGAATCTATCGTGAACTATATCGCTCTTCTCGGTTGGAGTCCCAAGGGTAACACCGAAAAAATGAATTTGGAAGAATTAATTCAAAACTTCTCGCTCGAAGGTATCGGCAAATCGCCCGCTATTTTTGACGAAACTAAAATGAAGT
>JAZRLL010000142.1:0-20017 GCA_045646745.1 Christensenellaceae bacterium
AGAAACGGGGCTTATTATTTTAGATAGAGTTTTATACACTAGTACTCACTACCCTATGAATTACGGATTTATTCCAAGAACTCTTTCAGGCGACGGAGACCCGCTTGACGTTTTCGTTTTATGTAGCCAACCTATTGAAAAAATGAGTTTGGTTAGATGCTATCCTATCGGAGTAGTTTATATGCAAGATGGCGACGAAACGGATGAAAAAATTATTGCTATTCCTTACGGCGACCCACAATATAATTGCTATACCGACATTTCCCAACTTCCCGTTCATATAATTGACGAATTAAGGCATTTCTTGGGTGTTTATAAACAACTTGAAAATAAAACGGTTAAGGTTTTAAATATTAGCCACTACGAAGACGCTAAAAAAACTATTAGAGAAAATATTGAAGCCTTTACAAGAAAAATCAAAAAATAGTTTTGCGTTAACGCTAAACACAAGCGACTCATTTTATACTCAATGGAGAAAATTCTTATGTACTTTGCTTTAAGTTTATTTGCTATAACCTACGTTTTAATGTTGGTTTTTAGTAAATATAGACCTTATATTGCTATTGCTTCGGCTTTTTTATTTATAATTTCTGGGATGCTCCCGTTAGAAAAACTTTTAGGAACGATAGATTTTAACGTTATTTTAATGATTGCGGGAACTATGGGAATAGTTTCTTTATTTATTGAAAGTAAAATGCCTGAATTACTTGCAGACTTGATAATGAGAAAAGTACCTAACGTTATGTGGGCAGCAGTTTCAATGTCTTTATTTGCAGGCATTATTTCAGCCTTTGTAGATAACGTTGCGACCGTTTTAATGGTTGCTCCCGTTGCACTTGAAATATGTAAAAAATTAAAAACAAATCCCATTCCATTTATTATAGCAATAGCCGTATCTTCTAACTTACAAGGTGCGGCAACGCTTGTTGGCGATACTACTGCTATTATGCTTGGTTCTGCTCTCAATATGAGTTTTTTGGACTTTTTCTGGTATAATAATATGCCCGGTATGTTCTTTGCCGTAGAACTTGGAGCACTTCTTTCAGCGTTAATTCTTGCCTTTATATTTAGAAAAGAAAAAGGGTTAATACCTAAAAATGAAACAAGAGTTAAAGTTAACGATTACGTTCCGTCTATTTTATTATTAGGAACTATCGTTCTTCTTATCGTTGCATCTTTTATTCCAAACAAACCAAATATTACTAACGGGCTTATTTGTTGTGCGTTGCTAGTTATAGGTTTAGTTTATAATTTTATACGCAAAAAGAAACTTATATCATTAGTTTCTCCACTTAAAGAAATTGACTTTCAAACCATAGGTCTTTTATTAGGTTTATTCGTTATGATTGGCGGTATCTCTGAACAAGGCGTTATTGACGCTGCTGCTAATCTTCTTGCTAATATGGGTGGCGGAAACGTATTCCTTCTTTACACGGTTATAGTTTGGGCATCGGTAATTATTTCTGCGTTTATTGACAATATCCCATACGTTGCAACTATGATTCCCGTAATTTCTGGACTTGCCACCACTTTGGGTCTTGACCCTACCGTTCTTTTCTTCGGACTACTTTCAGGTGCAACTCTCGGCGGAAACTGCACGCCTATCGGTGCGTCTGCAAATATTACGGGTATCGGTATTCTTCGCAAAGAAGGCTACGTGGTTAAAAATAAAGATTTCTTTAAAATTGGTATTCCATTTACCTTAGCCGCAATTATTCCCGCTTATATATATTTATGGCTTGCATACGGAATTTAATAAAGACAAATTAAATTTATATCAATAAAAAATCTCAAAGCACTCGCTTTGAGATTTTCATTTTGCTTAATTTTAAGAAACGCTAAGTTCCGCCCACATTTCTGAAATTCTTTCGTTCGCTTCGTCATTATAATAATTCATAATAACGCATCTGTCTATAACTTCCTTAGATGGATATTGCGCTGAAAATTGTCCGCTTAAAGAATCCGTTTTAACTTTATATTCTCCGCTTCCAAAGAAATAAGATAAATCCACTTCGTATTCTCCGTTATCTACGGCGTAATTTTCAACTACGTATTCAAATATTTCTTGACCAGCAACGCAACTAACGTAGCCGATGTAGTCCATATTCTTTTTCGCTGAACTTGGTAAAGATATAAAGTTGATAAATTCCTTCGCAACGTCTAATTTCTTAGAAGTTTTTGGAACGCACCAGCCGTCAAACCAAATGTTAGAACCTTCCTCAGGAACTGAATAAAATAACTCTACGCCGTTTGCTTCTGCTTCTTGAATAGCGTAAACAGCATCGCCACTCCAAGCAAAATTAATATCTATCTTTTTAGTTAAAATATCGTTTTTACCGCTATCTACTTCTAAACCCCAACTTCTCTTCTTTAAGTTAATTAAATCGCCTTTTACGGAATTTATAACGCTTGATTCAGTGTTGTTAAAAAATCCGTTTAATAACGCTTTATATTGAGTTAAAGAAATAGTGCCACCTTCATACTCTCTTTTAGCAACGTTTAATTCTTCGTTAAAGCATTTAGCTAGTCCTATAAAATAGGTGTCTCTCATACTATCTTTTATAGTAAATTTTTTAGACGTCGTCCAAAGTGAAGACCAACTTTTCATTTCGTCTACGTTAACTGAATCGTTGTAAACTAAACCAAGCGTTCCCCACATATAACCTGCGGAATAAGTTGCTAAACTATATTCGCCGTTATTTCCCCATTTAACGCTTTTTAAAGTTTCGTCTATAAACGGAGAAACGTTTTTATTATATTCACTATCGGCTTCCATATTAAGTGGTTGGAGTTTTCCTTCCCTTGCCATCTTTTCTATCATATAGTCTGACGGACAAATAAGGTCGTACTTATCCCCCATATTCATAAAATTATAAAGGTCTTCGTTAGTTCCGTAAGTAGTGTACTCAACTTTAACGTCTTTACCCGTTAACTCTTTATAATAAACTTTAAAATCTTCAATCAAATCTTCATCAATATAGTCTTCACAATTTGCAATTTTGAAAACGTCTTCTTCACCACAGCCTGTAAAACAGAAAAGTGGAAGGGTAAGTAATAAACTTAAAACAATTGCTAAAAATTTTTTAGAAATTTTCATTTATTTTACTCCTTTTAAATAATTATTTTTGCTTTTTAGAAGCCTTTACGTTCATTACGATTACCACTACAATCATTATCACTAAAATTAACGTCGTAAGCGCTCTTAATGCTGGAATATTTGAGTGCCTTGGATTTTTAAATGCGTTGTAAACGTAAGTGCTTATAGTATTAAAATCGTTAGGTTTAGTATACGTGGTTATCATATAATCGTCAAGTGATAAAGTTAGCGCTATCATAAAACCACTAAAAATACCCGGCATAATTTCAGGAATAACCACTTGCCACAAGGCCTTAAAAGGCGTTGCCCCAAGGTCAAGTGCGGCTTCGTATAAATTGCCGTCCATTTGCTTTAATTTTGGAAGAACGGATAAAATAACGAAAGGCGTACACAACGCAACGTGTCCTATAATTAAAGAAATAAAACTTCTGTTTATACCTATTAATCCAAAAGTTAACGCCAACGATATAGCCGTGACTATTTCGGCGTTTATAACGTTTATTTGAGATGCGCTTTTAACCGTTTTGCCAAACCAATTTTTACTATAAAAAATACCAATAGAACCAATCGTGCCTAAAATAGTTGAAAGTAAACCCGCAACTAAGGCAAGAAACACGGTGCCTATAATCATTTCCCTTAATTTTTCATTTTGAAATAACTGCTTGTAAAGTTCTAAGGAAAATCCGTTCCAATCACCTATAATTTTACTATCCGTAAAACTGAATATTACAAGTAAAAATATTGGGAGATACATAAAGGCTAACGCCAATATAATCCAAGTTGCCGAGATGCCTTTTTTAATCATAATAACATCCCCCTTGAATTTTCATTTTTAGAAACTTTTTCAGTTAATAAAGTTGTTAAAACCATTATAACTAACATTATAAGAGCAATAGTTGAACCGTAATGCCAATTATTGCCTTTTCCAAACCAAAGTTCTATAAGTTTTCCTATTATAGTGACTTTATGGTTAGAGAACATATCGCTTATTACGTAGCAGGTCATTGAAGGTAAAAACACCATAGTAATTCCGCTAACTATTCCACTAACTGAAAGTGGCAAAGTAATTTTTAAAAATGTTTTTAACTTATTTGCGCCCAAATCTAACGACGCTTCTTCATAACTTTTGTCAATTTTAATCAAAACGCTATAAAGTGGTAAAATCATAAACGGCAAGTAGTCGTACGTCATACCTATTATAGTATTTAAGAAATTATATTTACCAAAAAAACCGATAAGCGCTAATAATTCCTTCATAGCCATCGCTCTTAAAACGAAGTTTATCCACATTGGCATTATAAAAAGTAAAAGAATAATTATTTTTCTTTTAGATTTTATTTTAGAAAGAATATACGCTACAGGATAACCTATAAGCAAACACGCTATCGTAGTCAATAAACCTACGAGCATACTCGTAAACAAGTTTTTTATAGAACTATTGTTTGAAAAAAACCAAACGAAGTTATCAATTGTAAATTCCCCCGTTTTAGTAGTAAAGGCATAGTAAACTACTAATAATAATGGAAAAACCACGAAAAACAATAAAAATATTCCGTAAGGTATTGCTAATTGCTTCCTTGAAAATCTTAAACCTTTCATTATTTATTAACACCGTCCTTTAATGAAAGTTTAATTTTGTCTTTTGGAATTTTTACGCTAACTCTATCGTTTTCGTTCCAAGTGTATTCGGTATCAAAAACGTAGTCCTCTTCATTTTCGTCTGTTCTAACTATAAGTTGATAGTGGTCGCCTTTATAAATTATAGAAATAATATTTCCTATTGCTCCGCCTTCGTTTTCATCATCACTAATCTCTATATCTTTTAATCCAACTTCAACGTTAACTTCAACGTCAGTTAAATCAATAGTTTCGCCGTTTTCTAAAACTAAATATCCGTCTTCGTTAAGAGTTGAGTTTTTATAAAGTTGACAAACGTCGCACTCAAATTCGCCATCGCCGAAACAAACGGTATTATTTTTAGTAATATAGCCGTCGTAAACGTTTGAAACGAACTCTTTATGCATTAAATGGATATTTTCAGGTTTTATATCAATGCTAATTTTTTCACCCTCAAAATAGCCTTTCGTGCTTTGCATTATAATTTCGGTTTTGCCAACCATCATCGTCATTTGATAGTGAACACCTTTAAATATGCAACTTTCAATTACGCCTGAAATAGCACCTTCGCCGTATGGTAAAATTTCAACGTCTTCCGGTCTAACTACGACGTCAACTTTTTCGTTTTTAGCAAAATCGTCAATACAATCAAAAATTTTGTTTATAAATTTAACCTTTTTGTCCCCAACTACCGTTCCACTGAATATGTTGCTTTCGCCGATAAAATCTGCAACGAATACGTTTTTAGGCTCGTTGTAAATATCTTGTGGAGTGCCGATTTGTTGAATTTTTCCGTCTTTCATTACAACTACGGTATCACTCATCGTTAATGCTTCTTCTTGGTCGTGAGTTACGTAAATAAAGGTAATGCCTATTTTTCTGTGCATCTCTTTAAGTTCAAGTTGCATATCTTTACGCATTTTAAGGTCTAACGCACCTAACGGCTCGTCTAAAAGAAGAATTTCAGGTTCGTTAACAATTGCCCTTGCAATAGCAATTCTTTGTTGTTGCCCACCCGATAAAGTGTTAACTCTTCTTTTTTCAAAACCTTCTAAATCAATCATCTTTAAAACTTTTGCTACTTTTTGCTTGATTTCAAATTTAGTGAATTTTACGTTTTTAACTACTTCTTCACCCTTATCGTTTTTTTCTATAATTGAATTCTTTTTAAGTTTTAAACCGTACGCTATATTTTCAAAAACGTTTAAATGTGGAAAAAGTGCGTATCTTTGAAATACGGTATTAACCGGTCTTTTATGCGGTGGTAAATTAGTGATATCTTTACCATTTAAAAAAATCCTACCGCTTGTAGGATTTTCAAAACCAGCAATCATTCTAAGCGTAGTAGTTTTTCCACAACCACTTGGACCTAATAGGGTAATGAATTCTCCCTTGCGGACGTATAAGTTAACGTTATTGACGGCGGGCGTGCCGTCGAATTCTTTCGACACGTTGACTATGTCAATAATTTTATTCTCAATATTCGTTGTACTCATACCCTATTCTCCTTTGTTTATTTCATTATATTTTATGAAATAATTATACATAAATTAACTAAAAATAACAAGTGTTTTTACAAATTTTTTTCGATATTTTTTTCAAGTGTTTTTTAGCGTTAAAAAAAGTTGCAAAATTTTCGTATTTATCGTAAAAAATACGGCCCTTTTAAAGTTGAGTTTTCGGCTTAAATTTAGGCTTGTTTTTTAGTATTTTTTTGCTCTTAAATTATGCACTTTTTTTGAATATTTATTCTTTTTTAAAATTATAAAATTTAAAAATTTAAGATAAAAAGCCAAATTTTAAATTTTAAATTTTTTAATAATATTAAAACACGCTCTTTTAAAAGTTTTTAAAAAAGCGTGTTCGTTGTTATTTTATTTGTTAAAAAAATAGTTTATTGCGTTGTCGTAAGAAATATCTTTTATAACCTTTCCTACTAACTTTTCATTTTGCGTAATTTCTCCATTTTCCATTAGAGTTCCAAGATAATTACATAAAATTCTTCTAAAATAATGATGTCGTGGATATGAAATCAAAGAACGGCTATCCGTTAACATACCTATAAAACTTGCTATATGTCCCGTAGCGGTCATATCTTTAAGGTGTTTTTCCATACCAACTTTATTATCTAAAAACCACCAAGCAGGGCCGTATTGAATTTTGCCCTTTGTTTTTCCGTCTTGGAAACAGCCTATAAGCGTCATTATTTCGGTATTTAATTTAGGATTTAAATTAAATAAAATAGTCTTTGGCAATAAGTCTTCATCATTTAATTTATCAAAAAGTCTTGACGTAAGTTTAATGCTATTTTCATCGCTTATGCTATCATAACCCGTATCTAAACCTAATTTTTCAAGCATTTTAGAGTTATTATTTCTCATAGCCCCTAAATGAAGTTCGGTTGCAATATCGTATTTTGCATAAGTCTTCATTAAAAAGTAAGTTAAATAGCCTTTGAAAACTTCTTGGTCTTTACAAAAAATTTCTTCGCCTTTAAGCCTTTTAGCAAAAACCTTTTCAGCGTCTTTTCTTTGAGAAACTTCGTAAGTTTTTTCTACTGCGATATCACTTGCTACCGCTCCCACTTTAATAAAGGCTTCCAAACGAGAAATAAGTGCGTTCTCTAAATCGTCTAAATTATTTATCTTAAAGGTTTTTTCTTCTAATAAAGTAAGATAGTCCGTGTATTTATCGGCTTCAATATTCATTATTTTATCCGCCCTGAACGCTGGGAAAACTTTGAAATTATAGCCCTTTTTAGAAATTTCTTCAAAAACGGATAAATCATCAAAAACTTCGTTAGTAGTAAATAAGATTTTTACGTTTAATTTCTCAATTAGAGCGCTTGGCGTGATTTTATTAAGTTCAATATAATCGTTGCACCAATCCCATATAAGTTCCGCATTTTCTTTATTAATTTCAAGTTCACAATTAAAAAATTCCTTTAATTCTAATTGGGACCAATGGTAAAGTGGATTTCCAAATGCAGTAGACAAAGTATCGCAATACGCAATAAACTTTTCTTTATTTGATTTGCTTCCCGTAATATATTCTTCGTCAACCCCGTAATTTCTCATTAAACGCCATTTGTAATGGTCGCCTGAAAGCCATATTTCAAAAACGTCTCTACATTGTTTATTTTCTAAAATTTGTTTTTCTGAAAGATGACAATGATAATCAAATATAGGCATTTTTAATGCGTATTCATTATAGAGTTTTTCAGCGGTTTTATTGGTTAATAAAAAATTATCTTTTAAATAACTCATATCGTCTCCCCTATTTTTTAATTCTCACAACTTATTTCCGTGCTTTTTTCTTGTTGCGATTGTATTTTTAATTTCTCTAATTTAAGTTTCTTATTTAATTCTCTTTGCTTTTTAACTTCTTTTCTATGCCGTTTTAAAAGTTCTACGTCAGAAGAAAAATCAAGTTCTGGAAGTTCTTTTAATAATTTTAATAATTCTTCTTCACTAATAACGGTTATTCTTTGTTTGTTTTTGTTTCTCTCTTCTATTTTATCGCTATATTTTTTTGCAAGTGGAAAAGCGTTTGAAACGAAAACGTTTGAACTTTCTATTGAACTAATTCTGCCGTTTAAATCGTATATTCTTTTAATGATTTGTCTAAATTTATCAACGTTGCCATACCTTATTTCTTCACAAAAAGCAAAGGTCTTTTTAGAAAGTCCGCCTTTGTACCTTCTTGAATGATGAGCATTTTTCTCAATAAAGTCTAAAATTAAGTAGTTTATTTCCCTTTTAGTATAAACGCCGTTAGTACAAGGCGAAATATCTCCAATTTTATTATATCCAAAAGTGATATGATACTTTCTAACTACTTCTTCAATAGTTAATTTTTTATCCGTACAAATATGCTTTAAAACTAGTAAAGTCATTCTAGCGTCTTCATCAGAGCGGTGTGCTTGATAGTCTATATTTAATTCTGAAGCAATAACCGAAAGCCCTGATAACGTAGGCTTTTTATATACCGTTTTATATAAAAGTTGAACGTCTAAAAACTCGTATTCTATAATGGGTAGATTATAAGCGGTGCAAGCGTTGTTTAAAAACTCAACGTCGTTCATAACTGAAAAGCCAATAATTATTCCACCGCCTAAAAACAAGTTTTTAATCTCGCTGTAATAGTATGGGAAGGGTTGACTCTTTTTAATAAACTCCTTTTCATAATGAAGTTTTATTTTAGTTTCAAACCTTCTCGTTTTAGGCTTCATAACTATATCTTTTTGAGTTAGTATATTAAATTGTTCGTCTGCAATACAATAACCGAAAGTACACATACTTGCGTCTTTATGATTGCCCGTAGTACTTTCTATATCGTAAGATAAAATTCTCATAGTCGTTAAAGTCCCCCGCAAAAGCGGTGGACACCTTTTTCTCTATTCTTCTTCAACGGGATAATCTTCATCTAATAAATCGTTTACGTCGTTTTTATCTGACGAAGTAATTTTTCCAATCCTTTTTGCAATTAACGACAACATATCGTCTCTTGTAGCCTTTGAAACGTCTTTATATTTTTCAAGTTCACTTTCGTATTCTTCACTTCCGATATTAGTAATATCAAAAGCAAAAACGTAATCTTTAAAATAATCGCCGTTTACTAAACCGATAAAGAAAGTTTTTTGTGTTTCACCGTTCATATATGAAACGATTCTTGGTGCGTACCAATCAGTTGCAGTTTCCATTGAAACAGGATTTATTTTTAAAACTTCAACTTCTTCACCTTTATAATTACATCTATAATAGTTGCCGGTTGCAGTGTCAGCCAAATACATATAGTCGCCAACGATAGAGTATATTGCGTAGCCTTTACAATCGGCAGAAATTAACGTTTTACCTTTGCTTATTCCACCTTGTAAAAGTTTCGTGTAATCAAACTTAACAAGTCCAGCAGAAGAATTTTCACTCGTTTCAATATAATAAACGCTATCTAAACTCTCGTAAATTGAATTTGCCGTAAAGGCTTTATCAGTAGTATTTGCGTTAGACGCACCTAAATTAACTTTGCCTTGGAAATTACACTCTTTATTAGAAACGTCTACTCCGTAATAGAAAGAAGATACGTTAACAGAGTCAAGGGTCTTAATTTTGAAAATTAAATATTTGCCCGTATTTTTAATAAGGCTAATTGTTAAGCCTTGAATACCGCTTTCTTCAAATAAAAGGTCTTCGGTATATTCTTTACGATTATGATAATTTTTACCTTCTGAACCCGTACCGCTTACTACTAACGTTTCTTTACTATCACCAACGTTATATCTATAAACGTCTTGGAAAGTAGCCTTTTCGTCTTCTTTAATTCCTTGACTATAAGTAGTAAAGTAAATGCTTTCAGAATTATCTTCCGCCATTAACATTTCGTTATATGCTTTTGACGTATAAACAAGTTTATTATCAGTTGCGTTATATACTTTAAAATATTTATTTTCAACGCTATCTTCAGTTTTAGTGAAAGTAAACGTTAAATATACTTTGTTATTTCTCTCAACGTATCTATACTCAACCGAGTTAGAAGTTGAATAAGCAATCGCTTCGCCAACTTTACCCGTTTTTAAGTTTAACTTGTTAAATTCAGTTTCGGAATTTTTTACGTTTCCTTGCTTATCTTTAACGGTTGAAGGAGTTGCGTAATAAACGTAATCCCCATACATATAAACTCCCGTTTTATAAGAGTTGGTAAGCATTATTTTAGGTAAAACCGTTTCAACTTTTGCGTTTTCAATATCTGATAAATCGCTTTTTTTCATCCTTACTAACGAACCTTTATTTGGAGTGCCAAAATCGTTGTTGCTAGTAGTTGAAGATTTACCGTTAATAAAGTAAATATAATCGCCCTTTTCTACTAAAAAAGAACCGTTTCCGTCTTTTACGATTTCCCCGCCGGTATTTTCAAGTGGAGATACACTATCATTAGAACAACCCGTAAAAACCATGGTTGCTAAAATAAACGTTAAAAGTAGTATTAGAAATTTTCTCATCTATCTCTCCTATATATGATGGAATACAATTATCCCGATTTGCATATTTTAAAAATAAATATAGTTATAATTAATTATACACTAAATCTTTTTAATAATCAATAATTTTTATTAAAATTAAGAGTGTTATTTTAACAAAAAAGGAGTTTTTGTGGAAAAATTTAGTATCTTTGACTTGGTAGGCAAATTGTTAAGTGATGAAAAGGGACAAAACGCAATTAAATCCACTTTACAAAATTTGTATACTTTAAATAATCAAAATAATCAAAAGAAAGACGTAAACCCCGATAAAAACCATTTTTCAAATAAACTTTCAAAATATGCAATAAGAGAAATGTATAAAAGACACGAAGAAATTTCTAAACGAATCAACGATTCTTTAAAAAATGAAAGCAAACGATAAATATTGATTTGTTTTAAATTAAATGGTATAATTAATATATCCCTTTAAAATCGGAAAACACTAATGAATACTTTTGAAAAAATAATTTATCTATTAAGTTATAAAACTGAAAAACCTGCTCCGTACGGCTCGTTTCACTTGATTTTCTCGCTTATTTTAGTTTTATTAACCCTTTTAATATGTTTTAAATATAGAAATTCTAGCGATACAACTATGCGATTAATATCCTTTATTTTTTGGTTTATCGTTTTAGTTTTAGAAATTTATAAACAAATAGTTTACTCTTTTAATTACGACGGAGAAAAGGTTTATTGGAAATATAAATTTTATGCTTTCCCTTTCCAATTATGCTCAACCGAACTATACGTTTTACCCTTTATTTTCCTTTTAAAAAATGGGAAGTTTAGAGATAGTCTTATGGCGTATATGTCAACCTTTTCATTACTTGGCGGACTTGCCGTTTATATTAGTCCGCAAAGTGTTTTAACTAGTTATTTAGGCGTAAGTATTCAAACTATGATACATCACGGCTCGCAAATTTTACTTGGCGTTTATTTCTTTGTTTACAACCGCAAAAAAGCAACTTTTAGGTATTTTTTAAGTTCTATTTGGGTGTTTTTAGTTTTCGTGGTCACGGCAATTATATTAAACGAAATCGGTTATTTAGTAATTTCAATTAACCATTTAGAAAATCAAAGATTTAATATGTTTTATATGAGCCCATATTACCCCGATAGCATTGAAATTTTAAAGCCGTTTACTCACGCATTACACCCCGTAATTTTTATTATTGGATACTCTAGCGCTTTAATTTTAGGCAGTTTTATTTGCTATATTATTATGAAAGGGATATGCGAACTTATTTTTAAAAAATAAAATTTAAAACTTAACACTAAAAACACTATAAAAATGCGATTGTGAAATTTCACAATCGCTTTAAATTTTGATTAAGAGTTATTATTTAGATAATCTTTCTTCAAGTTCGTTAAGTTTAACTTCTAATTCTTTTGGAAGTCTATCGCCGAATTGAGCGTAGAACTCTTTAATTCCCTTAACTTCTTCAAGCCAAGTTGCTTTATCTACTGATAATAAATCTTCAATAACTGCTTCGTCAATGTCAAGACCTTCAACGTTAATGTCTTTTGCAAATGGGATATAACCAATAGCAACTTCTCTTGCATCAACTTCGTTATTGCATCTTTTTAAAATCCAATCAAGAACACGGATATTGTCGCCAAATCCTGGCCAAATGAAGTTGCCTTCATCATCGGTTCTAAACCAGTTTACGTTAAAGATTTTTGGTTGTTTAGCAATCTTATCACCCATTTCAATCCAATGAGCAAAATAATCAGCCATATTGTATCCAACGAAAGGACGCATAGCCATAGGGTCTCTTCTAACAACACCAACAGCACCCGTTGCAGCAGCAGTAGTTTCAGAAGCCATAATAGAACCTACGAATACACCGCTGTTCCAATCTCTTGCTTCGTAAACGAGCGGAGCAGTTTTTGCCCTTCTTCCACCAAATACGATTGCAGTAAGTGGAACGCCTTCTGGCGCTTCAAATTCAGAAGAAATACAAGGACAGTTAATTGCAGGAGCAGTAAATCTACTATTTGGGTGAGCCGCTTTAACAGGCTTTCCGTCAGCGTCAACCGTATCAGGAGTCCAAGGATTACCCTTCCAATCAATAAGGTTAGCAGGTTTTACTTTGCCTTCAACGTCTTTTTCCATACCTTCCCACCAAACCGTGTTATCTGCTTCGTTTAAAGCAACGTTAGTGAAAATTGCGTTTTTCTTAGTTGAAAGCATTGCGTTAGGGTTAGAGTGCATATTTGTTCCAGGAGCAACTCCAAAGAATCCGTTTTCTGGGTTGATAGCCCAAAGTCTACCATCTTTACCAACTCTAATCCAAGCGATATCGTCACCAACACACCATACCTTATAACCTTTTTCTAAGTATGATTTTGGTGGAATAAGCATTGCAAGGTTAGTTTTTCCACAAGCAGATGGGAACGCTGCTGAAACGTAGTTAATTTCACCGTTAGGTTTTTGTACGCCTAAAATAAGCATGTGTTCTGCCATCCAGCCTTCTTTTTTGCCTTGATATGAAGCAATACGAAGTGCAAAACATTTTTTACCAAGTAAAACGTTTCCGCCGTAACCAGAGTTAACAGACCATATAGTATTGTCTTCTGGGAAGTGGAGAATATATCTCTTTTCAGCATCAAGGTCTGCTTTTGAGTGAAGACCACGAACGAAATCGTTGCTATCACCTAAAACGTCTAATACTTCTTTGCCTACTCTTGTCATTATCTTCATACTAACTACTACGTAAATAGAGTCAGTAACTTCAATACCTACTTTACTGAAAGTTGAACCAACCGCACCCATAGAATATGGAATAACGTACATAGTTTTACCTTTCATACTGTCTTTGAATATTGCGCCTACTTTTTCATATGCTTCTTGTGGGTCCATCCAATTGTTAATTGGGCCTGCGTCTTCTTTATTTTTGCAACAAATAAACGTTCTGCCTTCAACACGTGCAACGTCGTTTACTGCTGAACGGTGAAGATAACATCCTGGAAGTTTTTCTTCGTTAAGTTTAATAAGTTCGCCGGTTGATAAGGCTTCTTTTCTTAACTCTTCAAGTTGCGCTTCTTCGCCCGTAATCCATACGATTTTTGCAGGATTACAAAGTTGTGCACTTTCTTCAACGAATTTTAATACGTTCTTATTATTTGTCATTTTTCTCTCCTTTATTTTGCTTTTGCGGGGTTTTCCCGCCTATACATCCATTTTTTATATATTTTATCATACAATTTATAAATTGTAAATTGTTTTAGAGTATTTTATTTTATAAATGGACTTTTATTTTTCTTATTTAAGTTATAAAAAAAATTTATAATTTTACATTATCTTTTAAATTATATTATTTTTTTGCTTTTAAACATATATATAATTAAAGGTGATAAATTAATTTATGCAAAAAACGTTCAAAAAAGTTGTTATTTTAAAAGATTATTATCAAATTAATAAGACGATTGGCTCTGTTTTCTTATGTTACGACGGGGATAAAACCGAACTTAAAATTAATTTTTTGAATAATTTTTCGGGCGATATTAATTTAATAATTTTAGGCGACGATAAAAAAACTTTTAACTATCGTTGTCCGTCTTTTTTAAACTTTTCAGTTGCACTAAACGAGTTAACTTTTTTTGACGATTTTATTCTTTTAGGTTTAAAAAATCAAGAAGTGATTTTTACGGGTTTATACCCAAATAGCAAAGAAATTATACAAGATAATATATGCAACGTTAAAAAATATTTACCCAATAAAAATAGTATTGAGTACGACGACGAGATTATAGCCACTCAAAACTATTACAAGTTTGATTATGGAGAAAATAATTTACCTAACAAAGATGTTAACGCTTTTAAGAAGCGTGAACCAGAAAAAGAAAATTTCAAAGAGGAAAAAGAGTTTGTTTTTAATGAAAAGAACGCTAGCGATGTCAAAAACGAAAAATCTTTTGACCAAATAAAAGAGTCCCTTTATAAAGTTTTAGACACTCACCCTAAATGCGAAGAATTAAACGCATTAATTAGTGGCGGAAATTTCGTTAAAATCTGCTACGAAAAGGATAAATTTTACTACGTTGGCACTATTCAAAGAAAGGGCGAAATAGTTTATATTTGCTACGGCATTTTATCAAATTATTCATCGCCACCAAAAAACCTTAACTCTTTTAAATTTATTCCTAGTTCCATATTTGATTTGGAAGGCGAAGGTTATTATATTATTTTTCAAGATGCTAAAACGGGGAAAATAGTCTAAAAAAGGATTTATCTCAACGATAAATCCTTTTTTTAATATTTTCAAGAGTTTTAGTTAAAATTTTAAATCCTATTAGCATAAAAACGGTTGTAGAAATTAACTGAATTAGGTAAAAATATATCCCCGCAACGTATACCGCAAGAAAATTAACGCCAAAGCATAGCGAGAAGAAAAACGAAGTTATAACTCCAAAAAGTGCGGTCATAATTAAACTTATCGTAAAATATACCCACTCGTTTTTAATCTTTAATTCGGATAGGGTTGCAACTATTAAGGCAAGCAAATTCCAATACAAATAATAACTTATAATAACGTCAATAGACGGCGGGTATATAAGTATATCCGCAGTGCAAAATATAAGGGTTGCAAATATTGAATCGTATTTAAAAACGAAGGCAAGGCAAATAACGAGCGTGGTTACGACTTCAATATTGGGAATAAACGAAAGCGCAAATTTACCCGTTATTAAGATAGCGGACATAAGCGCTATTATTGATATTTTTTTAGCCGTAAACGTAATTTTATTTTTTTTCATTTTTCTTTCTATTAATTAAACTAACTACTAAATAAGAAATTCCACTTAAACAAAGTATTGAAGATATAAGTATTAATACTATTTTAGTAATCTCGTAGGAAGCAATTTTTCCTTTTCCTTTGAGTTCACTTGAAATTTCGTTCCAATTTTCATCGTAAACGGTGTGTAAATACTTAAATTCTATAACGTCTCCGTCTTTTATCGTTTGAGTAGATATCCCACTAGGAAAATCAACTCCTTTTATCGTGTAAACGTAATAATAGCCTTTTTGTTCGTCTTGACTAACTCCTTTTAAGGATGTTATAAATTCACCGTAAACGCTACTTTCAGTTTTTAATAAGAGTTCATACTCTTTATCCATTTCTTTTAAAAGTTCTAAAACGGTGGTTGAGTCTGTTTTAACGTCGTAAGAAAAACTATTTTCCGCATACGTAATTTTAACTGAAACGTCCTTTTCGCCTTCTTGCGTTTTTGGTGCTAAAAATAAAAAGTAAGCGCCAACTAAACATATAGAAACTAAAATAATTGAAAATCCAACTATTAGTTTTTTGTAAAAATTTTTCATAATAATATTTAACCAATAATTACGTAAAAAACGAACGCCCTATCAAGATAATAGGGCGTTAAGCAGTTTTGCTAACTATTGGCTTTATTTCCCTTGTCCAAAATAAATTTATTACCTTGATATTTTCGGCAAGTTATCCGACTTTAACGGTAATGACTGTTGCGATAGATTTTCACTATACTTCCCTTGCTCTCGTGCGGAAATAATTCCACACACTCGAAAACATATTAAATTTTAAATTATATTACTTAAAGTAAAGTTATCATTAATTGACACGCTAATACTACGAGTACGAGTGCAATAGGATAAGTTGAAGCGTAAGCAGAAGCAACGTCTTCCGTTTTTGCAGTATTAATTAAAGTACCGAGAGCAGGAGTTGACGTCATACCACCCGTAATTGAGCCAAGGCTGTTTAAGAGTGGAAGTCTCATTAAGTATTTTGAAAGGAAGAAACCTACTATCATAGGAACAATAGTCATACAAGCGCCACCAACGAATCCTAAAATAACGATATCTGCGCCTTTTCCTTGTAATGAAGTAATTAAACTTACGCCACCTTCAAAGCCTGCACCTAATAAGAAAAGCATTAAACCGAATTCTCTTAAAAGTTTAAGTGTAAATTCAGGAACTTGTAAAGACATTTTACCAATTTTACCAAAATGACCTAATACCAAGCCCATAATTAAAACGCCACCCGTAGTTCCTAAACTAAACGAAGAACCTGCAAATAAAGGGATTTTAACCGCACCTAAAACTAAACCTAAAACAACGGTTAAAGCAACGGGAACGAGTCCGAAAGGTTCAACTTCAAAAAGACCTTTATAAGATTTTGTTTCTTCTTCACCGCCGATTTTTAAAAGTTCACGTTCTTTATTCATATCCGCCTTTAAGAATTTAGGCATAAGTTGAACGAATAAAACAACACCTACAACGCCAAATGGATATGCAATTGCGTGTCCTACTGAAATGATTGTGTATTCAGGAAGTTGTCTTAACGCTTCAACGGTATAACCTGCATACTCAGGCATAGATTGAAGAACTGAAATAACGGCTTCCTGAGCGGCAGAGAAACCTGGCGTAGTAGTAAGCGCCCCAGATAAAATTCCTGCCCAGAAACCAGAACCATAATTAGTTATTTTTGTAAATAATATAGCAACTAACGTTGATGAAATAATAATAGTAGCGCCTAAAACTATGTAAGTTTTAAAATTCTTTTTAAGGTTTTTAAAGAAGTTAGGGCCAGCAATTAAACCAACTGAGCCTACGAATAATATAAGACCTATATTTTGAATAGAGCCACCCATCGTTTCAACGATAGCATCTCCCGATTTAACGTGGAAAGCGCCTAAAACGGGAACGTTGCCAAAATCAAGCGTACATAAGAAACCAAATAAAATTGCAACCAAGAATACGCCCGCAGTTCCTAAATTAACGCCTTTTATTGTAATGCTACCAAGTAAATAACCAAGTGCCGTTATTATAAAAACTAAAATGAATAATGCAGCAGTACCGCTGAATTTAAACGCCTTAGTAACTGTTTTTGCTTGTATTGCATTAAACGCACACCAACCAATTATTGCTCCAAGGATTACTATTGCAATAGTAATCCAAAGCCATTTAAGACTTTTTTTGTTTGTTTTTTCCATAAACCTTATAAGTCTCCCCTATTGTAGTTTGGCAATAATTTTGGTGATGGAATTGGATTTTCAATACCAGCATCTTTAAGTTCTTTATTAAAGTCGTCAATATGAGATAAAGTGAGTTTACCAACTTTAACGTCTTTTGCTTTTAAACTTGCGTATTTACCAGCATTTCTACCGAATACGATAATATCTAAAAGTGAGTTGCCCATAAGTCTGTTTCTTCCGTGGATGCCACCAACGGCTTCACCTGCAACGAATAAGTTTTCAACGCAAGATTGACCGTCAGACTCAATGTCTATACCACCGTTTTGATAGTGAAGTGTTGGGTAAACTAAAATTGGCTCTTTTCTAATATCAATGCCGTATTTACCGAACATTCTCATCATAGCAGGAATTCTCTTTTCAATAGTTCCTTCTCCACCGATTTGTTCAATCATTGGAGTATCAAGCCATACGCCTTCACCGTCAGTCGTTTTAATAGAATTGTTTCTACCCTTACACTCTCTAATAATAGTAGAAGCGGTAACGTCTCTCGTTTCAAGAGAGTAAACGAAGGCTTCGCCGTCTTTATTAACGAGTTGAGCGCCTAATGAACGAACTTTTTCAGTAACTAACGCACCGAAAATTTGAGTTGGCTCTGCAACGCCCGTAGGGTGATATTGTAAAGTGTCTGGGTATAAAAGTTTTGCACCTGCTCTGTAAGCAAGAACTAAACCGTCGGCAGTAGCGCCGTAGTGGTTAGAAGTTGGGAAACCTTGATAATGAAGTCTACCAGCACCACCCGTTGCTAAAATAACCGTTTTTGCTTTTGCAACGAAAATTTCGCCTGTTTCCATATTTTGTAAAACTGCGCCTGCTGCTTTACCTTCATCGTCTTTAACGATTTCAATAGCGGCAGTGAAGTCAACGACAGGAATACCCCTATTAATTACTTCGTCACGAAGAGTTCTCATGATTTCTGCACCAGAATAGTCTTTACAAGCGTGCATTCTCTTTCTTGAAGTACCGCCACCGTGAGTAGTAATCATAGTGCCGTCTTTATCTTTATCAAACATAACGCCAAGGTCGTTGAGCCAACGAATAGCGTCTGGCGCTTCGCAAACGAGTTTTTCTAAAAGACAAGGTTTTGCAGCAAAGTGTCCACCACCGAAAGCGTCAAGATAGTGGATATTAGGGCTATCGTTTTCTTTATCAGCCGCTTGAATACCACCTTCCGCCATCATAGTGTTAGCATCGCCAATTCTAAGTTTAGTAACAATCATAACGTTAGCGCCGTTGTCGTGAGCAGTGATTGCAGCAGAAGAACCTGCACCGCCACCACCGATAACTAAAACGTCTACGTCATATTTTGGATTTTCAAGAGATAAACTGCTTGAAATTCTTGATTTACCTTGTAAAAGATTTGCTAATTCGTGTAAAACTTTGCCACCTTTGTTTTTACCTACTTTTAAAGTTTCGTAAGCACTTTCTATGTAGTCTGGGTGGAATTCTTTAAGTACGCTATCTTTTTCTTCGGCAGTCATACGCCTAAAAAGATTTTTAGTTCTTTCGGCTCTTGACGCCTCAACTTTTTTCATAGAATCAAGTTGTTCTTGAGTATATTTATACATACGCTTATCTCCTTATTTTTCAATTTCTCTACTGTTGTAGAGTGCTTTTTGTTCTTCTAACGATTTGTTCATAATATCTTGCATATCTAAATCAAATTTGCCTTGGTTGATTTCTTCAACTCTATTTAAAAGGTGTTCGCATTTAGGAGCAATATATTTACCGTAAAGTCTTCTTGCTAAAATTGCAACTTGCGGATGAGAGATACCTGCTGGACATCTTGAAGAACAAATACCACACATTACGCAGTCAAATGATTCTTCTGCACATTTTTCGTATTCGCCCCTTTGAGCGTATGCGATATATTGCATAGTTTTAAGTGATTGAGGACAAGCCTTCGTACAAGCATTACAACCGATACAACTATAAATTTCTGGATAAAGTTGCATCATAATTTGCTCGGTTGGTTTAACTTTTTGAATATCGTACACTTGTTTAACGAGTGGGAAGAAAGGAAGAGTCGCTACGTACATACCTTCTTCTACTTGTTGTTGACACGCAAGACAAGTTTTTAATTCTTGCTGACCTTTGATACGATAAATGGTCGCGCAAGCCCCACAGAAACCATTTCTACAACCGCAACCACGAACTAACTGATATCCAGCATATTCAAATGCTTCCATGATAGTCAAGCTAGCTGGTACAGTATATTTCTTACCATATAAATATACGTTAATCATTTCTTCCATTTTTACGTCCTCATTTCTGCATAT
>JAZRLL010000143.1:0-4820 GCA_045646745.1 Christensenellaceae bacterium
GTCTTGGATATAGAGGTTCAAGAAAGAGCACTCCATTTGCAGCACAACAAGCAGCAGAAGTTGCTATTAAAGCAGCGATGGAACACGGACTTAGGTCTGCGGAAGTTTACGTAAAAGGACCAGGTCAAGGAAGAGAATCGGCTATTAGAGCGTTAGGCGTATGTGGAGTTGAAGTTACTCTTATTCAAGACGTATCACCAATTCCTCACAATGGATGTCGTCCACCAAAACGTCGTAGAGTTTAATAGGAGGAAAAGAAAATGGCTAAATATACAGGTGCTAAATGTCGTTTATGTAGAAGAGAAGGTTGCAAACTTTTCTTAAAAGGTGATAAATGTTACAAAACTTCTTGTCCATTTGAAAAAAGACCGGTTGCTCCTGGTCAACACGGTGCAGGAAGACATAAAGTTTCTGAATACGGACAACAACTTCGTGAGAAACAAAAAACAAAGAGAATTTATGGTGTTCTTGAAAACCAATTCAGAGAATACTTTGAAAAGGCTGATAGAATGAAAGGTATTACGGGTGAAAACATGCTTTCTTTATTAGAAAGAAGGCTTGACAACGTAGTTTATAGATTAGGACTTGCTCCATCTAGAACAACTTCTCGTCAACTCGTAACACACGCACACTTTACCGTAAATGGTAAAAACGTAGATATTGCTTCATACCAAATTAACGTTGGCGATATTATTGCAGTTAAGGAAAACAAAAAAGACAATAAATATTTTGAAGCAGTAAAACAATCTGAAAAATCTAATAATATACCAAAGTGGCTTGAATTTGATAAAGATAAACTTGAAGGAAAAGTAGTTGCTTTACCAGCAAGAGAAGATATTGATTCTCAAATCCAAGAATACATGATTGTAGAATTATATTCAAGATAATCAGTATTGTAAAAATAAGATTGCTAAATGCAATTTAATTAGTAATAACGTAGCGTAAACGCTTATGCTACTTATTACTCAGTTCTATCAAAAAAAAATCAGGAGGTAAATTTTCTATGATGGAAATAGAAATGCCTAAGATTTCGGTTGAAGAAAGCGAAGACAGAAGTTACGTTAAAATAGTTGTAGAACCACTTGAAAAAGGTTTTGGTATCACTATTGGAAACTGTTTAAGAAGAACTTTAATGTCAGCGCTTCCAGGTGCTGCTATACAAGGCATTAAATTTGCACCGAGTCTTGACATAAAACACGAATTCTCAACAATTAAAGGAGTTAAGGAAGACGTTATTGAAATAATCCTTAACTTAAAAAGTATCGCAATTAAAACTGCTACTACAAACGTAGACTTTAAGAAGGTTCTTAAACTTTACAAAGAAGGTCCAGCAGTAATTAAAGCGGGCGATATTGAAGCAGATGCAGAAATAGAAATTCTTAATCCAGACCAATACATTTGTACGTTAAGCGAAGGCGACGTGTTTGATGCTGACTTAACTATCGGCAGAGGTAGAGGATATAAGAGTGCAGACAATAATAAAACTGACGAAATAGGTTATATTGCTATTGATTCTATTTACACACCTGTTGCAAAAGTAAGTTATAATATTGAAAATGCAAGGGTTGGTCAAAACATTGATAGAGATAGACTTATTTTAGAAGTTTGGACAAACGGGGCTTTCACAGGAAAGGAAATCGTTTCTTTGGCTGCTAAAATTATTCAAGAACACATTAGCATATTCGTTAATTTATCAGACGTTATGAGTGGTCTTGGAATACTCGTTAGCCCACCAAGCGACCCACTTCCAAAAATACTTGAAATGAGTATTGAAGAAATGGATTTATCCGTACGTTCTTATAACTGCTTAAAACGTGCTGGAATTCACACAATAGAAGACTTAACCAAAAAGACAGAAGACGATATGCTTAAAGTTAGAAATCTTGGCAAGAAATCACTTGATGAAGTTATTTACAAACTTAACAGTTATGGTCTTAAATTAAAGGAACAGGAGGATTAATATTATGCCAGGAAGAATGGGTTTAACAACTAAACAAAGAAATGCGGTTCTTAAAAATCAAGCATCAAACCTTTTATGGTATGGTAAGATTAAAACAACTCAAGGACACGTTGCTTCTCTTAGAAAATACGTTGAAAAAATTATTACGCTTGCTGTAAACACTTATACTGACACGGTTGAAGAAACAATCGTAACAAAAGATAGCAAGGGTAAAGAAACAACTAAAAAAGTTATTAAAGACGGAAGCAAAAAACTTGCTGCAAGAAGAAAAATTATGAGTCTTACTTACGATGTTCAATTCGTTAAAGATGCAAAAGAATCTAAACCAGAATTTAAAGCAAGAGTTAAAGGCATAAATCACCCACTTATTGAAAAGATTTTCAATGAAATCGCTCCAAAATACGCTGAGAGAAAAGAAGAACTCGGTCAAGGTGGCGGTTATACAAGAAGATATCTTTTAGGCGAAAGAAAGGGCGATGCTGCGGAAGTTGCTATAATTGAACTTGTGTAAAATTTTAAAAAAATAATAAAAAGCACTTTAAATGTTAAAATTTTAAAGTGCCTTTTTTTATATAATCAAAAAATTAATTTTCCACACCTTAGGGAAACGTAGTTATAGTAATTAATCGGAATATCTAATGCGTTAACGTCGTGAGAACACACTCTTATTTGTCCGTTTTGTATATCTGATACTATTAAAGTATGGTAAAATCTATTTCCGTTAAAAAGTTGAATTACATCTGCTAATTCAACCTCGTTTAAATCGCACTCACTTATTTGAACGCCAACGCCTTTATTTTTGATGGCAAAGTTCCAAAACTCGTTAACGCCTGTAAAAGCGGGGGCTCGGTTATTTAGATTGATATAATACCAGCCGTACGTAGAAAAATTCATTTTATATCCACCGTAATATAAACATTGTGATACGAAATTCGTGCAGTCGCCACCAAGATTAGTGAAATTATAAAATTCTGGATTATACGAATAAGCCCATCTTCTAGCGTATTCAACGGCAAGTTCTCTATTAAACATAATTATAAATAAAAATTAAAGGACAGAAAATATCTGTCCTTATATATTATGCTGAATTTTAAACAAAGGTTAAATTATTTTAAAAATCCGTTAATAATTTGCTCTTCGGCTTCTTTTTCGGTTAAACCTAACGTCATAAGTTTAGTTAATTGCTCGCCTGCAATTTTACCGATAGTTGCTTCGTGAACTAAACTTGCTTCAATGTGATTAGCGTTAATTCGTGGCTCGGCACTAACTTTTCCGTTATTCATTAAAATTGCATCGCACTCGGTATGTCCTGAACAAGAGTTGTTTCCGTCAATAATTGAAACGAATTTTTGAAAAGAGTCGTCTTTTGCTATTGACCTTGAAACCACGTGTGCTTTACTATCTTTTCCTAAAAGTTCAACCTTAAAATCGGTAAAGGCTTTTTGAGTGCCGTGAGTCATAATTTTTTCGTGGATAATAAGGGTAGAATTATCTTTAAGGGTAGCGTTAGTTTGTCTATTAGATGAGTCAACGCCTTTAATTTGAGCCGTTTCCATCTGTAAATAACCGCCTTCGTCAACGTCAATAAGGGTAGTAGGGTTTAAAATTCTTTCGCCTTTACCATCGCCTTGTCCGTAATGCTTTTCTATATATAAAACTTTGGCGTTTTTGCCTACGTGGAAGGCGTGAATTCCGTCGTGTTCGGAATCGTCTTTACCCGTGTTACAAATACCACAACCTGCAACGATAGTAACGTCACAATTCTCGCCGATATAAAAATCGTTGTAAACAAGGTCTTTAATTCCGCTTTTAGTAATAATAACGGGAAGGTCAACCCTTTGATTTTTAGTGTTTGGTTTAATGAAAATATCTATACCAGGCTTGTCCGTTTTAGGAGATATATCAATATTTTCAGTAGTTTTTTTAGAGTGCAATTTTCCATCAGTTCTAATACTATAAGCGCCTTGTGGAATTGCTTCTATTCCTGCAACTTCTTTAAGGAGATTTTTTTGAATTTCGTCAAACATTATTTTGCCTCCTTAATTTCATTTTGCTTTTTTAGTAATTGAGAACAAGTAGTTTGAGATAAAATTTCGCCTAATACAGCGTCTTTTTTACCATCGTTTTTAATTTGACCGTTTGCGATAACGATAATTCTATCGGCAATATTTAAAATTCTTTCTTGGTGCGAAATTATAAGTAAAGTTCCGTTTAATTTTTTAGAAAGTCTTTCAAAAACGGTAATTAAACTATTAAAACTCCAAAGGTCAATGCCTGCTTCCGGCTCGTCAAAAATAGTAAATTTAGAGCCACGAGCAATAGTCGTTGCAATTTCAATTCTTTTAAGTTCACCACCAGATAAACTGCCGTTAATTTCTCTATTAACGTATTCTCTTGCACAAAGCCCAACTTCGGATAAGTACGAGCAAATTTCGTTAACTTTAAGTTTTTGCCCGCTTGCAATATTTATAATATCGGAAACGGAAATACCTTTAAACTTAACGGGTTGTTGAAAGGCAAAAGAAATACCGAGTTTAGCCCTTTCAGTAATAGAAAGGTGTGTAATATCTTGTCCGTCAAAATAAATTTTACCACTCGTTGGGGTAATAATACCCATAATAATTTTAGCAAGAGTAGATTTTCCTCCGCCGTTAGGCCCCGTAAACGCAACGAATTTTTCATCTAACGTTAAATTTATGTCATTTAAAATTGTTTTGCTACCAAATTCAGTTTGGGCAACGTATGAAATATTTTCAAGTTTTAACATATTTTATCCTTCTTTGTACTACTAAATAAGTATACCTTATATGTCTAATTTTAGTCAAGTAAATATAATATAATAAAGGCAATGAAAATTCAT
>JAZRLL010000144.1:0-3490 GCA_045646745.1 Christensenellaceae bacterium
AATAAAAATTAAAATAAAATAAATAAAAAAATTCCTCGCTAGATTAAGCGAAGAATTTTTTTATTTATAAAGTTTATTCCGTTGGAAATATTGGAAGCAACGCCATTATTCTTGCTTCATAATCACCATAAGGGAATTGAATATAAGGAATAAACGTAGTTTCGTTTACAACGTTTAACATTATTCCGCTTTCTCCTAACGTAGGGTGCGGAGTTAAATTAGTTGCAAATATAGGACCAAGTTGTGGGTCTGCAAGCCAATCTTCAGAATCGTGTCCGCCAGCAGATTGAGTAAATACGGCAAAGTTAAATTTTGCGTCTTTTAAACAAGTAAAGCCCGCAGGATTAAGTTGTTGTTCAAGTAATTGCTTAACTGCTGCTGCAAGCGGTTGTTTTCCATAAGCACCAAACCACGCTTCTTCACCTGTTACGAAGTTGTCAATTTCGGTTAAAGCATCAATATTTAATACGTTCATTAAATCGCCCGCATAAGATTCTTCATACGCTCTATCGTCAAAGTGAATTGAAGCACCGCCACTATTACCAATATAAGTGTTCGTAATATCTATCGTTGTTAAGTTAAACAAACAAATAGAGTTAGCCCAGCTATTATTAATAATAGAGTCGTTTAAAGTTATTTTACTTGCATAATCAACAGAATCTTCATCAACGCCACTAGTAACGAATAAACCGATTACGGTATTTTTAATAGAAACGTTATCAAACGTTGCAGTACCGCCGTTTACTCTTATACCATTATATGAACCACTCATTTTTAAATATCCGTCGTCATCACTCTTTTTAACGATAATATTTGAAGGTTCTACGTTGTTGCCAAATACGGCTAAATTATCTACGTTAAACGTTCCGCTATTTGATATAACGTGTCCGAGCGTGTTTGAACCACATTCATAATCAAATATAAATATGTGTTGATTTAAAACTTTATTGGCTTTAACCATTGGTTCTACCCAAGATTCTTCGTAATAACCGTTAGCGTGTGGAAGGCTTGATGCGTCTATACTGAAATTGTTTCCGTGAAGTTTCATTTCATCGCCTTTTTGAGCAAGTCTTAAATAAGGAACGCCGTTTTCATCAGCAGATTTAACTTCTTTTATAGGACCATTTTCCTTTTTGCCTTCGTAATATTGACTATCTTCAAGTTCTGTTTTAATACTTCTTAAAATATTAATTTCGTGAACGGATAAATTAGCAAAATTTTCTCTTAATTCTTGGTGAGTATAAACGTTTACGCCTTCGTTAAATTTAACTTTAAAGGAAATTGCATTTCCAACGCTAATTTGATATCTTGGCGCTAATTCAATAGTGTACGTTCCACCAACGTTAACGAATTGAGTATTAAACGTAAGAGAATTTCCGTTTAAGGTAAAGGCGTTTTCAATAACGTTTCCGCCATCGTCCTTAACTGAGATATTTACGTTTGCATATTCTAAATTTATACCCGTATTCGTAGATTTAATAGTAACGTTAGGTATAAAGTTGTTAACGCCAACGTCTAACGCTTCAAGCATATCTATTCTGAAATTATCTTTATTTCTACCCGTCGTAGAATCACTTAAACTTTCAACGTATTCAACTATAATTGCATTTCTTGAATATTCTTGTCCGTTTTCTAACGTGAAGTTAATAGTAAACGTGCCCGCTTTATTTAAAACTGTAAATACACTTTCACTATTAAACTCTACAAGACTCGTAGAGTCTGTTGAAGATACTTTAACTGCTCCAAAATCGTATTTAGCACCTTTTAAGAATACGTAAGTGTATTTATCGCTACCACTTATTTTATCTTTAAAATAATAACTGTTTTGTTCGTTTACTCTTTGAGTAAATAAAACAGGCTTTGCTTGTGCTAATTTTTCACCGTCTTCAAAATATTCTACCCAAACCGCTTTAAGAACTATATCCTTAGAAATATTGTAAGTTCCACTTAAAGCAAAATCGTTTCCGTTATATTGATATTTGACAAACTCATATCCCTTTTTAGTTGGAATTTTAAGACTATATAAACTATTAAACGTAGCGGTATAGTCTTCAATATTAGAACCGCCGTCTGTATTAAACGAAATAGTATATTCGTTTGCAGTAAACTTTCCGTATAACTTAATATTTTCCGTTATAACGGTATCGTTAAATGGAGTATTAAATTCAGAGTCTATATACCAACCATCAAACTTATAACCTTCTTTATTATAAACAATTAACGAACTTGCAAGTATAGTATCGCCTTTTGTATATTTAACTGGATTTCCAATTTGATTTTGATCATCGTAATAAGTTAAATATCTATCGTTATAACCTTCAATAGCCTTCCATGTTGCAGTAATAGTTATATCGTGCGTATAATTATAATCGCCTTCTTTTGCAAAAGGTTGTCCGTTATAAATAAAGCCTTCAAAAGTAAATCCTTCTAACGTAGGTTCGGTAAGCGAATAGTTTTCTTTATATTTAACCGTAGTATCAACACCCGTTGCTTCGTTTACGATAATTTTATAAGTTTTTGGAACTACTTTAACGTAAAGTGAAGCATCGTCTACTACTTTATAAGTGCTTAAATCAATTAGAGTTGTACAATCTTTATCACTATAAACTTTGTTATCTTCAATTTCATAGCCCGCTTCTACTTGTGGAAGACTTGAAATTTTATCATTATATTCAAGTTTTAATTCTTCGCCTAACTCGTTGTTTTCAGTTTTAGTTGCATCGTAGAACTTAATTGAATATTTGTGATTAGTCCATTGAGCGATTAACGAAGAACTTCCGTCAATTTCATATTTTCCTTGTAAACTAAACGGGTTGCCTTGAATATTTTTGTATCCGTTAAAATCCATACCATCTTTTTTCGGAATTGGCAACGAATAATCAGCACCGTAATTTACCTTTATACTATACGATTCCTCTTGATTTTCATCATAATCACCGCCGTTAGCATTAAGATAAATAACGTACTCTTTGGCTTTAAATTTAACGTAGATAGTTAAATTTGAATTTAAAGACGAGTAATTGCTTGGATTAAACGCTTCTAAAAAGTTTTCGTCAAGATATAAACCTTCAATTTCATAACCCGTTTTTTCTAGTGCTTCTTCGCCCTTTAAAGTGTTGATACTAGGAACGGAGTCGTAAATAAGATCTTCAATCCCGCCCTTAATCGTTACTTTATAGTCTTTGTCGTCTTCACAGGCAGTAAAAGTAAACGCCATAACGGAAAGGCATAGAGTAAACAAAAGAATTTTAATAGCCTTTTTATACATAAAAACCTCCTTTGTATATAAAACGCATAAGCGCCTAGACTAAATTAAGAATTTAAATAGTAGATAAGTATATGCTTGAAAATTTTCCGCTACCATCTAAAGCGTAAACGGTTATTCTAACTAAAACGGGATTTTGAATAAAATCTACTCTGCCCGTTTCAGAAACCACAACCATGTTCTTTCTACTATCTTCTACTTCAAACCTAACTTCTTGAGAAGATA
>JAZRLL010000145.1:0-5998 GCA_045646745.1 Christensenellaceae bacterium
GATTGTAATTGACGCCTCCCCTAGATTAATAGGTTGCAACTCAATTACCACATTTTCTTTTTTTGTTGCCATTTTCTTTTTCCTTCCTTCTAGTGTCCCTTTGACACTATGCAAAATGTAACTAAATAAATTACCACGTGGATTTTAGATAATATTAATACAGTAGGTCTTAAATCTTATATCTATCCGTTGTATATCCGCAACGTTGACGGTTAATAAGTCACCCCTTGCTAGGTATTGAGTTATTGATAGGAGCAAGCCTGACACAATCAGCAATATTGTACCGTGTTTTATTTCGCTGATTATAAAATGTTACATTTTGCATACTGCCAAATTGACAGTATCTTCCAGTCGCTAGTTATATTAATATAACTTCCATAAATTGTCAACTATTTTTCTTTAATTCTTTTTAATTCTTCTTTTAAATCTCTTATTGTATATTCGTGAATAGTACTTTGTCCGTCAACTTCATATCCAGCTTTTAAATAAATCCAGTATGAATAAGCTCCGTCGTCCCATTCCTTTTCCCACGTTTCAATACAATATCCGTACTTTTCTAGAATCTTTTTCATCTTAACCCCTCCTAGTGTATGTTATATCTTTCTTTTGTTTTTTCCGTTAAAGCGTTTTCATTATCAACCAATTCAACTGGTAATAAGATAGTAGCTCCTGTTTGTTTGTCTAGCGTTAATATATAATGTTTCCCGTCTATGATTCCTTTATAGTCCTCACATAAACTTTTATAATATTCTTTAGTTACATAATTCATTTTAAATCCCCCTTATCTACTTAATAAGTCGTATATTTCCTGAGTTTCATATCTTAATTTACCGCCGTCCCACATTGGAGCTAGGTAACCGTCAACTAAAGGCTGATTATCTAATTCCTCACGTGGGCATACAATACCATTTTTTCTTTTTATACTGTTGTCCTCTCTAAATCTACCATTACCCATTTTTAATAATTCGTCGTGGCTTACTTCCATTCCGTTATATTTACCGCCTACAAATATAGCTTTATTCTTTATCATTTTAAATCCCCCCTTATTGTTCCTCTTTCATTTGTCTATAATAGTCCTCTATAATTTCTAAGTTAATCCATTCGGGCTTATCTTCATCTTTAAACCAGTTATAACGTCTTTTCATTTCTTCTATTTGTTTATCAACACTACCAGCCCATAAGTGTCTTTCGTTTCTTCCACCATATCCTAAAAAATATTTACAGTCACTTTCTAATCTTGCTAACATACCATATTCAAATCTTAAATCTTTTTTCATATTAACCATTCCCCCCTTATTTGTTTTCCTTCATTAATTCTTTACAAGCGTCTATCATTGTTTTATTAAAAGTTATATCAGTTTTAGCTCTTTCCTCGTATTCTTTTAATTGCTCTTCTAACGATTGTTTAAAGTATTCTACCTTAAATCTAATACTTTCTTTACAAGCCTCTATTCCATATAAATCTTCAAAATTTCTTTTTTTCATATTCACCATTCCCCCTTTGGTGATTAATATATTACCATAATATTCCATATAAGTCAATACTTTTTTGTCATTTTCTTCCATAAATTGTTATTTTCTTCCATTTTAAGGCATAAAAAAAGAGTAGGAGGTTATCCCCTACTCTATAACTAGCTTAAATTTAGTAACGTTTGTCCCGAATAATCCAGCGTAACCGTCCTGTCCGTTAGTCTTATCGGTATCGTGTTGCCAGCCGAAATTATTAACTTTATACTTAGCCTTTTTATACGGTCTAATATTATTAGGCGTATAGTAGTAAACTTGTATAGCGTCTATTGGCTTATTGTTGCCAGCCCAACCAGTTTTAATATTATTAATATCGCACCCAGTTATCCAGCCTAACCATTTACCGCCTTTTTCGTGAACTCTATATTTAATAGAGCCTTTATCTACTCTAATAGCTAAGCCCACGATAGCACTATTTTGCCAGCCTGCATAACCCATTGAGTTTTTATCGTTATAATTTTTAATCTCACTTAACCAGCCGTGTTTTTTAGTTTTAACCCTGTAATATACGTTAATATCGTTGCTCGATTCTTTTAACGGCGAATCTACACCGTCGTATTGAGTCAAATTATAGGTCTCTATTAGGTTAATTAGCTTAGTTGTATAATTCGGGTCGGTTGCGTAACCGTCCTCCCTAACCTTTTTACATACGTCTTTATAGTCAGTATTACCTCTTAGATTCTTATACCTATCTAGTCTATTGAATAAGCTAGAGTGGTCGCTGATAGATTGTTGCCAGCTAGGATATTTACGGAAATTAGCGTTAATAGTAACATTTTTACCATTTATATATTCCCACGTTTTCATACTAACACTTTGTCCGTCATAAGAACCTTTAATACCAAACAAATTATAGTTAGGAGCCTTAGCAAGTGATGATTGCCCGAAATTACTTTCTAAGCAAGCCTGAGCGATTGTTAAACTCGCTAGAATCCCGCTATTAGCCATATCCTTTTTAGCCATTTCCCCTATTACCTTAATAAATTCGTTTCTATCCATAATTACTCTTCCCCTTTAACTTTAACCTTTGTTATCGCTTTATCGCCTAATAAATAAGTTGATATAACCGCCATAATTACTGATAACGTCGGTATAATCTTATCGGCATAAGGTATTCCCCAAATAGGGTCTAGTCCTACTAATAAAGCGTTTAAGATTGTTAAAATATTTAACGTATATTTTGATATTTTTTTAATCATCATAATTAACCTCCATAAATAGCAAAAAGACGCCAGTTAGCGTCTTTTCTATTTCAATTCTCTATCTAGTATCTTATCTAATTTTTCGTCGTGCCTATCCATACTCTTTTGTAGTAAATCTAAGCTCTTAGATATGTTTATAGAAGTGTCTTTTATCACCTCTAGAGTGTCTTTCATATCTTTTTTATTATTTACCCAGTCCCACAAAAAAAGCCCTACTATGATTATAGTAACGCCGTAATTAGCGATTAAGTTAGCCATTTCTTCCATTACACTTAACCTCCAGCTCTTCTATTCTTTTTTCAACTTGTTTCCAGCGTTCGTTCCCCGCTTGAACCCTTTTTGGATAGTCTATGTATTCATATATTGCCACGAAAAAGTTAAAAGATAATATCACCAGCAATCCTATTAAAATAAGAGGGTAAAATATATGTTCTTTGCTTTTCATTTATACCCTCCTATCCTGTATATGTAGCCCAATCAATAGCCTCAAATTGCTTTACAGTTATAAAGCCTTCGTCATCATTACATATAAATTCGCACGTTTCGGGTACTGTGCTATTACTAAATCTAGTTGAATAATCAGTTAAAGCCTCTACGTTAGCTCTAGACTGGTTGATATAAACTTTAGATAATGAAGTACACCCGTTAAAAGCGTATTGCCCTATACTAGTAATCGGTCCTACCCATAACGCCTTTAAACCAGTACAATCAGTAAACGCCCCATAAGTTGCTGATGAACTGTTAATAGTTGTAACTAATTCGAAAGAGCCTGACACTAACGCCGTACTTTTACTAAAAGCACCTGCTCCAATCGTCGTCGCCTTGTGTCCTTTTACAGTTTTTAATCCTAGACAATTATTAAATCCTTGTATATACGTTGCATTATTAAAATCCATTGTTGTTATACTATTACAACCGCTAAAAGTCCCCGCTGGTATTGTATTAGTAGTCATAGCGTTAGGCAATCTAGATATTGTTAGACTAGTGCAATTAGCAAAATTGCTACCCCCCTCAAACTTACTCAAATTAGGTGGTAACTCTTCTAACGCTAAATTTGTACAGTTTTGAAAAGCACTACCTCCATAACCCACCTCGCCTATTTTTCGCACGCTATCGGGCAATCTTTTTAATGAAGATAAGTTTTTGCAATTTTGAAAAGCAGTACAACGAATGTGTGAGCAATCGTCGGGTAAATGGTCCAAATCTAAATTAGTACAACCTTTAAAAGTGTTATAATTGATGTTTCCTGAGAATTTATCCATATCTAAAGTTTTTAATTTAGTACACCCTGAGAAAAAATCGTCGGGCATATATAAAGACTTGTCGTCAACCTCGCTTAAATCAATTTCCTCAACTTTGGTATTACCTTGAAACATTTTAGCTGAGGTATCGAAAGTGATACCTTTGTTAAATTTATATTTCTTTACGTTACCTAATCCTATCCTACTCGACGGGTTACCAGTATAACCGAACGTTTGAACTTCTAAAGGTGTCCCCGTTTCTTCGTCCCATTTAGTTATTGCGAACCCAATTTCGGGATTTTTGGCTCCTCCTCCCCCTGTTTGCATATTAGATAATGATTTTACTGTATAATCCATAATATCACCTCCTAATAATGAATCATTTGAATTTCAACCTCACCAGTTGACTCAGCTATTACGTTTACACAATTAGCGACACAAGTATTATCCGCTACTGTATTAATAGTACATACCTGAGAGGCTAGTGTAGGTAACTTAATCATTACGCTTTTATCTTCGTCCCCTTCTAAAGATACGTATATATTCCCCTCAGTAAAGTTTTTAACTAGGAAGTCCCAGCCTTTAATATTAAATTCAAACTTCGTAACCTCGTTAGCGTTACATTCTTTTCTTATTAATTTCATTTTTCATTCCTCCTATTTAATCAGTTGTTTTTGTATATAATATTGTTGTTATTTTTTCCCAAGCGTCGCCCCAACCACCGCTTGAAACATAATATATATAACTTCCGTCTAAATATATATGTGCTTTATCCGTGTTACTAGTCGCCGTATAAAACGTTTGTTCTAAGGGTAAACTTCTTTTTGTAACGGTGTTGTAATAAAATGAATTCCCCATATCAACCCATATATAGTCGTAATCAGTTATACCGTGTGCTACTGGTAACACGACATTTGCTTGTACGACTTCGTTTGTTACTATCACTTTCCTATAAATAGGCTTACCGTCTATCCAGTACTTACCCGTAAATACTTCGCTAGTTGAATAGTCATAAAATATATTATTTTGCAACTCTTCTAATTTAACCTCGTCTAGTACTAATTCGTCAGTCGAATAAACTTTAAAACGATAATCGCTATCCTCAGTTTCATAAGTCATTAGCTTATAATTCGGGTTGTTTGGATATACCGCTACTATCTTACCGAAATCGTCGGGCAAGGTATAAGGCATATTGTCTCTTATCCCTTCTTCATAAAGAGTCGCCACCGTTCCCAGCGTTGATTCTTTATTAATCCAAATCCTTCTAAGTCCTCCTACGATACTACCCATTATTGTATAATCGCCGTCACTTGTTGCTATATACCAATCGTCACTTTCAACCATAGAATCTATATTGTTACAATATAAAGTCTTACCGCTTAAATCGTCCCCTACGTTTAATAGAGACGCCCAATATCTACCGCTAGACAATGAGCCTGTAAATCTTACGTATCTAGCTCCGTCGGGTATTTCCATAGTCTTTGTATAATTTTCTATCGAATCGTCTTGCGGGTCGCCGTTAGGTGTATCATTGATTGTAAACGAACTTATAAAGTTATACTCTTCATCATAATAAGCTCCGTAACAATCCCCCAAACTCGCTCTAGAATAAACATAAGCTCTAGAGGGATAGACTGGGATATAATCAGTAACAAAATAATTATAGTCGTTATTACTAATTTCGTTTCCTTTATCGTCTAAAGTAACCCCCTGTTTAAAATCAACCATTCTAGAAAGCTCTTCGCCATTTCCAAACTTATAAGCCCCCAAATTTTCTTCTAAGTCGTACGGTATTTCACCTTCCCAACTTTTACACTCTTCTTCCATTTCACCTAAACAACCTAAAAAAACGGCTTTCAAATATCCGTCGTTGTTTAAAATATAATAAAACATATTACACCTCCTCAGCGAACCCTATCGCCAGCCATTCTACTGACGTGTTAGTTGTCCCTGTTCTTGTCACGCTTATTTCCGTACCTGTTGTTGTTGTGTTAGCGTGAGCTACACCTAGTACTGACGTTCCTATTA
>JAZRLL010000146.1:0-2070 GCA_045646745.1 Christensenellaceae bacterium
CTTGTAATCACTTATACTAACGGCAAAAATGGTCCGCAATTACCTATCACTGCTTTAACGGAAGATAGAAACGACGACGGCGTTATTAATAAAGACGATTTACAAGACAATGAATTCGTAATTGCTCCTGGCAACGTTTACTTTGTTAATGGAAATCAAATTTGTTCTTATGAAAAATCAGGAACGAACAACTTCTTAGGTGTTAACGTAGTTGCAAAGGTTAACGGAACTGAATACTCTACAAACATTTACGCTAGATTCTGGGCTGCAAGCAGAATTTCTTGCACAGCAACGTTAAATGGAGAAAATTACGTTGTAAAAACTGATAGCGTAAATATCGTTAGAGAAACTGATACGTTTATCGTAGGATTAAACAATTCTACTGCTGAGGTTGAATTTACAATCGCAGATAGTAAAGAAAACTTAGAAGAAAATCAATACGTTTGTGAAGTTTTAGGCGATTATTATAAATTTGACGGAAATAAACTTCTATTAAACGGAACAACTTACGGTGAATCTTCAAAAGTAATTATAACTTATAAATCTAACGGTCTTATAAGTTCAATTGAATTTGACGTAGCAATAATTCCTGGAATTAGATTCTCTGTAATGAACAACGGTGAAAATTTTGCCGTAGTTGACGGAGAAACTTATTCAATAAAAGAAACTGACGTATTTGCGTTAAGTTTATACGATGAAGTTGCCGACGCTGAATTTACTCTTGGCGAAAGCAAAGAAACGTTAGAAAACAATCAATACGTTTGTGAATTTATAGACGATTATTATGGATTTGACGGAAACGTAGTTAAAGCAAATGGCGAAACTTACGGCGTCGCTTCTATGATAATAATCACTTATAAACGCAATAACGAAGTTAGCACTTTAAATGCGTTTAACGTAGTTGTAAATCAAGTAAATGCTACTATTTATATTGAACAAGTTGGTGCAACTAAAGAAGGTTCTGTTTATTCCGTATATGGTGGTGAAAAACTTGTAATCACTTATACTGACGGCAAAAATGGTCCGCAATTACCAATCGTTGCTTTAACGGAAGATAGAAACGACGACGGCAAGATTGACCAAAACGATTTACAAGATAATGAATTTGTAATTGCTCGTGCTGGACACTATTTAGTTAACGGAAACGAATTGTGTTCTTATGAAAAATCTGGTACTGCAAGTTATACCGGTGTTGCTATTTACGTAAGAATTAGCGGAAAAACAACTTCAACAAACATTTATCCTAAATTCTGGGCTTCAAGAAGACTTGACGCTACTGCAACGTTAAATGCTGAACCAATGGGTGTTTACGCAAATCAATATTATACTATTAAATCAACTGATACTTTCGTGTTAGGATTTAAAGATATAGTTAACAACGTTGCGTTTACTCTTGGAACCGATAAAGATAATTTAAACGATAACGAATATTTCGTTGAATTTGACGGTGGTGCTTACGCGATTGATGAAAACGGCGTTGTTAAAGCAAGCGGAACTTACGATGTTGCTTCTAAGGTTGTTATAACTTACAAAGTAGACGGCGAAACTAAAACTCTTGATTGCTTCTACTTAACTATTGAAACACCTGCTTCTGTACTTGAATTTACGGCAACTAAGAACGGCGAAGACCTTGAAGTTGTTGAAGGCGGTTCATACGTTATTAATGAAATGGATTTCTTCTTTGTAGGCTTAAAAGATACTGCCTTTGATAAAACGTTTACTCTTGCACAAGACGTTGAAAATTTACAAAACGATGAATATTTCTTAACGTTTGCAGATGATTATTATAGGTTTGACGGTAATAAGGCTATTCTTAACGGAACTACTTACGGCGTTGCATCTACGGTTTCTATAACTTACAAAGTTAACGATATCGTTAAAACTTTTGAAGCATTTAATTTAACTATTAATGCAGTAAATCCAACTATTAACGTTGAAATGGTTGGAGCAACTAAAGAAGGTTCTATTTATTTCGTATACGGTGGTGAAAAACTTGTAATCACTTATACAGACGGCAAAAATGGTCCGCAATTACCTATCACTGCTTTAACGGAAGATAGAAACGACGAC
>JAZRLL010000147.1:0-4622 GCA_045646745.1 Christensenellaceae bacterium
GCCGTTAGAGTATGCTTTTTCGTAAACAACTTTAACAGTTTCAGAATATGGGTCGAATTCAGTTTCAACGTAAGTGAAGCCGTTGATTCTTGAAATAATCATAGCAGCGTCTTTACCAAGACCGTTTAAAATAACTCTTAAATCTTTATTTCTAACGGTGTTAGCGTTAAGAGCGATTTTAATAGCGCCTTCTGCTGCTGCGAAAGATTCGTGACCAGCAAGGAAACAGAAACAATCCGTATCATCGTTTAAAAGCATTGCGCCAAGTTCACCGTGGCCGATACCTACTTTACGATTGTCTGCAACTGAACCTGGAATACAGAAAGATTGTAAACCAATACCGATAAGTGATGCGGCTTCGTATGCCTTTTTAGCACCTTTTTTAATAGCAATTGCTGCGCCAACGGTGTAAGCCCAAACTGCGTTTTCAAAGCAAATAGGTTGAGTACTTCTAACTATTTCATCACAGTCAATTCCCTTTGAAAGACAAATTTCTTTACATTCTTCAATTGATTTAATTCCGTATTCTTTTAAAACGCCGTTAATTTTATCAATTCTTCTTGAATAACCTTCAAATAATGCCATAATTTAGTACCTCCTTATTCTTTACGTGGGTCAATGTACTTGAACGCATTTTCAAATTGACCGTAATGTCCCATTGCTTTATTGTATGCTTCGTTAGGGTCCATACCTTTCTTAATAAAGTCAGTCATTTTGCCAAGAGATACGAATTCGTAGCCTACAACTTCCATATCTTCGTTAAGTGCCATTCTTGTAACGTAGCCTTCTGCCATTTCAAGATATCTAGTACCTTTTGCAACAGTTCCGTACATAGTACCAACTTGTGAACGTAAACCTTTACCAAGGTCTTCAAGACCTGCGCCGATAACTAATCCGTCATCAGAGAAAGCAGATTGTGTACGTCCGTAAACGATTTGTAAAAAGAGTTCTCTCATAGCAGTATTAATAGCGTCGCAAACAAGGTCTGTATTAAGTGCTTCTAAAATAGTTTTGCCTGGTAAAATTTCAGACGCCATAGCGGCAGAGTGAGTCATACCAGAACAACCGATAGTTTCAACGAGTGCTTCTTGTATAATACCTTTTTTAACGTTAAGCGTAAGTTTACAAGCGCCTTGTTGCGGAGCACACCAACCAATACCGTGTGTTAAGCCTGAAATATCGCTAACTTCTTTGGATTTAATCCATTTACCTTCTTCGGGAATAGGTGCAGGACCGTGATTAGGACCTTGTTTAACGCAAACCATATTCTCTACTTCGTGTGAATATTGCATATTTTTTCCTCCAAAAATACTTAATTTAATTATTTGTTAATTTAACTTATTAGAGTATAACACACTTATTACAAGTTTTGCAAGTTCATTTTAAAGGTTTTTGTAAAAAAAGTTGACAAAAGAGTGTAAAAATGATAAAATTATCTAAATTAATATTAACACGATGATAAAGACGAGTAGCGTTTTAAATTTTTTAAGAGAGTGTTTGGTTGGTGCGAAAACATAAAAGTTAATTCGTGAATACACTTTTGAGTGGCTTTTTTGAATTTTAGTAGGGAAAGACGGGTTTGCCCGTTATAGCAAAAAGTATTTTATACTTATTAAGGGCTACGTTGTGAAGCGTGGCTGAAAAGAGATGGTACCGCAACGAATTGCTCTCTGCTATTTAGCAGGGAATTTTTATTTTTAAGGAGAATTTATGAATATTTACGAAGAATTAGTTGAAAGGGGACTTATTGCTCAATTAACTGATGAAAATGAAATCAAAGAACTTATAAATCAAGGCAAGGCTAAATTCTATATTGGGTTTGACCCTACTGCTGATTCACTTCACGTTGGGCATTTTATGGCTCTTTGTTTAATGAGAAGATTGCAACTTGCAGGCAATCAACCCGTAGTTTTATTAGGTGGTGGAACGGGTATGATTGGCGACCCTTCGGGTAGAACTGATATGAGACAAATGATGACGAAAGAAACTATTGCTCATAATATTGCTTGCTTTAAAAAGCAAATGGAAAGATTCATTAGGTTTGAAGGCGAAAATCCTGCAATTATGGTTAATAATGCAGATTGGCTTATGGAACTTAATTACGTTGACCTTTTAAGAGAAGTCGGCGCTTGTTTCTCTGTTAATAATATGCTTAGGGCAGAGTGCTATAAACAACGTATGGAAAAGGGTTTGTCTTTTTTAGAATTTAACTATATGATAATGCAATCGTACGATTTTTATCACCTTTATAAAACTATTGGCTGTAATATGCAATTTGGTGGAGACGACCAATGGTCAAATATGCTTGGCGGAACTGAACTTATTAGGAAAAAATTGGGTAAAGACGCTTACGCTATGACCATTACTTTACTTATGAATTCCGAAGGAAAGAAGATGGGTAAAACCGCAAAAGGTGCAGTTTGGCTTGATAGAAATAAAACTACTCCTTTTGAATTCTATCAATATTGGAGAAACGTTGCAGACCAAGACGTTTTAAAATGTATTAGAATGCTCACTTTCTTGCCACTTGAACAAATTAACGAAATGTCTAATTGGGAAGGCTCTCAACTTAACAAAGCGAAAGAAATTTTAGCCTTTGAACTTACAAAACTCGTTCACGGCGAAGAAGACGCAATTCTTGCTGAAAAACAAACCAAAGCCGTTTTTGGTGGCGGTAGTGTTGAAGATATGCCTAATAAAGAAATTTCTAAATCTTTAACTAATATTTTAGACGTTTTAGTTGAAATTGGCTTATGTAAATCAAAGGGCGAAGGCAGAAGGCTTATTGAAGGCGGTGGAGTTTCTATTAACGACGATAAACTTACCGTTAACGATTTATCTATTGAAAAATATTTTGAAAATGGGGAATTTATCCTTCATAAAGGAAAGAAAATTCATTTTAGAATTATTATAAAATAAGTAAAATAGCCTTATAAAAGGGGGTATTTTTATCAAAGACAGTTATTTAAGCGTAATTAAGCGTGTAGAAAGTAAAATCGTTATAGAAAAGTCTGTTTTTATTGCTTCCGTTAGCCCAGTAAACGGCGAGGACGAGGCAAAACAATTCGTAAGCGATATTAGAGCGAAATATCCTGACGCTACTCATAATTGCTATGCGTATATTGCAGATGAAGACGGGCTTCAAATTAAATTTTCTGACGACGGCGAGCCACAAGGTACTGCGGGTATGCCTATTTTAGAAGTGCTTAAAAATAAAAAACTTTTTAAAACCTGCGTCGTTATAACGAGATATTTCGGCGGTATTAAATTGGGTGCGGGCGGACTCGTTAGAGCCTATTCTGACGCAACTATAAAAGGGGTAGATGAAAGCCAAATTAAAAACTTCGTTTTATCGGGGCTTTATAAAACTTCGCTTCATTTTTCACTTTATCAAAAGTTTTTAAAATTTTTAAGGAGTATTGATAGTTTTGTAAAAAATACCACCTTTGATAACGACGGGGTGGTAATTGAGTTTTTTTCGCCTAAAAATAACGAAGAAAAAATTAGAAGTGTCATTTTAGATTATTCTTCTGGAAAATCTGATTTATCCCTTTTAAATTATGAATTTTTTGGGTATTAATTATGAAAGTTATAACTGATATTAAACCGCAAGTTAAAAACGCTAAAAGGGTTAGTATTTTTTTAGACGACGCTTTTTATTGTAGTTTGGATTTGATTACGGTTTATAAAAACAGGTTAAAAATCGGGCAAAAAATAAGTGAAAACGACCTTGTAAAAATTCAAAAAGAAGGGGAGTTTCAAAAGGCTTATGATTACGCTTTAAACTACATAACAAAGAGTGTTAAAACTGAAAAACAAGTTAGAGAAAAGTTGATTTTAAAGGGCTATTTGTATCAAATTGTGAAAGACGTTATTCAAAAATTAAAGGAATATAATTTTATTGACGACGATGATTACGTTAAGAAATATATTTCCACTTATAAGGATAAAAAAGGCGTTAAACTTTTAGAGTTGGAACTTATAAAAAAAGGCGTAAATAAAGAGATTATTGAAAATAATTTAAGGGTTATAGACAATCAAAGCGATAGGGCGATAGCGCTTGCTAAAAAGTATATAAAAGGCAAAGTTTTAGACAAAAAAACTTATGCAAAATGTTACAACTATTTACTTTCAAAGGGCTTTTTATACGAAGATTGCGCCCTAGCGACCAAACTTGTTTTTGAAGATGAAGAAAATTAATTTAATTTTTCAAAATTATTTTAATAAAATAAAATACGGGAGATAATTTTATGTATTGTAAAAAATGCGGAACTAAATTTGAAGATGGTAAAAACGCATGCTCTAATTGTGGCTACGTTGAAGAAGAAATAAAATTAAACGAAGAAGTTGATTTTTTTGAAACTAACGAGCAAAAAGAAGTTAAAAAGAGTGAAAATCAAGAAATAAACCTTCATGCTATAATTGGTTTTTGTTTATCCTTTTCGTTTGCAATTTTAGGCTTAATTTTTTCTATTTTAGGTATGAAATTTGCAAAACTTAACAATAATGCAGGCAAAAAATACGCTATTGCGGGTTTTGTTTTATCAATAGTTTTTTTAAGCATTGGTTTTATTGAATTCGTAGTTAGTTGTTCTATTGGATTTGCTTCTGCTTTGGAAAGT
>JAZRLL010000148.1:0-16748 GCA_045646745.1 Christensenellaceae bacterium
TGTACGAAGAAGGTATTACTACTTTACTATCCTTACAATTGCCTATCCCAGCAACCGCACAATAGTTTTTATATTCTATAATTTTTAACCCTTCACTAGCAGATTCTCTCTCTCCACAAGCCGTTAACGAAACAGAAAACAAACAAGCGGATAAAATTGTCACTAACATTAATAAAATTTTGTTTTTCATAAATATTTCTCCTTAATTAAATCCAAATAAAAAAGTGCGCCAACCGAAGTTAACGCACAAAAACGCAAACTCCGTTGTCGCCAAACAAAACTAAACAAGAATGACTAGCCACTCCCATTTGGAATTTGCATTTTAAACAAATTGCTATAATAGGAGTATGCCAATAACAAGGGGATAATATCCATTTTAATTAGCCATTTTAAATTATTTAGTTTTGTTTGGCAAAATCATTATATCACACTTAAATATTTTTTTCAATCTGTTTTGTGAGAAAAAAATAAAAACTCGACTTGCAAAAGCCGAGTTTTATAAATATTTAATTTAAATTCTTATATAAAAGTGATAAATTCGTTTTTTTATTCTTTTAAGAAATTTCTTCTACTTTTCCGCTTGAAATTTTAAAAATTTTAACTTCGTTTAAAAAAGTTATATCGTCTTGCATTTCAGTACAAGTTATTATAGTTTGATTGTCCTTTATTAGTTCTAATAATTTTTTTCTTCTGTTTTTATCAAGTTCGCTTAATGCGTCGTCTAAAATCAAAATAGGATATTCGTTAAACCTTTGATTAAAAACTTCTAACTCGGATAGTTTTAATGAAAGTGCGCAAGTTCGCTGTTGACCTTGCGAGCCGTAAATTTTAACGTCTTCCCCGTTTAGCCTAATTTTTAAATCGTCTCTATGCGGTCCAATTGTGGTGTAGCCTAACGCTATATCCTTTTCAACCCTTTGAGATAAAGCAAGAATTAAACTTTCTTTTATACAGGTATCTTCTTGAAGATACGGCGTTTCTAATTCTAAAACTATATCTTCGTTATTATCCGTTATAAAAGAGTGGATTTTTTTAGTAAAAGGCGTTAAATTTTTAATAAAATCTAACCTTTCCTTTATTATCGTTTCAGCGTATTCTGAAAGTTTAATATCCCAAAGTGGAAGAGTTTCGTTAATCACAAAGGAATCGTTGCTTTTTAGTAAAAGGTTTCTTTGCTCTAAAACTTTTTTGTATTTTTGAAGTGCGTAAAAATATTTTTTACTCATTTGAGATATGGCTATATCCATAAATCTACGCCTATCTTCCGGACTTTCTTTTATTAATTTTAATTCGGTTGGGTTAAAGAAAACGGAATTGATATTCCCCATAATTTCGCCGATTTTATTGATTTTAACCCCATTTACTTTAACGAGTTTTTCCTTGTTTTGAAAAAAATCTACGCTAACTTCAACTTCGCCGAATTTAGACTGCGCTTTGCCGTTTATACTTGCACTTTCTTCGCCGTATTTTATAACCTGTTTATCTCTCGTTGCTCTTGGCGAATATCCCGTACACAAGTAAAAAATGGCTTCGGCCAAATTGGTTTTACCCTGTGCATTATTACCCGTTAGAATATTAATTCCATTTATAAATTCAATATTTTCGCTTGCGTAATTGCGATAATTTTTTAATGATAAACTTTTAATAAACATTTTTATTTAGCGCCCATTTATAAATTGTTGATTTTTACATAAATTTAGTCTATAATATATTATACTATTAAATTATAACACAAATTTTTACATTTTACAAAATTTTACACTAATTTACGGAGAAAATTATGGAAAGTTATGAAATTATTTGGAAAAACGCACTTCCAGAAATTGAAGATTCAGTCTTTTCTATGAATTACGAAATTTATATTAAAAAGGCAAAACCTATTGACCTTATTGATACTACTTTTGTTTTAATGGTTTCAACCGAAGTGCAAGCGTCTATGCTTAGAAAAAATTTATACGAAAAAATTCTCCTTGCCATCAAAAAGGTTAACAGCGAAATTACCGACGTTAAGGTTTTCGTTGGAAACAATAAAAACGAATACGAAGCGTCTAAACTTGAAGAAAGTTTAATGCCACAAATTGAAAGTTCGCCTATCAATCCAAACTACACTTTTGATAGTTTCGTAGTCGGCGATTCAAACAGATATTTATACGCTGCGGCAAAAGCAGTTGCGGAAGCGCCAAGTAATAGTTATAATCCACTTTTTATTTACGGCGATTCGGGTTTAGGTAAAACCCACATTATGCACGCTATTGCAAACTATATAAATATTCATCACCCTAAAAAGCACGTTTTATACGCTACTTGTGAAGCCTTCACAACTGAACTTATTAGAAATTTAAGGAACAATAAGGCTTACTCAAAAGAAGGCGAAGATTTTAGAAATAGATATAGAAACGTTGACGTGTTAATTATTGACGACGTTCAGTTTTTAGCAAAAAAAGAAGCAACGCAAGAAGAATTTTTCCATACCTTCAACGCTTTATATAGTGCAAATAAACAAATTATTTTATCAGCGGACTGCGAGCCAAAAGATATTGAAAGATTGGATAATAGGCTTCAAACGAGATTTGACGGTGGTTTAAAAGCACAAGTAATCGCTCCAAATTTAGAAACTAAAATTGCAATTTTACAAAAAAAGGCAAGTTTTAAAAAGCATATCTTGTCTATTGACGTTGCTACCTATATTGCCGAAAATTCAGAATCAAACGTTAGAAACCTAGAAGGTTTACTAAATAAGGTTATATTTTTAGCAACTCTTCACGAAGCGCCTATTACTTTGGAACTTGCTATGGAAGCCTTAAAAGAAAGCGTTTCACAAGAAAACACCGAAGCGATAACTTCTTCAAAGATAATAGACACCGTTTGTTCTTTTTATAACATTAAAAAGAGCGAACTCGTTTCTAAAAAGAGAAATAAAGATATCGCAGAACCAAGGCAAGTTTGCGCTTATCTTATGACTGAACTCATGTCCGTTCCGCTAGTTACAATCGGTCAGGCTTTGGGTGGACAAAATTACGCAACGATTATTCACTCTCGTGATAAAATTAGTGAACTTATTAAACTAAACAGCAGAATTGCAACCGACGTTAAAGACCTTAAAAACTTAATTTTAAAGAAATAATATGAACAATTACTTTATTGAAGGCGAGTACGATGCAATCGTTATAGGTGCGGGGCACGCTGGGTGCGAATCCGCATTAGCACTTGCAAGACTCAACAAAAAAACTGCATTACTAACTATTAGTCTTGATAATATTGCGTTTATGGCTTGTAATCCGTCTATCGGCGGAACTGCCAAGGGACATTTAGTTCGTGAACTTGATGCTTTGGGCGGAGAAATGGGTTTAAATATTGATAAAACCATGCTCCAAATTAAAATGCTTAATCGTGGAAAAGGCGTTGCCGTTCAATCATTAAGGGCTCAGGCGGATAAACACGCCTACCATAGCGAAATGAAAAAAACTTTGGAAAACACGCCTAATCTCCGTATTTTACAATGCGAAGCGACTGATATTTTAGTAGAAAACGATAAAATCATCGGCGTTGTTAATAACTATAACGCCCTTTTAAAATGTAAAACTATCGTTATTGCAACGGGGGTTTATTTAAATAGTGATATTATCTCTGGAAACGTTAAAAAGTTCTCTGGCCCAAACGGATTTCAAAACGCAACTAAACTTACCGACTCTTTAATTAAACTCGGTTTTAAAATTCGTAGATTTAAAACGGGAACTCCTGCAAGACTTGATAAAAAAAGTATTGATTTTTCAAAATTCCAAGAGCAAGCGGGCGAAACAGACGTTTATCCTTTTTCTTATATGACTAAGAGTTTGCCTAAAAAACAAACACCTTGTTATTTAGGGTATACTAATGAAAAAACTCACGAAATTATTTTAAGAAATTTAGACCGTTCTCCACTTTACAACGGTTTTATCACTACTACGGGACCAAGATACTGCCCTTCACTTGAAACGAAAGTGGTTAGGTTTGAAGATAAAAATCGCCACCAAATATTTTTAGAGCCAGAAGGCTCAAACACCGATGAAATTTACGTTCAAGGAATGTCGTCGTCTATGCCTATTGACGTTCAAACGGATATGTACCGCTCGGTCGTTGGTTTTGAAAACGCAGTTATTTTAAGATACGCTTACGCTATTGAATACGACTGCATTGATAGTTTAGATTTAAAGCCATCACTTGAATTTAAAAAAATTAGTGGAATTTTTACAGCCGGTCAAATTAACGGAACAAGCGGTTATGAAGAAGCCGCCGTTCAAGGTTTAATTGCAGGTATTAATGCAAGCAGATATTTAGATAATAAAGAGCCTATAATTTTAGGAAGAAATCAAGCGTACGCCGGCGTTTTAATTGACGATTTAGTAACCAAAGGCACTGACGAGCCTTATAGAATTATGACTTCTCGTGCAGAGTATAGGCTTATTTTAAGGCAAGACAATACCGACCTTCGCTTAACTGAGTTGGGTAGAGAAATCGGACTCGTTTCAGACGAAAGATATAAGGTGTTTTTAAAAAGGCAAAGATTAAGAAAAAAAGCACAAATGGAATTGCAAACGATAGTTCCTTATAAAATAGCCAAGCAATTCGTTGAAAAACGTTTAGTGGGCGAAGTTATTAAACCGCTTTCTTATCAAGACATGATTAAAAGGGGTATTTCTATCTTTGAAATAAAAGAAGAATTTAACGCTTTTAAAAATTGTCCGAAAGATATTTTAGAAACTTTGGAAACTGACGTTAAGTACGAAGGCTACATTAAAAAAGAACTTGAACAAATTGAAAGAGCACAAAAATTAAAAGGAAAAAGTCTACCAAAAGAAGTTGACTACACTAAAATTGAAGGTTTAAGATTAGAAGCAAGGCAAAAACTTAACGAAGTAAAACCTTTAAACCTTGACCAAGCGTCAAGAATATCAGGCGTTAATCCCGCCGATATCGCAGTTTTAATGGTATGGCTAAAAACTAAAAATGGAAACTAAAAAAGAAAATTTAACTAATAAAGAAAATATTAGTCAAAATAAAAATCAAACTAAAAACACTAAAATTAACAAAAAAAAGGCGGAAACAAGCAAATTTAAGTCTAAATATTTTGAGTTTTACGACGATATTAAAATTAGCGACCGCCAAGATTGGTAAGGAGTTATTATGATTAAGCATATAGTATGTTTTAAACTTAAAGACAATTCGCAAGAAGCAAAAGAAAAAGCAACTAACGTTTTAATGAGCATGATTACCAAAGTTCCGCAAATTTGGGGAATTGAAGTTGGACAAGACTTTTTAGGCTCAAAGCGCTCGTACGATATTATTTTACAAGTGGTTGTTGAGTCAAAAGAAAAATTGGAAGAATACCAAAATAACGAATATCACGTGAACGTAGTTAAAAAATATATGCACGCTCACGTAGAAAACTCTATTTCAGTAGACTATGAAATTGACTAATTAAATACTAAATAATAATTAAAAGCACGCTATTATTCGCAATTTGCGAAATTTAGCGTGCTTTTTTGTTTGAAATTAAGTTTTATTCAAGTTCTTTAAGAGAGTGCATTACGATTGATAGTAAAGATATACTCGCCGTTTCCGCCCTTAAAATTCTTTTGCCTAAATACACCGTTTTATAGCCTAAATTAAGTGCAAGTTCGTACTCTTCTTTTGAAAATCCGCCTTCGCTTCCAACAACTACTACGGTTGAGCCTTGTAATGAAGAAAAATCAACTTCATTTTTAGTTGCGAACTCGCAAGCAAATAATTTGTTTTGATAACCCTCTCCACTTTCAAGAGCCGACTTAAAATCTTTACAATAAGAAATTTTAGGATAAATTGCCCTTCCACATTGTTTTGACGCTTCCATTGAAACTTTATTTAGCCTTTGAAGTTTGTTTTCGTTTATATAAGACGAACAAAATTGCGAATCAAAAATTACTATTTCTTTAACGCCTAACTCAACCGCCTTTTGAACTACGAGTTCGGTTTTATCCCCCTTTAAATATCCACAGATTAATTTAACGTCGTTTTTCGCTTCAAGTATAGACTGCGTTTTTTCTGTAATTTGGACTTCAAAATCGTTTTTGTTAATTTTGGTTATCGTTGATAAATATTCGTATCCGCTATTATCAAGAAGTATAATCTGCTCGTTTTGTTTAATTCTTAAAACGTTAACTGCGTGGCGAAATTCTTCCCCACTTATAATTTGTGGAGTTTTTATTTCGTTTACGAAAAATCTTCTTAAACCGCTCATAATATCACCCTTTCGTTTTTGTTATTTTAACATTTATTTTATCTTATGTCAACGCTATAAAAAAGCGGAGATTTTAGTCTCCGCAATTTATTACATTGAAAAGTTTTTAAAGTAATTTTGTATTAAGATAATAGGCGTGCCTTTATCTCCACTACCACTCGTTAAGTCGGCAAGACTGCCTAATAAGTCAGTTATTTGCCTTGGAGTAGTTCCTTGACTTTTCATATTGTTTGTCAAGTCGTTTTCCTTATCTTTAATAATCTTTTTCATCGCTTCTACCGCTTCCTCGCCACTTAATGACGCAAGTTCGTTATCCGCAATATATTTAAGTTTAACTTCGTTAGGTTTTCCTTCAAGCATCTTCGTGTATCCAGGTGAACAAACCGGATCTGCAAGTTCCCAAATACCGCCAACAGGGTCTTTAAAAGCACCGTCGCCGTATACCATACACTCAATTTGTTTGCCCGTTCTTTCTAAAAGTTCTTTTTGTAAACTTTCAACGAAAGTTTGGCAATCTCTTGGGAAAAGTTTAACGCTGTTTTCAGTTGCTAAATTGCTACCTAAAACACCATATTTTTCGTTATAACCGCTACCGTCAACGGAAGAAGTTAAAATCTCGTCTAAACTAACTACTTTCTCCGCTCCGTTTTTCAAAAGGGCTTTTTTAGTCCTAAAACGAGAGTGAATATCTGCGTTTATTACGTATTTAGTGTGCTTTAAAATTTCACATGGATTGTTTGCTAAAATAACTTCGCAGTTGCCCGCTTTTTCGTAATATTCAATATAGTCAACACCCGTGAAAGTGTGCCTTACGTCGCCAAAAACTTCCTTAAATTGCTTAGACGTAAAAACGTCTGTATAAGGATTTACGCCTTTTTCAATAAGTTGTTCTTGCGTTATGAAACTATTGCCTACTTCATCGCTTGGATATGCAAGTTGTACGATTAATTTTTTAACGCCTTTTGAAATTCCCTTTAAAATCATTGAAAAACGATTTCTTGAAAAAATAGGTAATATTAAACCAACGGTGTTATCGCCAAATTTGTTTTTAATGTCTTTTGCAATTTGGTCAACCGTTGCGTAGTTTCCTTGTACTCTTGCTAAAACTGCTTCTGTTAAAGCAACAACGTCTTTATCTTGAAGTTCAAAATTGTGCTCTTTTGATGCGTTTATAACGCAATCTGCCGTTATTTTAACAAGGTCGTCTCCCTTTTTAAATATTGGCGCACGAATACCCCTTGATATTGTTCCTTGATAATCCATAGTAAAACATCCTTTAATTTTATTACATTAGTATTATAAAACATTATTAAATTTTTTACAATTATTTTAAAGCCCTTTAACTAATTTTTTTAATATTTTTTATCCTAGATTTCTATTTTTTCTTTTTAGCATAAATTCCTATCGCTTTAATTTAAATAAAACTTTTTATTTGCACTTGGTTGTTTATTTATAAATTTGACAAATAGTTTAAACGAGTATATAATTAATTCTAAATTAATTACCAAGGAAGTGTACTTATGAAAATAAGTTCTATTTTAAGTCAAAACAAACCAACTTTATCCTTTGAAGTTTTTCCACCTAAAAATTTGGAAACTTTTGACAATATTAAAAAAGCAACCGAAGAAATTGCCCTTTTAAAGCCTTCTTTCGTTAGTATAACTTACGGAGCGGGCGGTTCAACGAGTAAATACACGTTAGATATCGGCGAAAATATTCAAAACACGACTAGCGTTCCTTGTTTAGCCCACCTTACTTGCGTTGGCTCAAAAAAAGAAAGCATTTTAAACTCGCTTGAAGCGACTTTAAATAAAGGAATTTATAATATTTTAGCGTTAAGGGGGGATATCCCTTCAAACGAGCAATCGTCTTATTCTTCTTGGGATTATAAGCACGCGGTTGATTTAGTTAGAGAAATCAAGAATTTTAATAAAGATTTTTGCGTGGGCGGGGCTTGTTATCCGGAAATTCACCCTGAAAGTAAAAATCAAAAGGAAGATATTTTTTATTTAAAAGAAAAAGTAGACGCTGGGTGTGAGTTTTTAACGACTCAAATGTTTTTTGATAATAATTTGCTTTATAACTTTTTATATAAAATTCGTGAAGCGGGTATTAAAGTTCCCGTTGTTGCCGGAATTATGCCAATAACTAACGCTAATCAGATTGAAAGAGCAATATCTTTATCCCACTCGTTTATGCCACAACGCTTTAAATCTATCGTGGATAAATTTAAAGATAATCCACTTGCTATGAAACAAGCGGGTATCGCTTACGCAACCGACCAAATTATTGATTTATATGCAAACGGCGTAAACCACGTTCACGTTTACACGATGAATAAACCTGACGTTGCAAAACAAATTCAAAGTAATATTTCCGAGATTTTAAAATAATGATAGTTAAAACCTTTAATCTCCCTAATTACGACTTAAAAGAAATTTTAAGGTATATGGGAAGTAATTTAAAAGATGAAAATAGTATAAGTCTAATTAATCAATGTGTTTTAGAACTAAAAGACCTTATTAATCCTAAAATAGTTTACGAGATTTTCCCAATAAATAATAAGGGCGATTTTATTGATTTATCTTTTACTTCTACTAAAAGCGAAAGTATAAAAAAATTGCTTGTTGACTCTAATAAAATAGTTCTTTTTGCAAGTACGATAGGTCTTGGAATTGACAGATTAATTTATAAATACTCAAACGTTTCTCCTTTAAAAGCACTATGTTTTCAAGCAATAGGAACTGAAAGGGTTGAAAGTTTGTGCGACGAGTTTTGTAAATTTATAAACGACAAATTTAAAAATACGACTATTAGATTTAGCCCTGGATATCAAAATATTTCTCTTGATATGCAAAAGGATATTTTTAAGGCTTTAACCCCTGAAAAATATATCGGCTTAACTTTAAACGATAGTTTAATTATGTCTCCAACCAAATCCGTTACGGCGATTATCGGGATTAAAAAGGATAATTCAAACTGCGATAAAATTTGCCTGAATAAATGTGTAAATTGCAATAATTACGACTGCTTATATAGGAGTAAATAATGAATTTAAGAGAATTTATTAAAAATAATATAGTTTATCTTGACGGTGGTTTAGGCACTTTATTACAAGAAAGAAACCTACTTAATCTCAATTTACCAGAAAGGCTTAATATCACGCATAAAGAAGAAATTATTAAAATTCATAAAGAGTATTTTGATAGCGGAAGCAATATCGTTTGTGCTAATACTTTCGGTGCGAATCTTTTAAAATATTCTGTTGAAGAACTTGACTTAATAATAAAATCTGCAATAGAAAACGCTAAAATTGCAAGGGGGGATAATTTTGAAAATAAATTTATTGCCCTTGACGTTGGCCCAACGGGAAAACTTTTAAAACCTTACGGCGATTTAGATTTTGAAAAAGCCGTTGAAATTTTTTCTTATACCGTTAAACTTGGTCAAAAGTACGGAGCGGATTTAATTTTTATAGAAACTATGACGGATAGTTTAGAAACCAAAGCCGCAGTTATTGCCTCAAAAGAAAATTCTTCTTTGCCAATTTTCGTTAGCAACGCTTACGGTAGCGACGGCAAATTAATTACGGGTGCAACTCCGTCTTCTATGGTTTGTATGCTTGAAGGTTTAGGCGTTGACGCAATAGGTGCAAACTGCTCGTTTGGTCCTAATCAATTACAAAGCGTTATTGACGAAATTTTATCCGTTTCTTCTACCCCCGTTATTTTTAAGCCTAACGCAGGAATTCCTAAAAACGAGAACGGAAAAACTTATTACGACTTAACTACCGATGAGTTTTCTTCTTGCATATACGACAGCGTTTTAAAAGGCGTTAGTTTAATTGGCGGGTGCTGTGGAACGACTCCTAAACACATATCAAGCCTTTATCAAAAAACAAAAAATTTAGTTTTTAAACCAATTCATCCTAAAAATTTAACTTGCGTTAGTTCATATACTCACGCAGTTTATTTTGATAAGCCTATCTTAATTGGCGAAAGAATAAATCCAACGGGCAAAAAAGCCTTTAAACAAGCGCTTATAAATAAGGATATTAATTACCTTTTAAACGAAGGTTTTGCCCAACAAGAAAAAGGCGTTCACGTTTTAGACGTGAACGTTGGTATCCCTGCTATTGACGAAAAAACTTTGCTTAAAGAAGTAGTTTATAAATTGCAAAGCGTTATTGATTTGCCCCTTCAAATAGACACTTCTTCCCCTATCGCTATGGAAAACGCATTAAGAATTTACAACGGCAAGCCTATGATAAATTCCGTCAACGGCAAAAAAGAAAGTATGGATACTATTTTCCCACTTGCTAAAAAATACGGCGGAGTAATCGTTGCGTTAACCCTAGACGAAAACGGAATTCCTAATAATTCCTACGATAGATTTTTAATTGCAAAGAAAATTTTAAAAAGGGCTAAAAAATACGGAATTGATAAAAAAGATATAGTTTTTGACCCTTTAACCTTAACTATTGCAACTGATGAAAATTCAGCAAATATAACTATTGAAAGTTTGAAATTAATTTCTACTAAATTAAAGGCAAACACAATTTTAGGCGTTTCAAATATATCTTTTGGTTTGCCCAATAGAGAAATTATTAATACGAACTTCTTTACAAGGTGTTTATTAAGCGGTTTAAGTTCGGCAATAATTAATCCTTTTTCACAAAGTATGCTCGGTGCGTATTACTCTTATTTAGCACTTTCAGGAAAGGATAAAAACTGCTCAAATTATATTGATTTTGCATCTTTAACAACCGTTAATACCCAAACCACTACGTCAAACAACAAAGATTTAACTTTATTTTCTTCTATAACTAACGGACTTTCAGATAAATCACGTGAGTTAACCAAAGAATTATTAAAAACTTTAAGCCCACTTGAAATAATTAATAATCATATTATTCCCGCACTTGATAGCGTTGGAAAAGATTACGAGCAAAAAAAGGTCTTTTTACCAAAAATGCTTATGAGCGCCGAAAGCGCAAAAAGTTCTTTTGACGAGATAAAGAAGAATTTTTCTATAAAATCTAATTTAAAATGCCCTTTCGTTATTGCCACGGTTAAAGGCGATATTCACGATATTGGTAAAAATATAGTTTCAATGCTTTTAGAAAATTACGGTTTTAACGTTATTGATTTAGGCAAAGACGTTGATAAACAAGATATTTTAAAAGCAGTTATAGAAAATAATGCGCCAATGCTTGGGCTTTCCGCTTTAATGACTACAACCGTTGAATCTATGAAGGAAACCATTGAATTGGTTAAAGAAAAAGCACCGAATTGCACTATTTTAGTAGGCGGTGCAGTTTTAAACGAAGATTACGCTAAAAAAATTAATGCAGACAAATATTGTAGCGACGCTTTATCTGCGGTTAGATACGCCGAAGAAGTTTATAAATCGTTAAATAAATAATTTTTTATTAAAAGTTTTCTTTTTTAAAAAACCATTTGAATAAGATTTGCTTTTTTGATATAATAAACTCATAAAAAACAAAAGAAGAGTTTGTATAGTATTTTTTAAGTGAGGTAATAGTATATGTGGCTTCTAACGGCAATTCTTTCCGCATTTTTTGCTGGTTTGACTTCCATACTTGCCAAATGCGGTATTAAAAAAACAGACTCCGACGTTGCAACGGCATTGAGAACAATCGTGGTTTTAGTTTTTTCGTGGGTTATGGTGTTAATTGTTGATTCTTTAAATACAATAACGACGATAGAACCCAAATCACTTGTGTTCCTAATTTTGTCAGGACTTGCTACGGGCGCTTCGTGGATATGCTACTTTAAAGCACTTTCTATTGGAGACGTTAACAAGGTAGTTCCAATAGATAAATCTAGCACGGTACTTACGGTTTTGCTTGCCATTATTTGTTTTGGAGAAACTTCTAACCTTGCATTTAAGTTAATAGCAACGACGATACTCTCCTTTGGTATTTTTTTAATGATAGAGAAAAAACAAACCGAGCAAAAAAGCAAGAGCCGAACTTGGATAATATACGCCGTGCTTTCAGCAGTATTTGCGGCACTTACTTCTATTCTTGCAAAAGTAGGTATTTCGGGTGTAGAACCCAATCTCGGCACTGCCATTAGAACAGGTGTTGTTCTCGTTATGGCTTGGGTCATTGTGTTCGCTCGGGGAAAACAAAAGAAGATTAGACACCTAGACAAAAAAGAACTTTTATTTATTGCACTTTCGGGCATAGCAACGGGTGCTTCGTGGCTTTGTTATTATTATGCTATTCAAAAAGGAATTGTTAGCGTGGTTGTTCCAATAGATAAATTAAGCATACTCGTTACCGTTATATTCTCTTATTTTGTATTCAAGGAAAAACTATCAAAACAAGCATTTATTGGACTTTGCTTGATGATTATAGGAACGTTGCTTATGGTTTTTTTCAAGTAAACTATTAATAAATTTCAATCACCTTGTTTTTGCAAAGCAAAAAAAGACTAACGAAAATTTTCGTTAGTCTATTTTTTTAAAATTTTTTATGGTAAAAAGATATAGTCGCTTTTTTAAGAAGGCTCTATAAATTCTACCGCTGAAATAGAACTTTCGTTCATTGAAGTGGGAGAATTTATAAGAAACAAACTTAAAAAAGATGAATATGACTTTTTTATTCGCCAATAACCATTATCTGAACGCTTCTTTTCCTTCCACGAGTTTTGTCCCAATCAATAAAGTAAACAAAACCAAATTCGCCTAAATCTACTTCGCCGTCGTCAATAACGCAAGTTACGTTTCTGCCGATAATTGAAGAAATTAAGTGTGCTTCGGTGTTGTGGCAACCCCTTGCGTCTTCACCGTGTTCTTCGGCAAATTTTAAGGCTTTTGGACCTGGGTGAAGGTAAATGCCTTCTCTTGTGAAACTTGGGCAAATTTTTTCAAAAACGTCTACTAAATCTTGTTGTAAAGTTTCTCTACCCGTCATAGACATATCAAATGCACATTCTTGAGTTATAACCGAACAAGTTGTGTGGTGTGAATAAACTACTACGATACCGTTTTTAATTTTTGAATTTTTTACGGTTTCTTTAACTTGTGCAGTTACGTTGTGGAAAGTGATTTCCTTATGGTTTGATTCAACTGAAATTTTATTTTTATAAATCATAATAAATTCCCCTTTTATTATTTATTTAATTTTTCTAAATCGTCTTTTGCTTGGCGAGTTGCTTTAATCATTTCTTCCATAGTTGCAAATGGGTCTTCTGCATTACAAATACCAGATGCCGCACCAGCACCTGCTGAACCTGCCATAATAAAGTCGTAAACTTGTTTGCCCGTAGTAATACCAGCGGCTTGTTCAACGTAAATATTTTCGTCAATTTTCTTGATTGCTTCAATCGTGTCTTTAACGAAACTCATATCGCTAACTTGACCGCCGTTTCCACCGATAAGTTCAGATGGTTCAGGGTTAATAATGTCTGGGTGAAGGTGTGCAAGCGCTTCTGCTTCGGCAGTAGTATCTGCACAAGCAAAAACTATAAAATCCATTTCTCTTGCTCTTTTAATAGTGTCTTTCATTTGTGGTAAACTCATTGGTTTTTCGCAGTGGTTAATTACTACGCCGTGAGCACCCGCAGCCTTTAAACTTTCAGGTAATACGCAAGCCATACCACGACCTGGGTAAATAGTGTCCATATAAGGTGCGATAATGATTATGTTTTTAGTGTTTTCTGCAACTCTTCTTATATCACAATAAGGGGTAGTTAACAAAACGTCTATATCGTATTTTTCTGCTAATTCATCTGCCTTCATAGCGAGTTTCAAAACATCGTCGCCGTAGATGTAGTTTTTAGTTCCTATTTCAAAAAAAGGTGTTCTAATTTTTCTCATAACTTTCTCCGTAAGTTTTTTTATTATTATAACTTCTTTAATGGGTTATAGTCAAGTATTTGTTAAGTATTTTAAAATTTTAATTAGTTTAATTGCTTTACTTATACATAAATATAAAAAATAATTTGATTATTATAAAATATTGTGATAAAATATACTTAAATATAATTTGAAAGGACTATTTATGGAAGCAAAAAATTTTATTGAAGAAATTATAAATACTGAACTTAACGAAGGCGTAGCAAATTGCGTTCACACTAGATTTCCACCAGAGCCAAACGGATATTTGCACATTGGCCACGCAAAGAGTTTGTGTTTAAACTTTGGTACTGCAAAAAAATACGGCGGTGTTTGTAATTTGTTCTTTGACGATACTAACCCATCAAAAGAAAAAACCGAGTACGTTAACGCTATAAAGCAAGATATTGAGTGGCTTGGTTTCAAGTGGCATACTATTCATTATGCTTCTGACTTTTTTGATAAAATTTACGAACTTGCAACTAAACTTATTTTAGACGGCAAGGCTTACGTTGACGATTTGTCCGCAGAAGAAATTAAAAACACTCGTGGAACTTTAACGAGCCCTGGAATTGAAAGTCCTTTTAGAAATAGAAGCGTAGAAGAAAACCTTAAACTCTTTGAAGATATGAAAAACGGCAAGTTTAAAGACGGCGAAAAGGTTTTAAGGGCTAAAATTGATATGGCGTCTCCTAACATAAATTTAAGAGACCCCGTAATTTATAGAGTTTTATGGGCAACGCATCATAGAACGGGAGATAAATGGTGCATTTATCCAATGTACGATTTTGCTCACCCTATTTGCGATAGTATGCAAGGAATTACTCACTCAATTTGCACACTTGAATTTGAAGACCACCGCCCTTTATATAATTGGGTAGTAGACAATACGGGCGTAGCGCATAAACCACGTCAAATTGAATTTGCAAGGCTTAACATTACTAATATGGTTATGAGTAAAAGATATCTTAAAAAACTCGTTGACGATGGTGCTGTTGAAGGTTGGGACGACCCACGTATGCCAACGTTAACAGGTTTAAGAAATAGAGGTATTCCGGCAGAGGCTTTAAAAACTTTCTGTGAAGAAATCGGCGTTGCAAAAGCAAATAGCGAAATTGAAATTAGTTATTTTGAGCATTTTACAAGGGATTATTTAAATCTTAACGCTGAAAGGGCTATGGCAATAGAAAATCCTATTAAACTTACCATAACTAATTACGATAAATTAGGCGAAGAAGTAGATTTTGAAATTAATCCGAACAAACCTGAACTCGGCAGTAGAAAAATTACTTTTTCAAAAAATATATTTATTGAAAACGACGACTTCTCCGTTAACCCACCGCCTAAATATTTTAGGCTTAAAAAAGATGGATACGTTCGCCTTAAAAACGCATACATTATAAAGTGCGATGATTTTATTTTGAACGACGACGGTTCTATTAAAGAAGTTTTATGTACCTACATTCCTGAAAGCCGTTCAGGTCAAGACACTAGCGGTATAAAATGTAAAGGAACTATTCATTGGGTAGACGCTCAAAACTGCGTGGACGTTGAAATTAGAAAATACGATTATCTTTTAAAAGACGCTGAATATGTAAATCAAGATTTCTCTGAAAGAATGAATTACGATAGCGTTCACGTATTTAAAGGAAAAGCGGAAAAATATCTTTTTACTTGCGAAAACGGAACTTCTTTCCAACTTTTAAGAAAGGGCTATTACAAAAAAATTAATAAAGAAGATAAAATCGTTTTATCTGAAATTGTTTCAATGAAGGATAGCTTCAAAAAATAATTTAACGTTTTACCCCATTTTAATTTTTAAAAGGAGCAATTATGAATTGGATACTTGACGTACTTGCAATACTTTTAGTTTTTGGACTAGGTTTTATAGGTTGGCGACGTGGATTTTTTAATTCAACTATTAACCTTTTTCTCGTTATTATCGTAATAGCGGGAGCAATGGTACTTGCTTTTATTACGACACTTAATTTTTTAGCGCCAATGGGCGTGGTTGACGAATTGTTTTACGCATTTTTAAGTTTACTTGGAAATTCTAAAATTCCAGGCGGACAAGAAATTGTTGAGCAAGTGGCGTATTACTTATCAACGGGCGTTTTAATAATTTTAACCTTTATAATCTATGACGTTTTACTTCATATCATAAGAAAAATTATTCTAAAAATATTTGCAAACACCATATTTAAATTAAGAATTTTTAGGTTTTTAGACAAGTTTTTAGGTCTTGTTTCAAACTTGGCAATTTCACTTTTAATAGTTTTTGGAATTATGGCGTTAGTTCGCTCGTTTGCAACTAGTTCTTCAATTTTAAGTTTTATTAACGAGTTTTTTAGGTCTTGTGAAATTTTAGGTATTTTTTACGATATTAATCCACTCAACTCTTTAATTGCTTTTTAATTAAAATTTATTCAAAATTAAAAACACTTTTTGAAAATTTCAAAAAGTGTTTTTTTGTTTTATTAATTTTACCAAATTACGTTTGAAGTTGAACTATATCTCCATACGCCTTGTTTTTTACCGCAACCGCTGTATGGTAAAAGGTCGTATTCAAGTTCTTCAATCTTATCAATCTTTCCGTTTACGTAATCTACAAGCCTATCTTTACAAG
>JAZRLL010000149.1:0-2809 GCA_045646745.1 Christensenellaceae bacterium
GTTAGTGGCGAGGTTTTAAATCTTTCCGAAAAGGCTATTAAGTTATAATAAATAGAAAAATTAAATAAAAAGGTTTAAATCGTTGACTTTTTTATTTTGTTTGTATATAATTGTTATGATTTGGATTTTTATAGTCCACAAACCTTGAATACGAGGTCAACCGTATTCCAATAAGTCCAGGAGGTTAAAAATATGAGAAAGTATGAAATGCTCTACATTTTATCTACGGAACTTACAGACGAAGCAAGAGAACAAATTATTTCAAAGTTTGAAAATCTTGTAAGTTCAAATGGTGGAACTGTTTCAAAAGTTGACAAATGGGGTGTAAAAAAACTTGTATACCCAATCAACTACAAAACAGAGGGCTATTATGTTCTTATGACTTTTGAGTGCGACGTAAATCTTATTACGGAACTTAAAAGGGTTGCCGGCATTACTGACGGTATCATGAGAAGATTGATTACAAAAGCGTAATCGGAGGATAGAAAAATGAACAAAGTTTATTTAATAGGTAATTTAACAAGAGACCCAGAACTTGCTGAAACGACAAGCGGTGTTGCAGTTTGCAGATTTTCAATAGCAGTAAACAGACCTTACGCTAACGCGGAAGGCGTTAAAGAAGCAGATTTCTTCAATATAACTACTTGGAGAGGTCAAGCAGAAAACTGCGGAAAATTTCTTAAAAAAGGCAGTAAGGTTGCAGTAGTTGCAAGTTTACAAAACCGCACTTACGAAGATAAAGATGGAGTAAAAAGAACTATAACTGACATTATTGCTAGCGAAGTTGAATTTTTATCTACTGCAAGGGGAGAAGAAGTTGAACAGTCTACACCTGTTAATAAGGGTAAAATTACTCTTCAAGAAGTAGACGATGATAATGATTTGCCATTTTAAAAAGGAGATAAAATAATGGAAGAAAAAACTACTGTCATTAAAAAACCTTTAAGAAAAACACCAAGAAGAAAAGTTTGTGTTTTTTGCGTAGAAAAGGCTGAAAAAATTGACTATAAAGATATTGCAAAACTTAAAAAATTTATTACTGAAAAAGGCAAAATTTTGCCAAGAAGAATGACCGGTGTTTGTGCACAACACCAAAGAGCATTAGCAACTGCTATTAAAAGAGCAAGGCTTGCTGATTTATTACCATTTAAAGGTGAATAAGATAAAATAATATAAAACACTCCGTTTAACTTAAACGGAGTGTTTTTATATTTTTATAAGTAATCAAAATTTAAAAATCTTTTAAAATATAAGAAATTTTAGCTAAAAAACAAGCAAAAAATTTTTCTAAACGTATTGCAATTTAATAAAATATATGCTATCATAATTTAAATACTAATTAAGGAGAAAATTATGCAAGATAAAAAGTATTTTGGCGTTATGCTTGATATGTCAAGAAACGGCGTTATGACAGTTGAAAAGGTAAAAGAATTCGTTGATTATATGGTTCTTATGGGATATAATATGCTTCAATTATACACAGAAGACACTTATGAAGTTAACAACGAGCCATACTTTGGGTATATGCGTGGCGGATATTCAAAAGAAGACATAAAAGAAATAGATAGATATTGTATTGAAAAAGGCGTTGAACTTATGCCTTGTATTCAAACGCTTGCTCACCTTAACGGAATTTTCCATTGGAAAGAATACGAAGCAATTAACGATATTGACGACGTTTTACTTATCGGCGATGAAAGAAGTTATGTTCTTTTAGATAATATTTTTGCAACGCTTAAAGAGTGTTTTACGTCAAGATACGTTAATATCGGTATGGATGAAGCCGACCACGTTGGGCTTGGCAAATACCTTAATAAACACGGATATCAAAACAGATTTGAAATGTTAAAAGGTCATTTAGAAAGAGTGATTGCAATTGCTGAAAAATACGGATTTAAGGCTATGATGTGGTCTGATATGTTCTTCCGTTTAGCAACGGGTGGCGAATATTATGCAGACGCAAAAGTTACTGATGAAATAATTAACAGCGTACCAAAAGGCGTTGATTTAGTGTATTGGGATTACTATCACGACAATGAAAAGCACTATAAAAAGATGATAGAAGACCATAAAAAATTCAACACAAATCTTTGGTTTGCGGGTGGTATTTATACTTGGACGGGTTATACGCCTGTTAACTTCTGGTCAAAAGACACGATGGTACCTGCTATGAAACAATGCAAGAAACAAGGCGTTGAAAACATTATGATTACTATCTGGGGTGATGATGGTGAAGAAGCATCGTATTTCTCTGCATTACCGCTTTTACACTACTTAAAACAATATTACGATGGTAATAGGAATTTAAAAGATATAAAGGCAAGTTTTAAAGCGTTATTAAACGAAGATTTTGATAATATGATTAAAATGGAATTGCCAACCACCGTATTTAAACCACTTAAAAGTTTAGCACAAACAAGATATTTAGTTTACGGCGATATATTTAATTTCCCATTTGGCGATTGGTACGGCGATGAATACGAGAAAATTCTTTTAAAAACTGCTAATAAACTTTCTAGATATGCAAAAGGCAGTAAATTTGATTACGTTTATGATTGTTTAGCAGAACTTACTAGATTTTTATCTATTAAGTACAATATTTCTTTCAAAATTAGAAAAGCGTATAAAGAAAAGAATATAGAAGAGTTAAAAGCGTTAATTAAAAGGCTTGAAAAACTTTTAAAATTATTTAATAAATTCTATTATGCGTTTAGAAACTTCTGGTACACTGAAAGAAATACGACGGGATTTGACGTTGCAGACGTTAGACTTGGCGGTGTAAAGAACAGAATTTGTTCTTGTAAAGATA
>JAZRLL010000150.1:0-1657 GCA_045646745.1 Christensenellaceae bacterium
TTTTTTTGATTTTGACAACATATTTTAATAAAAATTTATACAAAATATCTATTCTTTTATTAAGTTTTAAGAAATTATAATAATCAAAACGCAAAAAAAATTCCACCACGAAATTCGTGGCGGAATTAATTATTTAATAAAATTAGTCTTCTTTATTTGCTTTTTTTGCTTCTTTTAAAGCCTTTTTTTCAGCGATTAACGCTTCTTTTTGTGCTTTTTTAGCAGCAATCATTGCTTCTTTTTGTGCCTTTTCTTCTTCTGCTTTTGCAATTTTTTCAAGTTCGTAAGTAGGAACGTAAGCTTTCGTGCCTTCGCCTTCTAAAATAGAAAGTTCAGTTTCTTTATCAAATAAGTGAGTATGAATAATATCAATACCAAGTTTAGCAACTTCGTCAACCTTCGTTGTTGAACGAGAATCAACTTTTGCAACCATAGTAGTTCTATTTTCTACTAAACTCTTAATAACTCCGTCTTCTTCTTTTTCTTGTTCACCGAAAGAACAATATAATAAAGTTTCAGAACCTAATTTTTCAACAACGTCTACGTTAACGTTAACGATTGCTTCTGGCGCGTTGTTAACGAACATTTCGTCATCGTGGAAATCTTCTGGACGAACGCCGAATATAATTTCTTTACCCGTATTTAAATAATCTTCAAGATTAATAATTTTTGATGATTTTGCTTTTGGTAATGCAAGTTTATGATTTTCAAATTCAACGTAAACTTTGTCTTTCGTTCCAGTTAAAACACCTGTGAAGAAGTTCATTTGTGGCGTTCCGATAAAGCCTGCCACGAATACGTTTGCTGGGTAATCGTAAAGTTTTTGTGGAGCGTCAACTTGTTGAATAATACCATCTTTTAATACGCAAATTCTAGTACCCATCGTCATTGCTTCAATTTGGTCGTGAGTAACGTAGATAAACGTAGTTGCAAGTCTGTGGTGAAGTTTAGTAATTTCAGTACGCATCGTTGCACGGAGTTTAGCATCAAGGTTAGATAATGGTTCGTCAAGTAAGAATACTTTTGGTTCACGAACGATTGCTCTACCTAACGCAACCCTTTGCCTTTGACCACCAGATAACGCTTTTGGTTTTCTTTGTAAGTAAGTTTCAAGACCTAAAATACGAGCGGCTTCTTTAACTCTTGCATCAATTTCAGCACGTGGCATTTTTCTGAGTTTAAGACCGAAAGCCATATTATCATATACGGTCATGTGTGGATAAAGAGCGTAGTTTTGGAAAACCATTGCTATATCTCTATCTTTTGGTTGAATTTCGTTTACACGTACGCCGTCAATATATAAATCGCCGTCTGAAATTTCTTCAAGACCTGCAATCATACGAAGAGTTGTTGATTTACCACAACCTGATGGACCTACGAAAACGATAAATTCTTTATCTTCAATTTCCATTGAGAAGTCTGTAACTGCTTGTACCCCTGATGGATACACTTTATAAACGTGTTCAAGTTTTAAACCTGCCATTTTTATAACCTCCATAAAATAACTATATATAGTTTAGCATAACCTAGTCTTTTTTACAATGTACATTTTATACTATTTTGCATAAACTTTTTTTAACTATTTGCACAAAGTTTTATTTGTTTTATAAAATCAATAAAGATTTATTAAAAAACTTTACAAAGTTTTGTTTTTAAA
>JAZRLL010000151.1:0-3718 GCA_045646745.1 Christensenellaceae bacterium
AGTCATACTTGAAAGTTCAATTTTAGCCTTTTCTGCCGCTTCTTTAAGCCTTTGCATTGCCATCTTATCTTTTGAAAGGTCAATACCTTCCGTCTTATTAAATTCAGCAACTAAATAATCCATAACCTTTTTATCAAAGTCGTCACCACCCAAGAAGCAGTTTCCGTTCGTTGCTAAAACTTCAAAAACACCGTCGCCGATATCTAAAATAGAAACGTCAAACGTACCACCACCCAAGTCGTAAATAATAACTTTATGAGAGTTCGCATCTTTATCAAGACCATAAGCAAGTGCAGCGGCAGTAGGCTCGTTAATAACTCTTAAAACGTTTAAGCCTGCAATTTTACCTGCGTCTTTCGTTGCTTGTCTTTGAGCGTCGTTAAAGTATGCAGGACAAGTAATAACTGCATCTTTAACGCTTTCGCCTAAATACGATTCTGCATCACTTTTAAGTTTTGCAAGAATCATCGCTGAAATTTCTTGTGGCGAATACTTTTTATCGTCAATAGAAACTTTATAATCAGTTCCCATATGTCTTTTAATTGATAAAACCGTTCTATCGCTATTTGCAACTGCTTGCCTTTTAGCAACTTGACCTACGAGTCTTTCACCGTCTTTTTGAAAACCTACGACAGACGGAGTCGTTCTTGAACCTTCCGCATTAGCAATAACGAGTGGTTCGCCACCTTCCATAACTGCTACGCAAGAGTTTGTTGTTCCTAAATCTATACCTATAATTTTACTCATAATTTTATTCTCCTTTTATAATTTAATTTCCTATAACAACTACTTTGGCATATCTAATGATTTTATCGCCAAGTTTATAACCTTTTTCAAACACCTGTTTAACGGTGCCTTCTTTTTCCCCTTCTTCTTTTGGAACTTGCATAATCGCTTCTTGTGTGAGCGGGTCAAACTGCTCGCCAACAGGATTAATAACTTCAACGCCTTCGCTATTTAAAGTTTCTATAAACCCCCTAGCAATAAGTTCAATTCCTTCTTTGGTTTTTTTATCTAATTCCATAGAAAGCGCTCTGTCTAAACTATCACCGAAAACTAATATCTTTGATATTATATCAATTTTGCCTTCTTTATATGCAATTATACGAGTATCACGATTACGCTTTTTAAAATTTTCAAAATCAGCGGCGGTTCTATACCAATTATCCTTATTTTTAGTACTTTCTTCTAAAAGTTTTTCGTTCTCTTTAACAAGTTTATCGTTTTCTTCAATTAAAGATTTTAAGGTTTCTTTCGCTTCTTTTTCTGTAAGTTTATCAAAGTTGATTTCTACTTTTTCTTCGTTAGTTTCAAGATTTTCTTCTTTTTGAACCTTTTCTTTTTCCATTTTTTCTCCTATTTATCAGCCAAAATACTCTCTAAAATTTTTCCTACGTTTTCTAAAACTGCAATTACTTTTTGATAATCCATACGTTGTGGACCAATTACACCGTAAGTTCCAATTTTTTTGCCTTGAACGGAATACGTTGCCGAAACTACCGAACAATCTTTTGGTATTTTATCATAACCTTCTTCCCCAATTTTAATATTGATTTTTATATCTCTATTATCACTAGTTAATAAGTTAATTACTTTATCTTTTTTAGTAACGACTGATAAGAAATCCTTAATTTTTTCAACGTCAGTATACTCGGCGTGCTTTAAAATTTTATCTTCACCTTCCATAATAACGTCTCTTTCAGAATCTGAAAAATAACCTTTTAAGGCTTCAATAACGTTTAAAAATATTGTCTTATATCCACTAAACCCTTCGTTAAAATCAATTTGCGTATCGCAAATTTCACTAAACGATTTATTAACGAATAATTTGTTGATAAAATCGTTGGCTTCTAATAACTGCTCGTCTGACATTTCTTTTGGAATAGTAATGTAATTATCCTTTAAAAGTTTAATTTCAGTTACGATTAATACAAGCGCAGTATCAGGCTTAAACCTAAAAAATCTTATTTCTTTAACCTTATCGTCATCGTTCTTTGATGAAACTGCCATTGACGTATAATCAGTTAACTCGCTAATAACCTTAACGGCACTTTTAAAAAGAGTTTCTATATTATCAGTCTTCTTTAAAAATATTTCCTTAATATAATTTAACTCTTTATTAGACAATTTTTCCTTAACCATAAGGTCGGAAACGTACAATTTATACGCTTCTGGCGATGGAACCCTACCAGACGACGTGTGCAATTGAGTTAAATATCCTAATTCTTCAAGTTGAGATAGTTCAGAACGAATAGTTGCGGAACTAATATCCGTCATATACTTTTGTGATATCGCCTTTGAAGAAACAGGAACTGCCGTATCTATATAATCGTAAACGACTAGTTGAAGAATTTTTTTCTTTCTATCGGACAACTCCATATATTTAGCACACTCCTTATCAGTTTGTTAGCACTCATTGTTTGCGAGTGCTAATTCCTAAATGTATTTTACAACTAAAAATTTTCTTTGTCAATAGTTTTTGACATAATTTTAAAAATAATTTATAAAATTATAAAATATTTGCTTTTTTGCTTTTTTAAAGTTTATTTTTATTAAATTATGCCCATAATATTATTGCAAGATAACTTGCAAAGGAGATTTTATGAATAATAATTGTTGTTGTAAAGTAAAGTGCAACGTATGTGAATGTGTGCATAACGATTGCCAAAATAATTGTAATTTAAATTGCATTGAAATCACTCACGAAAAATGTTGTGAAGACGTTGTGGCTACCCCACACTTCTGTAAATCATTTTGTCAGAAATAAAAAAGAAAAAACCTTGCATAGCAAGGTTTTTTTATTTATAAATTTTAGAAAAATACAACGTTGTTTTCGTTAGCAATAAAATTGCAGAAATGGTCGTTAAAATAACCGTCAATTTGGCCACTAGTTCTAAAATATTCAAATTGTTCTTTCGTTCCGCCGTAATAAAGAACTTCAAGTGAACTACCAACGTTATTAAAACACGCTTCGCCAATCTCTTTAATTTTAGTTCCCTTATTAAACACGATTGTAGTTGGATAAACTCTTATAAAAGCGTAAGGTGCTAAAACTTCTAACGACGCTGGAAATACTAACGTTTTTAAATTATAACAATCTTCAAAACCGTAATTGCCAATTTTTACGAGTCCTTCTGCAATTTTTAAATTTTTAAGACCATATGCACCGCTAAAAGCTTGTTCGTGAAGTGTTTCACCATAAAGGTAAAGGTTTTCAATGCCCGTTCTTATTGCCACAGGTAAAAACACCGCGTTGTCTGCACAAACTTCCAAAGTTTTTATAGTATCAAAAAGAACACCGTTTTCGTCTTTAAAAGCATCTTTAATATTTTTAACCTTAGTGATAGTTGACGGCATACTTAAAGTTTCTAAATTTTCAAGTTTTGCAAAGGCCTTTGGAACTATTCCAACAACGTCTTTTCCATTATATTTGTCTGGGATACTAATAATAGTCGTCTTTGAATCGCCTTGATAAACGTCTACCCAATAACCATCCTCTTTTAAAAGGTAAGATAAGTCTTCGGTTGTATTTATAGTCCTTGAAATTTCAATTTCGTTATTAGAAGGTGTTGATTCAACGCACGCCGTAAACGTAGGAAGAATACCTATAATAAGCAAAGCCGTTAATAAAAATAAAACAAATTTCTTCATATTTCACCTTAATTTTCTGATTATATATAGTTTACTATATTTAGAAAAAAATTGCAACTTTTATTCA
>JAZRLL010000152.1:0-3557 GCA_045646745.1 Christensenellaceae bacterium
AGGGGTATTATAATTGGAAAAACTTCTAATGATAAAGCGGTTATTGCCTACTTTATTATGGGAAGAAGTGAAAATAGTAGAAATAGGGTGTTCACTAAAAAAGGCAGTGAAATTTTTACCGAGCCTTTTGACGTTTCAAAGGTTGAAGACCCAAGTTTAATCATTTATTCCGCTATTAAAGATTATAAAAACAATTTAATAGTGACTAATGGCGACCAAACGGATACTATATACGATTTTATCGTAAGTGGAAAAACTTTTGAAGACGCTTTAAGAACTAGGGATTTTGAACCTGACGCTCCTAACTTCACTCCAAGGATTAGCGGTGTTTTGAATTTTGAAAACGGCGACTTTACTTATAAAATGAGCATTTTAAAAAGTATTGATGAAGTTGGAACTAAATCTGCTAGATATTTTTACGAATATCCATCTATTAAAGGTTTAGGTCATTTTATTCACACTTACGTAACTGATGGAAATCCAATTCCAACTTTCCAAGGCGAGCCAGAAAGAGTTGCCGTAGTAGACGATATTGACGCTTTTACTAATGAAATTTGGAACAGTTTAGATAAAAATAATAAAATTTCACTTTACGTTAGATACGTTAATTTATCTACTTTTGAATACGAAGATAGATTAATTAACAAAAATGGAGATAAATAATGAAAGAATTTGAACTTAAATACGGTTGTAATCCAAATCAAAAGCCGTCTAAAATTTTTATGGAGAACGGAGAATTACCAATTAAAATTTTAAACGGAAAACCAGGATATATTAACTTTTTAGACGCTTTTAACGCTTGGCAACTCGTTAAAGAAGTTAAAAGTGCTTTAAATTTACCTTGTGCAACGTCCTTTAAACACGTTAGTCCAACTTCTGCTGCTATCGGTTTAAAACTTAGCGACAAATTAAAAAAGGCGTGCTTCGTTGACGATATTGAAGGTTTAGACGATTCTTTACTTGCTTGCGCTTACGCAAGGGCAAGGGGAACGGATAGACAATGTTCTTTTGGTGATTTTATTGCTTTATCTGATAAATGTGATAAAACTACCGCAGAACTTATTAAAAGAGAAGTTTCCGACGGCGTTATTGCTCCTGGATACGATGACGATGCCTTAGAAATTTTAAAATCAAAAAGAAAAGGGACTTATAATATTATTCAAATTGATGAATATTACGTTCCTGAGGAAATTGAAAGAAAACAAGTTTTCGGTATTACTTTTGAACAAGGAAGAAACAATTTTAAAATTGATAAATCACTTCTTCAAAATATCGTATCAAAAAATAAAGAATTGCCTTTAAGTGCAGTTCAAAACTTAATTATTTCGTTAATTACCTTAAAATACACTCAATCTAATTCCGTTTGCTACGCTTATGACGGACAAGCAATCGGCGTTGGCGCAGGTCAACAATCAAGAATACATTGTACAAGACTTGCGGGTGGAAAGGCTGACACTTGGTTTTTAAGACAACACGATAAAGTTTTAAATTTACCTTTCTTAAAAACTTTGGGTAGACCTGAAAGGGATAACGTTATTGACGGATACATAAATAAAACGGAAGAAAACGTTTGTGCAGACGGAATTTGGCAAAATTATTTCACTACTAAACCGGAAGAATTTACTGAACAAGAAAAAAGAGAGTATTTAGATTCAATAAAAGGTGTTGCACTTGGTTCAGACGCCTTCTTCCCATTTAGCGATAATATTGAAAGGGCTAAATTAAGCGGGGTATCTTTCGTTGCTGAACCGGGTGGGTCTATAAGAGACGATTTAGTTATTGATGCTTGCGATAAGTACGATATGGTTTTATGTTTTACGGGTATGAGATTATTCCACCACTAAAATTAAGGAGAATTTTATGTTTTACGATAAATTAAAAAGTTTAGATAACGAAGTTTTCGTGTCTATTGATAAAGAATTAAAAAGACAACAACACAATATTGAACTTATTGCATCTGAAAATATCGTTTCAGAAGCCGTTTTGCTTGCTGCGGGAACGGTATTAACTAATAAGTATGCGGAAGGATATCCAGGAAAAAGGTATTACGGCGGTTGCATTTACGTTGACGAAGTTGAAGAAATTGCAAGAGAAAGGGCAAAAAAACTTTTTGGCGCTGAACACGCAAACGTTCAACCACATAGCGGTGCAAACGCAAATTTAGCAACCTTTTTTGCACTTTTAAACACGGGCGATACCGTTTTATCAATGAGCCTTGCTCACGGCGGTCATTTATCACACGGCTCTCCTGTAAATATATCGGGTAAATATTTTAATATCGTATCTTATTTAGTTGATGATGAAACTCAAACGATTAATTACGATGAAGTTAGAAGATTAGCATTAGAAAACAAGCCTAAACTTATTTTGGCTGGGGCTTCTGCTTATCCAAGGAAAATTGACTTTAAAAAGTTTAGAGAAATTGCCGATGAAGTAGGCGCATACTTTATGGTTGATATGGCGCATATTGCGGGTTTAGTTGCCGCTGGACTTCACGAGAACCCTGTTCCTTATGCAGACGTCGTTACTACTACGACTCATAAAACTTTGCGTGGACCAAGGGGCGGTTTAATTTTATGTAAAGAAAAATTTGCAAAACAAATTGATAAAGCAGTTTTTCCAGGAACTCAAGGTGGTCCGCTTATGCACATTATAACTGCAAAAGCCGTTGCTTTTGGCGAAGCGTTGACCGATGAGTTTATAAATTATCAAAAAAATATCGTTGAAAACGCACAAGTTTTAGCAAACGAACTTATGAAAAACGGAGTAAAACTCGTTTCTAACGGTACAGAAAATCATTTAATGCTTTTAGATTTAAGGGGTACGGGTATTACGGGTAAAGAACTTGAAAAAAGACTTGATGAAGTTCATATTACCGCAAATAAAAACGCTATTCCTAACGACCCAGAAAGTCCTTTCGTTACAAGTGGTTTAAGAATAGGTACTCCTGCAATAACGTCAAGGGGATTTGGAAAAGAAGAAATGATTAAAATTGCGGGCTTTATTAAAGACGTTATTTTTGATTTTGAAAACAGTAAAGATAGAATTGTTAGCGAAGTTATTGCACTTTGCGAAAAGTACCCAATTTATTAATAAAAAGGATTTATAATGAAAGTTTTAGTCGTTGGTAGCGGTGGTAGAGAACACGCTATAATTAAAAAAATTAAAGAAAATAAAAACGTTACGGAAATTTTTGCACTCCCAGGAAACGGCGGAATTTCTCTTGATGCAACTTGCGTTCCAATTAACGCAAAAGATATTGAAAATATCGTTAAATTTGCAGTAGAAAATAAGATTGACTATGCGATTGTTGCTCCTGACGACCCGCTTGTTTTAGGTTGTGTTGACGAACTTAACAAGGCTGATATTCCTTGTTTTGGACCAAATAAAGATGCGGCAATTATTGAAGGAAGTAAAGTATTTTCTAAAAATCTTATGAAAAAATACAATATTCCAACTGCTGAATACGAAACTTTTAACAATTTAGAAGATGCGTTAAATTACGTTAAAACTTGTAAAATTCCAATAGTTATTAAGGCAGACGGTCTTGCTCTTGG
>JAZRLL010000153.1:0-3986 GCA_045646745.1 Christensenellaceae bacterium
ATAATTTAATTTTACTAATTTTAGCAAAAATAAAAGTTCTATAACGAGCATTTAGCATATTATAGAACTTTTTAAAAATTTAATTTAATTTATTGTCACAATAAATGCACCTATAAACTTCATTTTCATTTTTAGGAATTATTGCAATTTGAGTTAATTCTTGTTCCCTATTAGTAATACATTTAGGGTTTTTACAAACGTATTTTGAATAAACCACTTTACTTTCATCTATTTTACATTTTGAACTATCTTTTTTAGCAATATCTAAAAGTTTTAATATTAACGCCATACGCATTAATTTCGCATTTAAAACTTGTTTAAAATAGCAAGCACGATTATCGCTATCAATATCAACGCTAATTTCGTTAACACGTGGAAGCGGATGTAAAATAATAGTATCAGATTTAGCATTTTTAAACTTTTTAGCGTTTAAAATATAACTATCTTTTAACCTTTCGTACTCGTCTAAATCGGTAAACCTTTCTTGTTGAACTCTCGTCATATACAAAACGTCAAGTTCTTTTAAATTATCTTCCAAACTAGTTGTTTCTACGTAATCCATATTATTTTTTTCTAAAATATCGTATTTAACGTAGCTTGGAACTTTTAGTTCTTCTGGCGAAATTAAAATAATTTTAATTCCTTCGTATCTTGACATAGCCGAAATTAAAGAGTGAACCGTTCTACCAAATTTTAAGTCCCCGCAAAAACCAATAGTTAAATTATTAAGCCTACCTTTTTCTCTTTTAATCGTTAATAAATCCGCCAAAGTTTGAGTAGGATGACTATGCCCACCGTCGCCCGCGTTAATTACGGGAATAGATGCGTTTAAACTTGCAACTAACGGTGCACCTTCGTCGTAATGGCGCATCGCTATAATGTCAGCATAGCAACTAATTACCCTTGCAGTATCCGCAACGCTTTCGCCTTTTGATGCAGAACTACTATTAGGTGATGAAAATCCAATAACGCTACCGCCAAGTTCAAGCATGGCCGATTCAAACGATAATCTCGTTCTTGTTGAAGGCTCAAAAAATAGCGTTGCTATTTTTTTACCTTTACATTTTTTAGAGTACTTTTTAGGATTTTTATCAATATCCAAAGCAACGCTAATTAATTCGTCTATCTCTTTTACCGACAAGTTTTCAATATCAATTAAACTTCTCATAATTTCAACCCTTTATCCAACTTTCGTCTGATGGATTATTTCTAAAAGCAATAAGCCTTTTAATGTCTTCTTTTTCAATGTATCCTTCTTCGCTTGCAATTTCACAAATTACGTCAAAATTAGTTAAAGAAATATTTTTAACGCTGGCTTCTTTTAATCTATCAATGCCTTTTTGCATACCATAAGTAAAAATTGAAGCAACACCTAAAACTTCTGCACCAACTTCTCTTAAAGCGTCAACAACTTCAATAACTGAACCACCCGTTGAAATCAAATCTTCAACTACTACGACTTTTTGACCTTTTTCAAGTTTGCCTTCAATTCTATTTTGCCTGCCGTGGTCTTTGTTCCCAGAACGCACGTAGCCCATAGGTAAACCCATAATATGACCTACTATTCCTGCGTGAGCAATACCAGCAGTTGACGTACCCATCAAAACTTCAACTTCGGGATAATTTTCTTTAATAACTTTTGCTAAACTATTTTCTACGTCGTTTCTAACGTCAACGGATGTTAAAGTTAAACGATTGTCGCAATAAACGGGACTTTTAATTCCGCTTGCCCAAGTAAAAGGCTCGTTTGGTCTAAAAAATACCGCTTTAATTTTAAGTAAATCTTTTGCTATCAATTTTTGAATTTCTTGCATTTTTTTCTCCATTTAAATTAAATTTTTATATTTTTTATTCGCCTAAAAATTCTTTTAAGCATAAATTATAGGCTTCAACGGGGTCGCTTGCAGCCGTAATTGGTCTGCCAACAACAATGTAATCAGAGCCTAATTCCCTTGCTTTTTTAGGTGTGGTTATACGTTTTTGGTCGCCAACGTCTCCACCACTAAATCTAACGCCCGGCGTAATCGTTAAGAAATTTTTACCACAAACGTCATGAACTTTTCCCGCTTCAAGCGGAGAACATACTACTCCGTCAAGCCCAGCAATTTTAGTATTTTTAGCATAGTGCATAACAACTTGGTCAATAGGCTTATCAATTAATAAGTCGTTTTTCATACTTTCTTCATCAGTTGAAGTTAATTGTGTAACGGCAATCAAAATAGGTCTCGTGCCGTCTTCTCTCGTTAAGCCTTCTATTGCCGATTTCATCATATTAATAGTTCCACCAGCGTGTAAATTAGTCATATCTACGTCAAGTTTAGATAAAACCGACATAGACTTTTTAACGGTGTTTGGAATATCGTGAAGTTTAAGGTCTAAAAATATTTTATGTCCCCTTTTTTTAATTTCCTTAACGATTTCAGGACCTTCTGCATAAAAAAGTTCCATACCAATTTTAATAAAAGGCTTTTTATCTTTAAACAAATCTAAAAAGTTTAAAACTTTTTCTTTGCTATCAAAATCACAAGCAATAATTACGTCTTTTGCCATTATTAAACAACTCCTATAATATCCTTTAAATTGTTAATTTTATATTTATCCATTGTAGATGGTAAATTTTCAATTATTTCTTTTGATGCGTACGGATTTATTAAATTTGCCGTACCGACTTCAACGGCGGTTGCACCAGCCATCATCATTTCAATAACGTGTTCCGCAGTAGATACACCACCCATACCTACGATTGGAATTTTTACGTTTTTAGCAACTTGATACACCATTCTAACTGCAACGGGGAAAACTCCACCACCAGAATATCCGCCCATAGTGTTTGCAAGAATAGGCTTCTTCGTATTTAAATTAATTCTCATACCAAGTAGCGTATTAATTAATGAAATTCCGTCTGCTCCGCTATCTTCACACGCCTTTGCAATAGAAACAATATCGCTAACGTTTGGCGATAATTTCATAATTACGGGCTTATTAGTTACGCCTTTAACGGCTTTAACGACTTCACTTACGAGTTTTGGGTCCGTACCAAAACTCATACCCCCGCCGTGAACGTTAGGACAACTAACGTTAACTTCAAACCACCCGATTTGTTCGCAAGAATTTAATTTTTCAACGGTATACCTATACTCGTCAACTGAAAAACCACTAACGTTTGCCATTACCTTTTTATTAAAGCATTTATATAGTTTTGGAAGTTCTTCACTTATAACCTTATCAACGCCTGGATTTTGAAGACCAACTGAATTTAAAATACCATTATCGCACTCTGCAATCCTAGGAGTTAAATTCCCAAATCTTGCATCTTTCGTAGTTCCTTTAAAGGAAAAAGTACCTAAAACGTTAATATCGTAAAACTCGTTAAATTCATAACCATAACCAAAAGTTCCGCTTGCTGGAATAATTGGATTATCAAGTTCTATACCGCATAAATTTACTTTTAATCTTTCCATAAAATTTCTTCCTTTAATAAAACAGGACCTTCTTTACAAATTCTTTTGTTTCCGTAAATAGTTTTACAAGAACAACCCATACAAGCACCAAAACCACAACCCATTCTTTCTTCAAAACTAAGTTGACCTTGTGTTTTAGTGTTATTATAAACAGATTTAAGCATAAGTTCAGGTCCACAAGTATAAAAGTAGGAGTAATCTAAACCTTTTAATCCGTCAACGGCAAAACCTTTAATACCCATACTTCCATCTACCGTGGTTATTAAAACCTTAACGCCAAGTTTAATAAAATCATCGTATAAAAAGACTTCTTCCTTTTTATTAAAACCTAAAATTACGGTAGGCCTTTTACCTTGTTTTATTAACTCTTTACAAAGTAAATACAAAGGCGGAATACCTACTCCACCACCTAATAAAACTGGGTTATAGCCCGATAATTCAAGATTATAGCCATTACCTAAACCGGTTAAAATATCTAACTCGCAAGTCGGATCGTAGCCATGTCGTTCTGTGAGCCAAGGAGTT
>JAZRLL010000154.1:0-2451 GCA_045646745.1 Christensenellaceae bacterium
GGGTAAAAGTTTAAACGTTAAAAACTTAATATTTAAAGGTTTATCGGCTATACTTTTTATTTTGTATATTCCGCATTTGTTTTCCGTTGAAAAAATAGCCTTGCAAGTAGGTTTAAACACGGGGTATTTTTCTCCGATAGCAACCGTTTTTATAGTGATACTCAAATGGCTCACTTATTTGAGTAATGCGATGGTAATACTTTTACCGTATTTTGAAAAAAGGCAAAACGTTAATGCAAACACTTTTTTAATCCCAATAATAATTTTATTAAATTGCCTATTTTTTAACGTTGTCTCAATTACGATTACGGGTAGCACAAAATTATCTTCACAAATAATCGTTTATGCTATTTTAATGCTTTTAACGGGTGCAATTAGTTTTGAAAGAGTAATAAATTTTTTTAAGGAAAAAGATTTTTCAAAAATTTCGCAAAGAATTTTAAGTGGGTTTTTACATCTTATAACGTATGCTTTTGCATTTATGCCTTTATACACCGTTAAAATTTTTATTGGTGAAATAGGCGAAGAAGTAGTAGATTTTACTATAACTCATAGAATTTACATCTATTTTTCTTTCGTGTTTCCAGCAGTTGCGTATATGCTAATGAAAAATAGAAGTTATAACGATAGAAGATATTTTTTGGTAATGCTAACGCTTAGTGGCTTTATGCAATATTTTTATTATGACGCACATAGGTCGGGACTTGCAATTTTGCCACTTCACTTATGTAATACTGCAATAGTAATAATGTTTTTCGTTTACGTATTTAAAATTGAAAGTGCATTTTACTTTACTTATTTCGTAAACGTTCCGGGAGCGTTATTTGCAATTTTACTACCAAACGGAGATGCGATTTTCTCAACGATGTCAAGTTTGCATTTCTGGTATAACCATTGGTACGCATTTTTCTTGCCGTTATTAGGCGTTGGTTTAGGAATATTTAAACGACCTAAATTTAAAATGATAGTAAAGGCGATAATAGCCTTTTCGGTTTACGTAATTATAGCGTCAACCTTAAACGCTTGGCTTAATAATTCGCCGATTAACGTAAAGCACGAAGAAGTTGACTTTTTCTTCTTGTATAGCAACTACTTAATCAACAAATTGCCTTGGGCTTATCCAATAAAAGCCAATTTTGTTTTAAGATTTCAACTTGGCGATACTATGATGACTTATTATTACCTATACATAATTGCAATTTTTATATTCTATATAGGTTTTATGTTCTTAACGTGGTGGATTTATAGTGCGTTTTATAATATTTCAGACTCGCACGATAAATTAAGCAAAAAGAAAGCGTTAATTAAAATGGACATGCTCAATTTATTAAAAGAACTTGATGGTAGACCGTTATCGGAACCTTTACACGTAGAAGGAAAAAATATGATAAAAATAAACAATTTCTCAAAAAAATATGCTGGTTCAAACAGATATGCTGTTAAAAATTTAAATCTTGAAATTAAAGGTGGCGAAGTTTTCGGCTTTATAGGTCATAACGGAGGGGGAAAATCAACTACTATTAAGAGTTTGGTTGGAATCCAATCTATAACGGAAGGAAGTATTGAAATTGAAGGATACGATATGGCACGTCAGCCGTTAGAAGCAAAGTTAAATATCGGCTACGTTTCTGATAACCACGCTGTATACGAACAATTAACGGGTAGAGAGTACGTTGAGTATATTGCCGACCTTTATAAAGTTTCAAATAAGGATAAAGAAGAAAGATTAAATCATTATGCAAAAATGTTTGGTTTAACCGATGCGTTAGATTACGAAATTAAGTCGTATTCTCATGGTATGAAGCAAAAAATCAACGTAATTAGTTCGCTTATTCACAATCCTAAAATTTGGGTGTTAGACGAGCCTTTTACAGGTCTTGATCCAACGTCTACAAGGCAAATAAAGGAAGTTATGAAAGAACACGCAAATAATGGAAATATCGTATTCTTTTCAAGCCACGTTATAGAAGTAGTTGAAAAAATTTGTGATAGAATAGCGATAATTTGTGCAGGTGAACTTTGTGTTTGCGACACGGTTGAAAACATTAATAAACAACATCTTTCAGTTGAAGATTTATATATTAAATACGCTAAAAAATAGAACGGATAAATAATTATGAGTAAATTAAAAAAAGAATCTAGTTTATCCGTGGGTAGAATTATAAGTTTAATAAAACTTCAAGTAGGGGATAAACTTAGAAAAACAAAAAATACTAATAAAGGCAAGTTTATTTTATCGCTTTTATTTAAGTTAATATTTATTTGCGCTATAACGGGGGCTATATACTTTTTGTTAGGCGTAATAAAAAACACGTTTTTCTTAAATTTAGATAGAATAACCTTTACAAGCATAATTTTTATGTGGCAGATATTTGATATCTTTTCGGTTGCGATAAATTCAACGAACAAAATGTTCTCGCAAAAAGATAACGCAATGCTACTTATTTTGCC
>JAZRLL010000155.1:0-10445 GCA_045646745.1 Christensenellaceae bacterium
TACAACGATCTTTTCTCTGGCGACCCTACTTGGGTTACCGAAGCAATCGGTGGTATGGGTGTTGACGGAAGACCACTCGTTACTAAAACTTCATATAGAGTTTTACACACTTTAATTAACTTAGGTCCTGCACCAGAACCAAACCTTACGGTTTTATGGTCAAAGAACCTTCCTGTTAACTTCAAGAAATTCTGTGCTGAAATTTCTATTAAAACGTCTTCAATTCAATACGAATCAGACGACCTTATGAGACCAGAAATGGGCGATGATTACGCTATTGCTTGTTGCGTATCTTGTATGAGAGTTGGTAAAGATATGCAATTCTTCGGAGCAAGAGCAAACCTTGCTAAATGTTTACTTTACGCTATCAACGGCGGTAAAGACGAAATGTTAAAAGATAAAATCACTAACAAGCCTTTACAAGTTGCTCCTAAATATGAAGCAATCACTTCAAACGACGCGTTAGACTTTGACGTGGTTATGGATAAATACGACCAAATGATGGAGTGGCTCGCTGGCTTATACGTTAACGTATTAAACCTTATCCATTACATGCACGATAAATACGCTTACGAAGCAATTGAAATGGCTTTACATGATACCGAAGTTAGAAGATTCTTCGCAACGGGTATTGCAGGTCTTTCTTGCGTTGCCGATTCACTTTCTGCAATTAAGTATGCAAAAGTATTCCCAATTAGAAATGAAGACGGAATTGTTGTTGACTTCAAGATTGAAGGCGATTTCCCTAAATACGGAAATAACGATGATAGAGTTGACGAACTTGCAGTTAATCTCGTTAAAACGTTTATGAACAAGATTAGGTCTCACTATACTTACAGAGAATCAGTTCCTACGATGTCAATCTTAACTATAACTTCAAACGTAGTTTATGGTAAAAAGACGGGTAATACTCCAGACGGAAGAAGGGCTGGTATGCCACTTGCTCCTGGTGCTAACCCAATGCACGGTAGAGATACTCACGGTGCACTTGCTTCACTTGAATCAGTTGCGAAATTACCTTACGAACATTCAAGAGACGGTATTTCTAACACTTTCTCTATTACACCTGAATCTCTTGGAAAAGATGATTAATTTAATGAATATTTTATAATAGGAGGATTTATATATGTCTCAAAAAGTAGATAACTTAGTAAATATGTTAGATGCGTACTGCGCTGACGGTGGTCACCACCTTAACGTAAACGTGTTTAGTCGTGAAACACTTTTAGATGCTCAAGCACATCCTGAAAAATATCCACAATTAACTATTCGTGTATCAGGTTATGCTGTTAACTTTAATAAACTTACAAAAGAACAACAAGACGACGTAATTTCTCGTACTATTCACGAAACAATGTAAAAATTAAAGCGGGGGGATTTTCCCCCGTTTTTACTTATTAAGATTATGGAAATTAAAATTATTAGACACGCAGAGCCAGATTATGAAAATAACACTTTAACCGAAAAAGGTTTTAAAGAAGCAGATTTATTAGGTAAATATTTAAAGGATAAAAAAGTAGATTATATTTACTGCTCTCCACTTAATAGAGCGGTTTATACTGCTGATGGAATTTTAAGGTATAAAAAAGACCTTCCAATTACTTATTGCGATTTTTTAAAGGAAATTTACGTTGAAGTAGATTTGCCGTATGCTAAAAATCACTTAAATTGGGATTTAAGACCGTCCTACTTAAATAGTGATGATAAACTGTTTGATGAAAAAGAGTGGATAAACGTTGACGGATTTAATTGTGAAGAACTTAAAAAAAGGTTCTATGACCTTAAAAACGGCGTTTGTGAAATTTTAGAAAAACACGGATATAGGTATAATGGTAGGTATTTTGAAGTAATAAATCCTAATCACGATACTATTTGTTTCGTGTGCCATTTTGGTCTAGAAGCGCATTTGCTTTCATTTTTAATTAATGTATCCCCAATAGCGTTATCTAACTATACCGTTAAAAAACCTTCAAGCATAACTACCTTGTGTAGTGAAGAAAGGGAAAAGGGTAAGGCTATTTTTAGACTTAACGAATTTGGAACTACTAATCATTTAGAAATGTTTAACGAAGAGCCGTCGTTTATGGCAAGATTCGTTGAGTGTTTTGATGATGAAGGCGAAAACGCAGATTAATAAATATATTTTATAAGTATGAAGAAATTAGCAATAAATTTTGAAAACGTTTTAACTATTAAGAAGGAACTAAATAAACCGCTTTTAGAAGTTTTAACTATTTTAAAAAACAACGGCGTTTCCGCACTTGATATTAGTTACGATAAGGCTATAAACAATGAATACTATTCTCAAATTATAAGTGCGGGATTTATAATAAATACCGTTTATTACCTTTCAGATTTAAGCGTTAAAAACAACTTTTCAAAAGAGATGGAAATAGTTGATTTTTGTTCAAATAGAAATATTAAACGAATATTTTTAGTAACTAAATTAGACGAAAACTTAAAAGAAAAAAATATAATACAAAATTTAAGAAGAATAGTAAAATACGCAAGCAATTTTAACGTTTTAATAACCATTGAAAATTTCGGCTATGAAAATAGTCCTTTTTCAAAGTTAAATAACCTTTTAGGTTATTTAAAAGCCGTTAAAGGTTTGGGTTTAACGTTTGATATTGGAAACTTTTATTTAGTTAACGAAAATCCTTATAACTGTTTACAAGCGTTAAAAGAGTACGTGTCAAACGTTCACCTTAAAGATAGAAAATTGGTTAAAAACCCAAATGAATTTTCGCTTGACGATATAAACGGAAATAAAACTATCGTAGTTTCGTTAGGTATGGGAGATTGTGAAGTAAATAAAATTTTAAACGATTTAAAAGATGGGGCAGTTAATTGTGATTATTGTTTAGAATTTGATTTTAAAAGCGAAAGAATATACGATAAATGTATAGAGTCGGCAATTAACTTTTTTACGGAGTTAAATTAATATGGATAAAGCAAATATAGCAAGTAAAATTGAAAAGTTATTAAAAGAATTTTCTCCCGTGTTAGTAGAATACGGAAACGATTTAGTAGTGGGATTTGTAAACGATATAAACGGAAACGATTTAGTAATTTACGTAAAAGATGAAGAAATCGTTTTAACTTTTGGTTATCAAAATGCGCATTTTGAACTTACGGATATTGATTCTGTCGTTATTCACGCAACTAAATATTTAAAAAGCGAATATTGTTCAGTTGAGTTTTTTGCAAAGGCAAAAGACTTGTTCGGTGGTTCAAGGCTAACTTCAACCGTAAATTTTGATACGGTTGAAGGCATAATTGATTGCTATTCTTGTGGAAAAGAAGAAGCAAAAAAAGGGTTATTAGAACTTTTTAGAACGACCAAAGATTTATCCGTTAGAGCGGTAAATTTTGATAATTCTATAAACACCGTCGTTATGATAAAAAGCGATGGGGAAAATATAACTTTACAAAAAATCAGGTGATTTATGTTAGGTGTACTCGTTAATTCAGTAGCAATAATCGTCTGTTCAATTTTAGGCATTTTTCTCAAAAAAATAATTAATGATAAAATAGAAGTTTTAGTTATGCAAGCACTTGGCGTTTGCCTTATTGCAATAGGCCTTGCAGATGCTATTAATCCGGTTAGTAGCAGTGGTTTTTTAGTAATGATTATTAGTTTTGCAGTCGGAAGCATAATAGGTGAACTTCTTAAAATTTCAAACGGACTTGATAATTTAGGTAAATTATTTGAAAAAGGCTATTATAAAATAATTCCTAAAAATAAAGATTCAAAAACACACTATTTTTCCGAAGGTTTTATACAAGCAACTATGATTTTCTGCGTTGGCGCCATGGTTATTTACGGAAGCATACAAGCAGGTCTTGGCGATAATAAAACTCTTTATATAAAAGCGTGTTTAGACGGAATAGTTGCCTTTTTACTTGCCGTTAAGTTTGGAATAGGGGTTATGTTCTCTTTTATTCCCGTATTATTAATTCAAGGCGTGATTGCACTACTTTCAACCGTTGTTGGCGACTATTTAATCGCAGAAACTTTATTTATGCAACAATTATCTGCAATTGGCGGAGTTTTCGTGCTTATGATAGGTATTAACGTTTTAGAAATAAAGAAAATCAAGATTGCAAATATGCTCCCTGCAATTTTAGGTGCTTGTTATTATTTAATATTTTAATTATGATTGAAAAAGTTAGAAATTATTTTAAAAAATTTGGTATAGAAAATAAAATTTTAGAGTTTTCAGTGTCTTCTGCTACGGTTGAACTCGCTTCAAAAGCCTTGAATACGGAAGCGGGTAGAATAGCAAAGTCAATGTCCTTTGATTTAGGGGATAGATACGTCGTTATAGTAATGACGGGCGACGTTAAAATTGATAACTCAAAGTATAAAGCGGAATTTTCAAAAAAGGCAAAAATGATACCGTTTGAAAGTGTTGGCGAAATTGTTGGGCACGATGCCGGCGGAGTGTGTCCGTTTGCGTTAAATAGCGGGGTGGAAGTCTATTTAGATAATTCACTTAAAAAATATCCTACGATTTTCCCTGCGTGTGGCTCTTCAAACAGCGCCATTGAACTAACGTATAGCGAACTTGAAAAATATTCGGATAATTTTATCAGGTGGGTAGACGTTTCAAAAGATTATCAATAATAAAAGAGTTCTCATACAATTTAGTATGAGAATTTTTGATTTACACAATGATTTTTTAACTGAAAACTACTTTGATTATAAAAATTATATAAACAATAAAATTATCGTAAATTCAGCCGTTTATAAGGGTAATTTAACCTTTAATGACGCCTATAATTTAGTAAAAAATTTTAAAAATTTAAATTTAAAAAATTTTGAAATTTCTTTTGAAGACATATCCTATCCTGATTTAGATTTAGACCTTTTATTTTCCTTAAATCCACTGTGCATATCTTTAACTTATAATGAAGAAAACGAGTACGGGTTTGGTGTTAACGAAAATAAGGGGCTTAAAAATAAAGGAATAGAGATGATTAAAATTTTGAACGAAAACGAGGTTGTAGTTGACACTTCACATTTATCAAGAAAGGGAATTTTAGACGTTTGTGAAAATGCTAAAAGGGTGATAAACACTCACTCTTGCTTTGATTTTTTGTATAAACACAAGCGAAATTTAACGAGTTTAGAGATTAAAAAAATAGTTGAAAGAAGGGGGATAATCGGGCTAACTTTCGTTGGATATTTTTTATCTAAGAAACAAGCAACTATTAATGATTTAGTTAAAAGCGTCTGTTATTTTTGCGATAATTTTGGAATTGATAATTTGTGTATTGGTTCAGATTTTAACGGAACGGATAATTTAGTTAAAAATTTAAAATCGTACAGCGATTTGATTTTTTTTAAAGAAGAACTATTAAAAGCGGGGTTTTCTAACGTAGAAATTGACAAAATATTTTATAAAAACGCATACGATTTTTTTAAAAGGTAAAATATGAAATATTTTAAAGTTAAAAATAATAAAAAGACTTGACATCAAAATAAATAAAAAATATAATAAAAAAAACGAATAAAATTTAAGGTGTTATTATGGATATTATTAAAAAATTAGCCGAAGAATTTTCTTTAAAAAACGAGCACGCTATAAACGTGGTTAATTTATTAGACGAGGGCAACACCGTTCCCTTTATTGCAAGGTATCGTAAAGAGTTAACGGGGCATATTGACGACCAAGTTTTAAGAAATTTAAAAGACAGACTTGAATATTTAAGGAATTTAGAAAAGAGAAAGGGCGAAATTTTAAAGTCAATAGAAGAACAAGGCAAGTTAACTGATGAGATTGCGTTGGCGTTATCTAACGCTCAAACGATGACGGAAGCAGAAGATATTTATAGGCCTTTTAAACCCAAGAAAAAAACTAGGGCTACCGTTGCTATTTCAAAAGGTTTATCTCCACTTGCAGACGCTTTACTTATTCAAGATAAAAGCCTTTTACCATTTGTTGAAGCCGAAAAATATCTTAATGAAGAATTGGGCGTTTTGACGGTTGAAGATGCGATTAACGGAGCAAAAGATATTATAGCGGAAATAGTAAGTGATAACCCTGAACTTCGTAAAAAATTAAGAAAAATGTTTTTAAAACTTGGTGTAGTTTCTTCTTCTTTTACTAAAAAAGCGTTAGAAGACGAAGAAAAAGCCGGCGTTTACGATATGTACAAAGAGTTTCAAGAACCTATAACTCAAATTAAATCTTATAGGGTTTTGGCTTTAAATAGGGGCGAAAAAGAAGACGTTTTAAAGGTGAAAATTAAAATTGACGATGATTTTGCTATTAGTCTTTGTTCAGGTTTCTATATTAAAGGGGATAGCCCAAGCAAAGTTTACGTAGAAGAAGCGATTGAAGACGGGTACGCTAGGCTTATAGAACCTTCAATTGAAAGGGAAGTTAGAAACGTTTTAACCGAAATTGCCGAAGAACAAGCAATTAAAATGTTTGAAGTTAATTTACGTCCATTACTTATGCAACCCCCACTTAAAGGGAAAGTCGTTATGGGGTTTGACCCCGGCGTTAGAACGGGTTGTAAAATTGCGGTAGTTGACGAAACGGGTAAGGTATTAGATAAAACGGTAGTTTATCCAACCTTAGACAACGATAAAAAGATTGAAGAAGCAAAAGTAGAGTTAAAAAGATTAATTAACAAACACAACGTAGAAGTTATTGCAATCGGAAACGGAACGGCTTCTAAAAAGTCTGAAATCTTTATTTCAAACTTAATTAAAGATTACGCAGGAAAAGTTTGTTATGCGGTAGTTAGTGAAGCAGGAGCGTCGGTTTATTCTGCATCTACTCTTGGTGCAAAGGAATTTCCAGATTACGACGTTTCTGAAAGGAGCGCCGTTTCAATAGCAAGAAGGCTCCAAGACCCGCTTGCCGAACTTATAAAAATTGACCCTAAATCAATAGGCGTCGGTCAATATCAACACGATATGCCACAAGCAAGGCTATCCCAAGTTTTAAATGGAACGGTAGAAGATTGTGTTAACGCAGTAGGCGTAGACCTTAATACTGCAAGCGTATCTTTACTTTCTTACGTTGCTGGCTTAAATTCAGGGATTGCAAACAGCATTATTGAATATAGAGAGCAAAACGGAAAGTTCACAAACAGGAATCAACTTTTAAAGGTTAAAAAACTTGGCGAAAAGGCGTTTACTCAATGTGCGGGCTTTTTAAAAGTCGTTAACGGCGAAGATATTTTGGATAACACTTCCGTTCATCCAGAATCGTATAGCGGTGTTAAAAAATTATTAAAAGAATTTGGTTATACCGATATAGATATTTCTAGCGGGAATTTAGTAAATCTTCCAAAACAAATAGAAAAAGCGGGTTATAGCACGATATCTAAAAAATGCGGTTTAGGAGAAGATACGCTTAAAGACGTTATAGTAGAACTTTTAAAGCCGGGAAGGGATATTCGTGATAGTTTACCAAAGCCTGTTTTAAGGGCTGACCTTTTAGAGATTACAGACCTTAAAGAAGGTATGGAAATTAACGGGGTAGTTAGAAACGTTATTGACTTTGGTGCGTTTGTAGATATAGGCGTACATCAAGACGGACTCGTACATATATCAGAGTTATCTAATAATTTTGTAAAGCACCCGTCTGACGTTGTAAAAGTGGGCGATAGCGTGAAAGTTAAGGTTTTAAGCGTTGACGTTAAGAAAAAAAGGATTGCCTTAACTATGAAATTTTAATTTAATATTGACAAATTTTATAGGTTTTGATATAATCTAATAAAACTTAATGCAAAAGGAGAAAATTATGGCTGATTTTGAAAAAGTAAAAGAATTATTAGTTGAAAAATTAGGCGTTTCTGCCGATAAAGTTCAACCAGATAGCGATATTTTAAAAGATTTGGGAGCGGACTCTCTTGACCTTGTTGAAATGCTTATGACTCTTGAAGAAGATTATGGTATTACTCTTTCTCAAGAAGATACTGAAAACATTAAAACGGTTCAAGATATCGTTAACGTTATAAACAAATAATAACCGAATAAAATTTGGGGTTTACTGCGAGTAAGCCCCTTTTTTCGTGTATTAAATTTATTAGGTTTTAAAAATGTGATAAAAAAGTTGTAAAAGGGTTAAAATAAGCATTGCGCAAATTGTATTATTGTGATATAATTAACCTATAAAGGTTAATTTTTAAAGGAGAGCGTTTTGAGTAGCGGAATTAAGGGTAAAGATAACGGCGATAAATTTTTTACGATAGAGTTTTTTGGCGTTAGTATTATTATATTTTCACTTCTATCTATGCTTTGCTTAATTTTTGGGCAAAACGTACTTTTTGAAGTGGGGGCTGAAATTCAATATTTCTTTTTAGGTATGTTCGGTTATTTTGCATACCCGTTTTTGTTTACTCTTTTTTGCGTTGGTTTTATGCTCTTATTTGGCAAAAAACCAAAATTCAAACAAAGAAAGAAGAAAATATTAATTTTAACAACACTTCTTTTTTGCGTATTATGTCTTCTTACAATAATAACTAATTTACAATCTCCAAACTCTTACTCGGATTATTTGTATAATGCATTTATAAGCGGGCGTAAAGGTTTAAGTGGAGTCGTTGTTGGCGGAGTTTTGTTTTCGCTAATTTCATATCCGTTGATTAAATATTTAACCTTCGTTGGAGCAATAACCGTTTTATCTGCAATTATCCTACTTATTTTAGTGATTGCTTTTGATAAATTCAAAAAGGCTAAAAACCAAAAAACTGATGAAAATCAAAATAAAGAAAACAATTCAAGCGACACGATAAACACAAACACCCAAACACAATATCCGCAAAACAATTACGTATATAATCAAAACGACTATGCAAGGCAAGACCTAAACGGGTATAACACTGATAATAACGTTTACGACAATAGGCGAAATTATACTCCGCAACAAAATTTGGGATATAACTTATACGGCAATCAAAATACCAGAAACAACTATAACGATTACGAAGAACAAGAAAGTCCTTATATAAACGGGCCTTCAAAAGAAGAAGCAAGGCGTATTTTGTTTGGAAATTCTTCAACTTATTCAAGTCAGTATAGGTCGCCTATTCAAGAAGTGAACTTAAAACCTGTTTCTTACGAGAAAAACGTGGTTAACGATTATAATAGCGATATGGTTTCTTCGCCAATAAGCAAAGAAAATCCAATTCCGCACTTTATTTTTAACGACGAAAAGGAAGACGAGTTGCAAGTTGAAATTGAAAACCAAAGCGAAGCGTCGTCGCCTTACGATTATCAAGAAAACGATAATAATTCTCAATCTAATTTCATTGAAGATTATAGTATGGGCGACGTTTTAGACGATGCCGACGTTGAAATTGAAGAAAACAGCGTAGAAACACAAGAAAATTTAGACGAAGAAATTTACGTTGAACCTGTAAAACCGAAGGCTGAAAAGGTTAAAGATAATAAAAAAATTATTGAAAATATGCCTTCAAATTATAGGTATAAAGCACCGCCTTTATCAATTTTTAAAAGTGTTGATACGACTTCTACTAAATACGAATTGGAAATCTTCAATTTAGAAGTTAAAGAAAGAATTTTATCAACCTTGAAAACTTTCGGCGTTGAAACTGAAATTGCTAACGTTTATAACGGTCCAGCCGTTTCTAGATTTGACGTTATAGTGCCACAAGATATACCAATGAGCAAAGTCGTTAAACTTCAAAACGACATCAATCTTAGAATTGCCGCAAAAAGCGAAATAAGAATGATTGCTCCCGTTCCTAACACTTCTTACGTGGGAATTGAAGTTCCCAATAAAATCCAAGAAGTGGTTAGTATTAGAGATATCGTTACGTCAAGTGATTTTCAAAATGCAAAACCTAACACTTTAACGTTTGCTTTGGGTAAAGACGTTATCGGTAGACCAATAAGTTTAGATTTAGCGGATATGCCACACGTACTTGTTTCTGGAACTACGGGTTCGGGTAAGAGCGTTTGCTTAAACACTATGATTTTAAGTTTAATAAGCAGGTATAGCCCACAAGAACTTAGGTTCGTTATAGTTGACCCTAAACGAGTGGATTTAGAGCCTTTTAAAGTTATTCCGCATATGATGTTCGGCGATATTATTGAGGATGTTCCAACTACTAACGCAATGCTTACGTGGGCAGTTAACGAAATGGAAGAAAGATATAAAATTCTTCAAGCGTCAAGGTCAAAAAATATCAAAGACTATAACACCAAGGCAAAGGAAAGGGGAGAAAAAATTATGCCCCGTATCGTTATTATAATTGACGAGTTTGCCGACATTATGCTTCAAGATAAAAAGGGCGTGGGCGTAAAAGTTTGTGCTATTGCTCAAAAGGCAAGGGCGTCTGGTATTCATTTAGTACTCGCCGCACAAAGACCTTCTGCCGATATTATTGACGGACCTATTAAATCTAACTTGCCGTCAAGACTCGTGTTTAAGGCTTCGTCTTGGCAAGATTCTATG
>JAZRLL010000156.1:0-5504 GCA_045646745.1 Christensenellaceae bacterium
GTTCACTTTTTGATTTGCTTAAAAATTTCTTGATTTTGGTTAGGTTATGTGATATAATGGACTCACCGATAAATAAGAATTTTATGGGAGATAGATATTATGAAAAGCAAATGGCAACTGTTCGCATCAATATTTCAACTAATCGTTGGACTTGCCACGGTTACATCATTTGTAATTCTAGGATTTGGTGGCGAAAATATGGCAAGATGGATTGTGATTCTTGTTTTATCCATAGCATTTGTTGTTTTGGGTATAATAGGAATTATTGATTACAAATCAAACAAGTAAATTCCAATTTATAAGGTAGTTAATCATTGTGGAAAAATTCAAAAGTGTATGCAAGGCGAAAAAGTATTGTCGCAAAAAGAAATAGATAATATATAATTTAAAAAACAATTGTAAGATAAAAAGCAATTAAACCCAAAAAGTGCCAAATAGCCGATAAATTGTTAAAATTAAGTAAAATTAGCCCAATATATGGCTATAATAATAGTTTTTTAAAAAATGGTTGACATTTATAGATTAAGTATGTATACTTAAGATAAGTTCAATGAAAATTGAAAAAAAATTTAATTCTTATATTTTTTAAGGAGAAAAAATTATGAAAAAAATTACAGCACTTATTATGATGGCAATTATGATTACCATCGGTGGCGTATACGCTGCTTGGATTTACGATGACGGCGCTCCAGACGCTAAGACGGAATCAGCACTTAGCGTAATAGTTAAAGCACCTGAAACTTCAGGTAAATCTGGTACGTTAGACATTGGCGCTTTAGTAGAAGTTGCTATTGACGACGATTTAACTGATGAAACAAGATATAAAGCAGTACTTACTTGTGAAGGGTCTATATCTATTACTTTCAAGCCTAGTGAAACTGCTGGTGCGGATACTAAAGAAAATGGTATACATATCAAATTAACGCCTATCGTTGAAAGTACCGCAACATTTAAAGTTGACGGAGAGGACATTACAATTATAAGCACTACAGGTGTGGTTTGTAGCCCTGCAGTTGGTAAATCAGGCGATAATCCTGACACTTCAGACGAAAGAGAAGTTGGTACTTACACAAAAAATAGCGACGGTACTTTCGTTTGGACTTTAAGTAGTAGTGATATTCTTAGTTTATTACAATTAGGCGACCCTAATAAACCATTTATACTTGATACAAGCGCACAACACGCAGCGTTTACAGCAGCATTAGCAGGTCACCACAATATTAAATTTCTAGTTGAAGAAGTAGCAAGATAAGTATAAAAATTCATTTTTTAAAAGGCGTCTAAATGCAAATTGATTCGTACACTCTCGTTGTGTGTCTAATTGTGTACGTGGGTTTAGTTTCGCTATTTGCTACTACTATTGCTATAATAACAAAGCAAACGCTTAAACTCACGCGCATTGGCGCAGAAGACGAGAAAATTAAAACTGAATATTTAAAAAATAATGGCAAAAAGAAGCCTGTAATCGTAGGGATAATCAATTTGGTTATCCATATCGTTGCTTGTGTCGTAATGCTTGCCATATTTATTGGTTCTATCGCAATTGGGGTTTTAAAAGATAACGTCGTAGGAGATACGCCTTCTTTAAAAGTAGTTACAACGTCTTCAATGTCGAAAAAATATGAAAAAAACACTTATCTTTTTGAAAACGGCCTTAATGACCAACTTCAAGTGTACGACTTAATTTTAGTGCATAAACTCCCAGATGAAAAAGACCTTAAACTATACGACATAGTTTTATATGAAGTTGATAATAACCTTGTTATACACCGTATAGTAAAAATTGAAGAGCCTAATTCTAAGCACCCTAACGAACGTTATTTCTTATTGCAAGGTGATAACGTTCAGTTTTCGGATAAGTTCCCCGTTAAATATTCTCAAATGAAAGGTATATATAGGGGAAATAGAATTCCTTTCGTTGGAAGTATTGTTGTATTTATGCAAACGACGGCGGGTATTCTTTGCATAATGCTTATCGTTTTTGCCTTTTTGGTAATGCCTTTCTTGGAAAAGAAGTTTAATAAAGAAAAGAAGTTAAGGCTTATTGCTATGGGTTTAATTTCTAACGACAATGCTAAAGTAGATAATCAAATTTCTATTAACGAAGGTGGCGTTAGCGCACAAACTTGCCTTTACGTAGAGCCTACCGTTGAACAAGATTTAGAAAGTAGCGAAACGGCTGTTACAAGTGACGTTTTAGAAAAGCCTACCGAGCAAGAAATTATAGAGAAGACTATAAATACTGAAGATAGTCAAGAAGAAAACACTATTACAGAAGAAAAGTGGTATCACTCGTTAAAGGGCAAAAAGAGTTTAACGTTTAAACAAAAATTAAACGTAGCGTCTTACGAAGTTATTAAAAGGTATAATCAAATAATAACGCACCTTTATAAAGTTAAGGGTTTAAAGGTATGGGAAAGCAAATCTTGCGAGACTTATAAAAAGGGCAGAACGCCTATTGCAAAAATTGCGTTTAGAGGTAAAACTTTAGCAGTTTATTTGGCCCTTAACCCTAGTGAGTATGAAAAGACTAAGTACGTTTACGATACGGCTACGAATAAAACTTATAAAGATTATCAATTGTGCGTAAAAGTTACGTCAGAGCGTCAAGCAAAGTGGACTTGTGAGTTAATTACTGAAATTGCTAATAAAAATGGTCTTTATCTATACGCTTTAAGTAAACTTCTAACAATAAAAGGGAGCGATAAAACTTTAGAGCAAAAATTGCTTGAAAGTTCAGAGCAAACTAGGGCTTGGTTTAGAAAAATAAACGAATATTTATTAAGTTTAGACGGAATAAGGGTAATAAGCGCTAAAAAGCAAATAACTTATAAAATTAAAAGCAAAAGCGTTGCTAAACTTAAAATGATAGGTAAAACGCTTAACCTTTATTTAGCGTTAGAGCCTAAGAAATTTAAAAACACTAAATACAAGTTTATTAATGTATCAAATAAAAAGGCGTATGAAAAATACCCTATGAGAGTAAAAATAACGTCTGATAGACAAGCAAGATGGGCTATTGAACTTATTGAAAAAATCTAAAAACAAAGGAGAGTAACGGTATGGGCGTATTTAAAAGCATAAAAATAGTAACGCTTATAATAATCGTTGCTCTTTTATTTTCAATAACCGGCGTGTTTGCGTCGTGGATTTACGCTGAAGAGTCGCCAGACCCTCAAGAAATAACAATTCAATTTCAATTGTTCCCATGGGAAGGCTCGGAAATTTTACCAGACGACGTAGTTGGTGAAAATCACAAAGTATTAATAGATAATATTGTAAATGGTACGATGACAGACTCTAACGGTAAGTTGGTTGGAATAGGTTTAAATAATCCTGATTCTCAGTTAAGCGAACAAATTAACGACCGTATATCAAAGCGTAAATACACTTTTGGTAGTATGGACTTCTACGATAGTGAAGAAATGCATGCAATATTCGGTTTAGAAGCGGCAAATCTTACCTTTATGGTATATTCTCCACAAAACGATACTAACGTTAAATATCTATACACCACGAATTGCGACTTGGGTGAGTCTGGCTTATTGTGGTGGGGTAATGCTAAATATCCTACGGGCGAAAGGGTATATCCTATTTATAGAACAAGGATAGAATATCAAGATGCGGTTGACGAAAAAGGGGAAAAAGTTCAAGAGTGGGTTGCCGTTAAAACGGTATTAGGTTCGGCAAAATCTGCTTATTACGATAACGATACGTTTGGTTCTGCTATTTCTAAGAACCCAGCGTTTGACCCAACAACCTTTGCACCTGTAAATAGTGAAGATTGTGAAAGTGGTGAAACTGCTATTGAAATAGGAAAAACTGTTAATAACGCTATATATATTCCACTTAATGTTGTCGTTGACGAAACGGCGTACTCTACTGATAAAACTTACTTTAAGTACACGGCGTCGTCAAGCGGTACTTTAAGAGTAATTCCATTAGAAAAGGGTGAGAATTTAACCATAAGCGTATATTCTAATTCTGCACTTACTAATTTAGTAGCGTCGGGAACAGGTAAACAATTTAGTTTCTCTTGTTCTGCAACCACTTATTATATCGTTGCGACCGGTGATATGGACGTAAACTTTACTATTCAATAAAAGCAAAAAACCCGTGCTAAACACAGGTTTTTACATAAAAAACACACTCGGTTGAGTGTGTTTTTAAATTGCAATTTTATTTTTTGCAGAGTGTTTATAGGCACATCTACTTTGCCTTTTTAGTTAGCACATAGGCTCACCTCCTTAATGTTTTTATTTACCCCCTCACTTATAAGTCATTTGAAGAGGCAAATTTCAACCCCTAAATAAAAAACAATTGAAAAAAGTGGCAAAAAAAGGTATAATAGAGCAAAGGGAAATATGATATGAATATAAAAATAAAAAAAATTAAAATTAAATCAAATAATATTTGCTATGGACCAGCACCAGAAGCAGAAGATGAAGTTGAGCAAGTTTTAACAATCGCAAAAACTGGAAAAGTTTGGTTTTATGGTTATAAATATATTGGCACAAGGAGTAGGTTAATTATAAATAACATAGGCGAAAAATCTGCATATCTAATTTTTGAATTAATTTCAAAATGGATAGATACTGGTCTTTGTTGTTACGCAACTGACGTAGGCACTTGGAATATGGTTATAACGGATGAAAATAATAAATTATACAAATTTGATGGTTCATTAATGGAAGATTTGATTGTTGATGGTATCGCAATATCCGAAACTATTAGAGATATCGTAAATATTGAAGATATGCTCGTTTTTGATGGAAACAAGGAAGAGTGCATTGACAACTAAAACCTGCATTAATAAATACTATTTTTACATTAGTTAAAAACCATTTACTAATATTCTACTAGATATTGACTAAATCTTTACTTGTAAACTAACAAAACATCTAAAATCTTTACTTTTTGGCTAAATCGGCTTTTAAAAGTAAAGATTTTTGTTTTTAAAGGCAATATCCAAAAACAATTGAAAAAAGTGGCAAAAAAAGTTATAATATAATAAAGGAGATATGAGTTATGAAAATCGTAATCGTGGGTGGGGTTGCAGGTGGTGCAACTGCCGCAGCAAGAATAAGAAGACTTAACGAACACGCAGAAATTATTATTTTTGAGCGTTCGGGCTTTATTTCATACGCAAACTGTGGTTTGCCGTATTATATCGGTGGCGTTATTGAAGATAAGGAAGATTTGACACTTCAAACTCCCGAAGGTTTCTTCCGCCGTTTTAGAATCGTGGCAAAAGTTAATCACGAAGTAACCGATATTGACCTTCAAAATAAAACTGTCCACGTAACTGACCTAAAAGCAGGAACGAGTTTTACTGAAACCTACGACAAACTAATTTTATCACCCGGTGCTAAACCGATTTTGCCCGATTTCTATACTGAAAACGAAAGGACTTTCTCCCTTCGCACCGTAGAAGATACGCTTAAAATTCGTGGCTTTGTAGAACAAAAACACCCTAAAACGGCTGTTGTTATAGGTGGTGGCTT
>JAZRLL010000157.1:0-1299 GCA_045646745.1 Christensenellaceae bacterium
TAAAATAAAAAATGAAGTTATATCTAATGAAAACGAGCATATAAATAAATTAGAAAACGCAAAAAAACTAATTTTAGAACGCTTGTATTTAGATGATGCGGAGATAGAAATTGAGTACGAAGATTCAAAAACAACCTAAAAACAACGGATTTTCAAAGTTTTTTAAATTAGAATATATTTTAGTTTTTATTCTAATCATAATTGCGCTAGTAATGTTTTTTAATAACAAATCGTTATTTAGTACGAGCAGTTCATCAGACGTTTCATCATCAAATTATGAATCTATTTTAGAAAAAAGGGTAGAAAGTTTATTAAAAAATATAAGCAATTTAGGTGATTGCGACGTGTTAATAACCGTTGAGGACGACGGTGAAAAAGAAGTTTTAAAAAACGTAACTACTAAAACTGAAAACGGCGTTAAAACGACAACCGAAAGCGTTGTTATGGTTCAAGGAAAACCGTATATAATAAAAGAATATTCGCCAAAAATCAAAGGAGTTATAGTCGTTTGCAGTGGAGCTGATATTTTAGACGTAAAAATAGCAATAACGGAAGTTTTAACAACTACGCTAAGCGTATCTTCCGAAAATATAAGAATTTTAAAAATGAAATAGGAGAGTTTATATGAGTAAAAAGAAAAAAGTAATTATTTTAAGTTGTATGATAGCATTACTTGCTATAACCGCCGTATTTAACTTTGTGTTATCAGGCACAAGCGAATTAGGTGATTCAACCTCAACCGCGTATTTTTCAGAATATCGCTTACAACGTTCGGCACAACGCAACGAACAAATTTTACAACTAGACAAAATTATTGCTGAAAGTGAAGACGGCTCAGAAGTTAAAGAAAACGCATTAGAGCAAAAAATTCAATTAACGGCTTTAACTGAAAAGGAATTTAAACTTGAAACTTTAATTAAAGCCTACGGTTATGAAGAAGTAGTAGTTTCTATGAATTTAGATTCGCCAAACGTTAGCGTTATCGTAAAAGATAGTGAATTTGACCAAACTGATGCGATTAGAATTTATAGTTTACTCGTATCCGAATCTCAAATTGATTCCGAAAATATTAATATAATTCCTTATTTATAAACAATAAATTGTATAAAAGATTAAAATATTAATTTTTAAATAAAAAATATGCAATAAAACACTAACACTATTTTTATTTTTATGCTATAATATTTATAATAAATATTAATTAATCTAAATTTTTAGATTTAAGGAGTGTATTATGGCGATATATAAACAAAACAATTCTGAAAAAAACGGTAAAGTTTCTTATAATGCAGGTATTGT